>DATBHH010000073.1:0-25318 GCA_036557525.1 Solirubrobacterales bacterium | reverse complement strand
GAAGCCGATGCCGATGCCGGCGCCGATCGAGCCGAGCCCGGCGCCGACGCCGAGGGCGATCGCCTTGCCGGCCGATTCGATCCCTTCGTCGGAGATCGCGGCGGCAATTGGGGACAGATCCATTGAACAGCTCTCCTTTTTTAGTGGCTGGCGGAGACGGCTCCGCCGATGTAGATCGCGGTCAGGGTCGAGAAGATAAAAGCCTGGAGGGTGGCGATAAGGCCGACCTCGAGGATGAAGAAGAAGAACGCGAGCGGGAAGGTGAGGGCGCCGAGCGCGGCGATCCCGAGCAGCACCGCGAGCCCGCCGCCCATGAACAGGAGCAGCAGGTGGCCGGCGAGGATGTTGGCGAAGAGCCGCACCGAGAGTGAGATCAGGCGGGCGAAGTGGGAGATCGCCTCGATCACGAAGATGAACCCCTTGGCGATCGGGTTCATGTCCTCGAGGCCGGGCGGCAGCCAGCTCGCGAGGTAGGGCACGAGGCCCTTGGCGCGGATCCCTTCGACGTGGTACGAGACCCAGACGACCAGGGTCAGGACGAGCGGGATCGAGAGGTTGGCGGTGGCCGCGTAGAGGGCGAACGACGGGACGCCGACGCCGAGGATGTCGACCGTGTGCTCGGTGTTGGTCGGCAGCGGCAGGAACCCGATCATGTTCGAGAACCAGATGAAGAAGAAGAGGGCGCCGAGGAACGGGAACCAGCGGGTCGCCGTCGCGGTGTCGAGGTTGCCGCCGGTGATGTTGTTCTTGGTCAGGTCGTAGGCGACCTCGACCGCGGTCTGGACCCGGTTCGGCTTTTCCGTCATCCGCCGCGAGATCCAGGTCATCGTCGCGACCGTCAGCGCGCAGGCGAGCACGAGGTACAGCACCGCTTTGTTGATGCTGAGGTCGATGCTGCCGAGGTGGATCGAGATCCAGGGTTCGAGCTTGAACTCGTTCTGGGGCTGGAATTCTTCGTTCTTGCCGGCGCTGCCGAAGATCAGCAGCAGGAGGATCGCGATCGCGAGGTAGGTGCCGACGCCGATCAGCACTTTCGCTTTCGTCGAGAGGCCCGTGGACCTCTCCGGAGCCGGCGGCGCGGCGGCGGTTCCGGCGCTCATGATGCCACCCCCGGCCTTTCGGGCTCGAGCAGGTAGGCGATCCCCTGGGCGGCGAACGAGACCGTGAACAGGACGACCAGCAGGAGCGCCGCCGCCAGCCCCGATTCGCGATCGGCGAGGCCGACCAGGAGAGCGGACGTGACCATCAGCCAGACGCGACCGAGGGTCGAGACCGCAAGCGTCCCCATCGCCCTCTGGCGATTCCCGTTGGCGATCGCCTCTGCGATGCGACGGCCGGCGAGGACCTGGATCCCGCGCTGGGCGAGCCAGGCGGCGGCGGCGACGCCGTAGCCGAGGAGCGGCCAGCCGGCAAGCAGGAAAACCGCGAGCGCGGCTGCCAGGACCACGAGGTCGACGTGCTTGGGAGGAGACATAAAATCCGCCCGGCTCAGGACGAGCGGGCGGAATGGCGACTATATCCAAAAGGGGCCGTTATCCGCTTTCTAGAGCCACTTTCGTAACGGTTGCCACTACCGCCCCGGACCCGGAGTCGGGTCCGGGTCGAGGGCCTCGAACTCGCCCGTCTCGGGGTCGATGGCGGGAAAGCTGCCGGTCTCGAGCTCGCGTTCGACCGCCCGGTCGACCGTCGCGGTCCCTGGGATCGGCCTGCCGGCGTCGCGCCGCAGCCCGACCAGCTGGCGCAGCCGCGCCTGGCGCAGCTTGAGGATCTCGAGGACCTCGACCAGGTAGACGCTCGCCGCCAGCGCCAGCAGGCCGAAGAAGGCCATCACCGCGCTCCAGAAGAAGTCGAAGTGGCCGTGGTTGTCGCTGTAGGGGACGAAGCGCAGGGCCAGCGCGAGGAGCGCCATCACGAAGGTCCAGCCGTAGAGGTAGGCGAGCGTGCGCCGTTGCGAGAACCCGATGTCGGCCATCCGGTGATGGAAGTGCCAGCGGTCGGCCCGGTAGATCGGGCGGCGGTATTTGAGCCGCTTGGCGACCACGAAGCCGGTGTCGAGGATCGGGACGGCGAGGATGATCAGCGGCAGGAACAGGGCGATCACGGCGTTCGTCTTCAGCGCTCCCTGGACCGCGACCACTCCCAGCAGGAAGCCGAGGAGGTTGGAGCCCGTGTCCCCCATGAAGGTCGTCGCCGGCGGAAAGCCGTGGCGGAGGAAGCCGAGCGAGGCCCCGGCGGTCAGCGCCGCCAGCACCCCGGCGGCGTTGCGGTCGAGCGAGAGCGCGATCACCGCCAGGGTGACGCCGGAGATCGTGCAGACTCCGGCGGCGAGCCCGTCGACCCCGTCGATCAGGTTGATGACGTTGATCACGGCGACGATCCCGACGACGGTGCCGACGTCGCCGAGGTCGATCGCGCCCGGGCCGGGGAGGCCGGCGAGTTCGACCGAGCCCGGGTCGAGGGCCCCGAGGAAGGGAAAGGTGAAGCTTTCGACGGTGACGCCGGCGGCGACCGGGACTATCACCGCGATCGTCTGCCCCGTGAGCTTGAGCGCCGCGTTCAGATCGTAGATGTCGTCGAGGAACCCGACCGTGGTGATCAGCACCGCTCCGATCAGGATCGCGCGCGTCTCACCGTCCCACGGCAGCCAGATCAGACCGGTGACGAGGACCGCGACGAGGATCGCGAGGCCGCCGAGCCTCGGCGTCGGCGCCTCGTGCAGCGAGCGTTCGTTGGGGAAGTCGATCGCCCCGACCCGTCTTGCGAGCCGGTCGGTGTACGGCACCAGCAGGAACGCGAGGACGCCCGCGACCAGGAATGCGAAGAGCGCGTCGATGCTAGCGGGCATACCGATCGAACCAGAGTGTGAACGACATCAGGCCCCAGAGCTGACGGCTGAGGTCCTCCCTGCCCGAGCAGTGCCGGTCGAGCATCGGGCCGACGACGGCGGGGTCGAAGCAGCCCTGCCGCCCCAGGGTCGAAGGGGAGAGGGTCTCGCGCGCAAACGGCTCGAGCGGTCCCCGCAGCCAGGCGGCGAGCGGGATCGAGAACCCCTGCTTGGGTCCGCGGACGATCTCCCGCGGCAGCAGCGGCGCCAGCGCCCGCCGCAGGAGCCGCTTCTTCGAGAACCCGCGGACCTTCAGCGGGGTCGCGAGCCCGAGCGCGAAATCGGCCACCCGCTGGTCGAGGAACGGGACGCGGAGCTCGAGCGAGTGGGCCATGCTCGAGCGATCGGTCTTGACCAGGAGGTCGTCGACGAGGTAGATGCCGAGGTCGAGGTCCTGGAGGCGGGCGAGGGGCTCGGCCCCCGCGGTTTCGGCGTAGCGGTCGCGCAGCAGGTCGACCGGGTCCCACCCGGTGTCGTGCTCGCCCAGCAGCGAGGTCCGCATCGGCGCCGTGAAGATCTCCTTCCAGGCGTGATGTCGCTCGAGCGCCGGCAGGCGGGCGCCGCGCACGAACCGCTTCGCTTTGTAGTCGAGGCTGACCTTGGCGTCGGAGCTGGGCAGGGCCTCGACCAGCGGCGAGGCGAGCGCGGTGAGCGGCGCCACCCGCGGAGCCAGCAGATCGGCGACGTAGGTGTAGTACCCGCCGAACAGCTCGTCGCCGCCCTCGCCCGACAGCGCGACCTTGACCGCGCCGGCGGCGAGCTGGGAGACCAGGTAGGTCGGCACCGCCGAGGAATCCCCGAACGGCTCGTCGAAGGCCTCGATCAGCTTCGGCAGCAGCTCGGCGGCGTCGGGGCGGAGGACCAGCTCGTGGTGATCGGTGGCGTAGCGGCGCGCGACCAGGCGGGCCCGCTCGAGCTCGTCGAAGCTCGCCTCCTCGAACCCGATCGAGAAGGTCCTGACCGGCTCTGAGGACTCAGCGGCGGCGAGCGCCGTCAGCCCGGCCGAGTCGACGCCGCCCGAGAGCAGGACGCCGACCGGGACGTCGGCGACGAGGTGGGCGCGGACCGAGTCGCGCAGCGTCTCGCGCAGCTCGCCCGCGAGCTCGGCGGCAGGACCGCTCCGCGCCTGCGCGGCCTGGACCGGGCGCGGCCGCGCGTAGCGGCGCTCGGCGATCTCGCCGTCCCGCCATGCCAGCGTGCACCCGGCCGGGAGCTTTCGCGCTTCGGCGAAGATCGTCATCGGCGCCGGCACCGAGTTGAAGGCGAGGAAGGCGGCGAGGGCGCGGGGGTCGATCTCGCGCGAGAACTCCGGCTGCTCGAGCATCGCCTTCAGCTCCGAGGCGAACGAGAGCGAGCCGCCGGCGAAACGGTAGAAGAGCGGCTTGATCCCGAACCGGTCGCGGGCCAGCAGCAGGCGCGAGGAGCGCGCGTCCCAGACCGCGATCGCGAACATCCCGCGGAGGAGCTCGACAAAGGAGTCGCCGTGCTCCTCGTAGGCGTGGACGAGGACCTCGGTGTCGGATGCGGTCGCGAAGCGGTGGCCGGCGCGCTCGAGGTCGCGGCGCAGCTCGCGGTAGTTGTAGATCTCGCCGTTCTGGACGACGACGACGCTGCCGTCCTCGTTGGCGATCGGCTGGGTCCCGCCCTCGAGGTCGATGATCGAGAGCCGCCGCGCCGCAAGGGCAACCGGGCCCTCGGCGCGGAGCCCGTCGCTGTCGGGGCCGCGGTGGACGAGGCGGCCGCTCATCCTCCTGACCACGTCGAGGTCGGGGCGCTCCCCGCCCGCTGTGACGACGCCGCAGATGCCGCACATGCAGCGGCAGTCTGTCACCCGGGTCGGCCTGGACGCCCCCGGACGCGGGAGCGAGAGCCAGTCAAATTTCTGTTTCTTCTGGCCCGAGCGGGAGCAGAGGAGGCGGCGCTATGCGGGGGCGGCGGGGCCGCGGCCGAAGACCTTGGGGACGGTGGCCAGCAGGACGCTGAAGTAGAGGCCGACCGAGCGGTCGGCGATGTACTCCATGTCGTGGGCGAGCTTGTTCGCCCACGACTCCTCGCGGGTGACGCGGGTCTGGGCGAAGCCGGTCACCCCGGGACGGACGACCAGCCGCTGCCAGTACTGCGGGATCTCCTCGCAGAGCTCGGTGAAGAACGCGGGCCGGATCGGGCGCGGCCCGACCACGGCCATGTCGCCGCGGAGGACGTTCCAGAGCTGGGGGACCTCGTCGAGATGGATCGCCCGCAGCGTCCGCCCGATCCTCGTCACCTCTTCCTCGGTGCGCCGCGACAGCTCCTCGCCGAGATACGGGCCGAGCCGCGATTCGGCGTCCGGGGCGAGGGTCCGGAACTTGTACATCCAGAACAGCTGCCCGGCGCGGCCGACCCGCGCCCCACGGTAGAGGACCGGTCTTCCGGAGGAGAGGAAGATGGCCGCCGCGGTCAGCGCCAGGAAAGGCGACAGCACGAGCAGGATCGCGCCCGAGATCATGACGTCGAGAACGCGCAGAACCGGGTCAATCGGGCGCGACTCTCCGTCCCCCGCCAGGTCGATGAAGTGCTGCAGCCTGGCCCGGGTTTCCTCGGACTCTGCTAGGAGGTCAGGGCGTGGTGTCGCTCTCCGCGCGATGGCGTGTCTCCGACGGTACCGAGGATCCTCTCGACGAGGTAGGCGGGATCTCTCCTCGTCGGAGTCGCTCCTGCGGAGCGCTTTTCCAGCTGCAGGGCGCGCGGGTCGGTCAGCGGCCGCATCCGCCCGGACCGGATCAACTCTTCGTCGACTCCCCCGAGCCGGCCTCCGTAGGTCGTGTAGACGGGTGTTCCGAGCGCGGCGGCCTCGCGGTTCATCGTCCCCCCCGCGGAGACGACCAGGTCAGCCTGGGCGATCAGGCTCTGGGCCTCGACCGCGCCGGGCGGGACGATCAGCGAGGGCAGCTCCATCGCCTCGATGAACTCCCGCTGGGTCTGCGTCCGCGGCAGGACGATCGCGTGCACCTCGTCGTCCTGCCCCAACCGGGTCAGGACTTTCGGGAAGAGCGGGTTCGACTTGCGGTGATAGAGCGAGACGTCGGGGGGCGGCCGGACGACCACGACCACCCGCGAGGTGTCGACCGACAGCCGCTTCATCGCACCGCGGTCGGGCTCGAAGTCGAACAGGTAGTACTCCTCCTTTATCCCCGGGTAGGGGAACAGCTTGTCGGGGCCGACCCCGAACCGTCGCAGCCGCTCGGGCGGTACCGACTCCGGGAACATCACCCGCTTCGCCAGCCGGCACCCGATGTGGTGCTGGGTGACCGCGTACTCGTAGTCGTGCATGTTCGCCTCGGGGATGCCGAGGAGGCGGGAGGCGATCGCCAGGTCGTTCGAGCCGTGGGCCAGCGCCAGGTCGAACGAGCGGCTCCGCCCGAAGCCGATCATCCCGGTCGTCCGGGCCGCGAGCCGGTACGCCTTGCTCAGGCGCGAGGCGCCGCCGTGGCGGCCGATCGAGGTGTGCGGCATGCGGTGCAGGTCGAGCAGCGCCTCGGTCTGGGCGTAGTCACGCGACGTGATCTCGACCGTGTGCCCCTGGGCCCGGAGCCGCTCGATGATCGGCCGCAGCACGAGGACGTGCGCGGGGGCGCTCATGTCGACCCAGATCCTCATTTACTCGGCCGCCTCCTCCGCTGCGCGTCCGGGGGGGGCCGCCGGTCTCTCCAGAGCCGCTCGCAAGGAATCAGATTGCGATGCTCGCTAATCACTCGGCCGCCTCCTCCGCTGCGCGCCTGGGGGGGCGGCTATGCGTCTCATCGGCGCCGCTCGCGGAAATCAGACTGTGACGCTCGCTAATTGGCTGTACAGGGGGTAACGGTCCATCAGGGCCTGGGTCCGGTCGCGGAGCGAGGCCTTCTCCGACTCGAAGTCGTCGCCGAGGGCGGTGGCGATCACCGAGGCGATCTCGCGCATGTCCTCCTCGAGGAGGCCTCGGGTGGTCAGGGCGGGCGTGCCGATCCGCAGCCCCGAGGGGTTCATCGGCGGCCGCTCGTCGAACGGGATCGCGTTTCGGTTGACGGTGATTCCGACCGCCTCGAGCCGACTCTCGGCCGTCTTGCCGTCGAGGCCGGACGGCGTCAGGTCGACGAGTATCAGGTGGACGTCGGTGCCCCCGGTCAGGACCGGCACCCCGGCCTCCTCGAGCCCCGCCGCGAGCGCCCGCGCGTTGGCGATCGTCTGCCGCTGGCGGGCACGAAACGGCTCGGTCGCCGCGATCCGGAGGGCGACCGCCTTGGCCGCGATCGCGTGCATCAAGGGCCCGCCCTGTTGTCCCGGGAAGACCGCCTTGTCGATCGCCGCGGCGTGTTCGGAGCGGCAGAGGATCATCCCGCTGCGCGGCCCGCAGAGCGTCTTGTGGATCGTCGTCGTGACGACGTCGGCGTGGGGCACCGGGTTCGGATGCTCGTCGGCGGCGACGAGCCCGGCGAAGTGGGCCATGTCGACCATCAGCTTCGCTCCCACCCCGTCGGCGATGTCGCGGAACGCGGCGAAGTCGAGCTGGCGCGGGTAGGCGGACCAGCCGGCGACGATCACCTTCGGCCGGTGCTCACCGGCCAGCCGCTCGACCTCGTCCATGTCGACCCGGAAGTCGTCGCGCCGCACGTGGTAGGCGACCACCTCGTAGAGCTTCCCGGAGACGTTGATTTTCATGCCGTGGGTCAGGTGGCCGCCATGGTCGAGCGCCATCCCCATGATCGTGTCGCCCGGTTCGACCAGCGCCATGTAGGCCGCGTTGTTCGCCTGGGCGCCGGCGTGAGGCTGGACGTTGGCGTGCTCGGCGCCGAACAGCTCCCTGGCGCGGTCGATCGCGAGCTGCTCGGCGACGTCGACCTCCTCGCAGCCGCCGTAGTAGCGCCGCCCTGGGTAGCCCTCGGCGTACTTGTTGGTCAGCACCGACCCGACGGCTTCCATCACCGCCTGCGGGACGAAGTTCTCCGACGCGATCATCTCCAGCGTCCCCTGCTGGCGAGAGAGCTCGCGGTCGAGAACGGTCGCGATCTCCGGGTCGACCTCGGAGAGGGGGGCGCTCTGAAGGTTCTCGGGGAGCTCGGTCATGGTCCCAGCGACCTTAGCAACGGGTCGGGATATGTAGGCCCGGCCCGTGTCGGCTCACCCCGGGCGCGGGTAGCCTGCCGGGGTGACCTTCCGTCTCGGAGCCCTCGCACTCGTCGCGGCGCTCGCGGCGGCGGCCGTCGCGGCTCCGAGCGGGGGCGCGGCCGGCGGCGAGCACGGCTCCGGCAACCCCTGCGAAGGGCCCGGCTCGGGCCACCTCCTCTGCCCCGATCTGCGGGTCGGCCCCCCATCCGACCTCTACGTCGAGCACAGCGGCGGCGCCTACGGCTACGGAGGGGGGACGCTGCTGCACGCCACCAGCGACATCCGCTCGCGCGGCCGCGGCCCGATGGAGCTGCGCGGTCGCCGCTACAAGCGCGGCTGGATGCACGCCAACCAGGCGATCTACAGGATCGGCGGCGGGGTCGAGATCTTCCAGACCGACGCCCAGATCCACTTCTACGACGTCGGCTCATACTGGGGCGGCTCCTACTGGAAGGTCCACGACCCGCTCAGCATGGAGATCTGGTCGCTCGACGAACACCACCGGCCCCTGGAGCGGGTCCGCAAGGGGCCGAAGGTCTTCTACTGCCTCCGCGACCTCGAGCGGACGAGGGCGATGCGGCGCTCGCCCGCTCACTGGGTCTATCCCGGCTGCAACCAGAACCCCGGCCGCAAGCGGGTCCGGCTCGGCACATCGGTCGGCTGGTCGGACATCTACCCGTCCGAATACGACCGCCAGTGGGTCAACGTCAGCGGCCTCCGCGGGTGCTTCGCGTTCGTGATGCGGGTCGACCCCCGGAACCTCTTCTACGAGGAAGACGAGCGCGACAACCGCTCGATGCGGATCGTCCGCCTCCCCTACCACCCGGGGCCCCAGCACTGCTGAGCTCGAGCTAGCCGAGGACCTCTGAGACGCGGTCCGCCGGCAACCCGCCCTCGCGGAGGATCGCCCAGCTGCCGTCGATGTCGATCGAGGCGATGTCGACCACGGTCGAGGGGAACCCGGTCAGCGCGCCGCCGTCGATCGCGAGGTCGGCGCCGGCGACGATCGCCTCCGGCAGATCCTCGAACCGCGACGGCGCCGGCTCGCCGCTGACGTTCGCCGAGGTCTGGAACAGCGGCTGCATGACGCCCGCGAGGGGCCCGTCCAGAAGGCGGACGCCGAGGCGGGCCGGGTCCTCACGGCAGGCGAGCGGGTAGCGATGCTGGGGGTTGTCGAGGATGAGGGTGACGGGCCCGGGAAGCAGGGCGGCGACGGCTCTGCGGGCCCGCGGGCCGAGGCCGTCGACGAGCTCGCGCATCGACAGCGGCGAGAAGTAGAGCACCGCCGAGGGCTTGCCGTCGTCACGACCCTTGAGCCGGTGGATCCGGTCGATCGCCGCGGGATCGAGCGGGTCGGCGGCGAGGCCGTAGAGGCCGTCGGCGGGGTAGATCGCGACGCCGCCGTCGCCGATACAGCGCGCCAGCGCCGAGCGCGCCGCGGGCGCCCCGTCGCCCTCGATCGAGACCAGCGTCAACGTGCCCTGGCTCCCCAGACGACTCGCTCGATTCCGGCCAGGTCCCGGCGTCGCTCGATCGCGCCGAACCCGGCCTCGGCAAGCATCGCGGCGACCGCATCCGCCTGGCCGGCCCCGACCTCCAGCGCGACCGCCTCCCCCCCTCCACCGGATGTCGTATTTCCATCGACCCCTTCGAAGGAAATACGACATCCCGGGGAGAGGGCGGTGAGGAGGGCCCGGATCGCGTCGAGGCCGTCGGGCCCCGCGAGCAGCGCCCCGCGGGGCTCCCACTCGTTGACCTCGGGCTGCAGCGACGGCCAATCGGGCTCGGCGACGTAGGGAAGGTTGGCGACGAGAAGGTCGAACGCGCGCTCGGGGACCGAGCCGTGGACGAAGGCGACGCGGCCGGCCAGGCCGAGGGCCTCGGCGTTGGCCCGGGCGACCTCGAGCGCAGCCGCCGAGCTGTCGGTCCCGGTCACCTCGCAGTCCGGCAGCTCGTCGGCAATCGCGAGCGCAACGGCGCCGCAGCCGGTGCCGACGTCGAGGACCGAGGCCGGGCGCAGCTCGAGAGCCAGCTCGACCAGCAGCTCGGTCTCGGGCCGCGGCACCAGCACGCGCCCGTCGACCGCGAGCTCGATCGAGCGGAAGCCCCTGCGACCGACGATGTAGGCGACCGGCTCGCGGCGCAGCCGCCGGCGAACCATCTCGCCGAAGCACCGCGCCGCCGGCGCCGGGACGCCGCGCCCCGGGTCGGCGGCGAGCGCCGCCCGATCCCACCCGGTCGCCTCGGAGAGCAGCAGCTCCGCGTCGAGGCGCGGGGTCTCGACTCCGGCCGCCGCGAGCGCATCGACCGCCGCCGCGAGCGCCTCTCCCACCCCGCCCGCGGTCTCCGTCGCCTTCACGGTTCAGGCGGTCGAGGTCGCGGCCTCGAGCCGCTGCCGCTTCTCCTCGGCGGCGAGCGCCTCGGTGAACTCCGCGAGCTCACCGGCGAGGACCCGGTCGAGATTGTGGGAGGTGACCTTGACCCGGTGGTCTGTCACCCGGCCCTGCGGGAAGTTGTAGGTGCGGATCTTCTCCGAGCGCTCACCGGTCCCGACCTGGGCCCTGCGCTCGGATGCGATCTGCGCCTGCTGCTCGGCCAGCTCCCGCTCGTAGAGGCGGGCCCGCAGCACCCGCATAGCGCGCTCCTTGTTCTGGAGCTGGGACTTCTCGTCCTGCATCGAGACCACGATCCCGGTCGGCTTGTGTGTGATCCGGACCGCCGAGTCGGTCGTGTTGACCGACTGGCCGCCGGGCCCCGAGGAGCGGTAGACGTCGATCTGGAGGTCCGCCGGGTCGACGCTGACCTCGACCTCCTCGACCTCGGGGAGCACCGCCACGGTCGCCGTCGAGGTGTGGATCCGGCCCTGCGACTCGGTCTCGGGAACCCGCTGGACGCGGTGGGTCCCGCCCTCGTACTTGAAGATCGAGTAGGCGCCCTCCCCCTTTACCGAGAAGGTCACCTCCTTGAAGCCGCCGACCTCCGCCGCCGACTGCGAGAGGACCTCGGTCGAGAAGCCGCGCTCCTCCGCATAGCGGACGAGCATCTTGTAGAGGTCGCCGGCGAAAAGCGCTGCCTCGTCTCCCCCGGTCCCGGCGCGGATCTCGACGATGACGTTCTTCGCGTCGTTGGGGTCGCGCTCGACCATCGCCAGCCTGATTTCCTCCTCGAGGGCCTCGAGCCGCGACGGGGCCTCCTCGACGACCTTCCGCAGCTCCGGATCCTCCCCCTCGGCGAGCAGCTCGCGAGCGCCCTCGAGGTCGTCCTTCAGGGTCCGGTACTCGGTCGCGAGCGCCTGCGCGGACTGCAGCTCGCGGTACTCGCGGCCGACCTCGGCATAGCGCTCCCGATCGCCGATCACCTCGGGATCGGACATCTGGCCCTCCAGCTCCGAGAAACGGGCCTCGATCTGGTCAACGAGCGACTCGATCATCGTCATCACACCTTAGGCGTAGTCGGGCGGGTGGCAGATGGGGAGGGTCGAGAACGTACACCTCGCCCGCAGACTCCTCCCCATCTGACAGGACCCGCCCGCCGGCGCGTCAGGCGACTATCTCGATCGGCGACTCACCGCGGATCCGATCGTCGTCCTCCTCCTCGAGCACCTTCTCGAGGGCGGCGATCGCGACCGCGAGCTGCTCCTCGTCGGGCTCGCGGGTGGTCAGATTCTGCAGCTGCAGCCCCGGCCACATCAGCGCCCGGACCCAGGCTTTGCGGCGATTCTTCCCCGCCCATTTGATCACCTCGTAGGACAGCCCGGCGATCAGCGGGATCCCGAGGATCCGCGAGGCCAGGAGCCAGTACCAGGCGGGCAGCCCGATCGGGGCGAAGACGAAGATGGCCAGCACCATCACGATCAGCAGGAAGCTCGTCCCGCAGCGCGGATGGAGGCGCGAGTAGAGCTTCGCCCGCGAGGGGACGAGCTCGTCTTCGGCCTCATAGCAGGAGATCGTCTTGTGCTCGGCGCCGTGGTACTCGAAGACGCGCCGCAGATCGGACAGGCGGCTGATCGCGACGATGTAGGCGATGAAGATCGCGGTTCGCAGGGTCCCCTCGATCAGCCAGAACAGGAAGGCGGAGCCGAGCTGGTCCTTGATCAGACTGGTCAGCCCGACCGGGACGACGAAGAAGAGGCCGACCGCCAGGGCCAGCGAGAGGGCGATCGTCAGCCCCCAGACCCAGCCGCCGATCTCCTCCGGCTCGCCGTCCTCGTCGTCCTCGAGCTGGGCGTTGGCGGAGATGGCCAGCGCCCGGAAACCGATCTTCAGCGACTCGCCGAGGGCGACGACGCCGCGGATCACGGGCAATCTCCAGATCCGGTGGCGTCCCGCCCAGGGCACGAGCGGCTCCGAGCTGAGCTCGATCTGGCCCTCCGGGTTGCGCACCGCGACCGCCCAGGTAGTGATACCGCGCATCATCACTCCCTCGAGCACCGCCTGACCGCCGACCGGCGCGTCGCGCTTGGCGACGAGCGCGCCGTCGGGCATGCGCAGCGGGTCGCCGCCGTTCCGCGCGACCGCCGCCGCTGTCGAAGAGCCCCGGTCCGGGCTCACGCCCTACCGCCTGGCCTTGGCGTGCTTCGCGGCGCGGCGCTGGAAGCGCTCAACCCGGCCGCCGGTGTCGACCAGCTTCTGCTTGCCGGTGTAGAAGGGGTGGCACTCCGAGCAGAGCTCGACGTGGAGGTCCGACTTGGTCGAGCGGGTGTAGAACTGATTCCCGCACGAGCAGTGGACATTGGCAAGGGTGTACTCGGGATGGATTCCTGTCTTCATCGCAGCCAAGTCTAGATGACGGGCGGGAGCGGCTCGATTCAGCGCTCGCGGGATCGGGCCCGAGTGCCGATACGCATCCGATGACGGCCCATGCGTTCAGGACGGGCAGCGTTCCGGACCGCCTTCTGCGCAGCGGCCTGGCCGCGCTGCTGCTCGGCGGGACGCTGATCGTCGCCGCCTACCGCTGGTTCGGCGTCGGCGGCGACCTGCGGTTCGCGATCGGAGGGGTCCTCTACGACGCCGTCGTCCTCGGCGCCGGCCTCGCCTGTCTCGTCCGGGCGTCGAGCTACGGGCGCGAACGCGCCGCCTGGACCCTGATCGGACTCGCGATCCTCTCCTGGGGCGCGGCCGAGGTGTACTGGACCGTGGCGATCGAAGGCAACCCGTCCGCCCCCTACCCCTCGCCTGCCGACGTCGGCTACCTGGCGTTCTACCCGCTCGCGTCCGCCGGGCTCGCCGTCCTCGTCCGCGCCCGAGCCCACCAGCTCAACTGGCGGCTGTGGATGGACGGCGCGATCGCGGCGCTCGGCACCGCGACGCTCGGCGCCGCATTCGTATTCGACGGGGTGTCCGGCTCCGCCGGCGGCTCATCGCTGCAGGCTGCGACGACCCTCGCCTATCCACTCGGCGACATCCTGTTGCTCGCGATCGTCGTCGGCGTCGTCGCCCTCACCGGCTGGCGTCCGGGGCGAACCTGGTCGCTGCTGCTGGCGGGAGTCGCTGCGCTGGTCGTCGCCGACATGGCCTACACGCTGCAGATCGACGGCGGGGCGCTGCCACCCGGCAGCTGGATCGACCCGATCTACCTGATCGCCGCCGCCTGCCTCGGGGCGGTCGTCTGGCAGCCGGCGGAGGCGGCGATGATCTCGTCTCCCGACGACGGCAACCGACGCCGGGACCTGGTCGTGCCCGTGATCTTCGCCGGCGTGATGGTCGGGCTCATCCTGATGCAGTACTTCAACCCCGGCGACGGCCTCTCGAGGATCCTCCGGGCAGCGACGATCGTCGCCGTGATCGTCCGCCTGGCGATGAGCGACCGTGAGAACAGGACCCTGCTCGAGCAGGTCAGAACCGACTCCCTGACCGGCCTCGGAAGCAGGGGCCGGGTCGAGATCGATCTTCCGGATCGGATCGCCGAGGCGACGCCGGAGCGGCCGGTCTCGCTCGTCCTCCTCGACCTCAACGGCTTCAAGCAGTACAACGACTCTCTCGGCCACCCCGCCGGGGACGCCCTGCTGACCCGCCTCGGCGCTGCCCTGCGAAGCGCGGTCGGCCCGGCCGGGACCGCGTACCGCTTCGGGGGCGACGAGTTCTGCCTGCTCCTGACCTGCGCGCCGGAGCGATTCGTCGAGGTGGCGAGGGCGGCGGCCGACTCGCTGAGCGCTCGCGGCCCCGGTTACGAGATCAACGCCTCCTGGGGAGCCGTTCGCATTCCGGGCGAGGCGCTCGATGTCGACGGGGCGCTCGAGCTCGCCGACGCGCGCATGTACGCCGACAAGGTCGCCCGCCGCGCCGCGATCTCCCTCACCGGTCCGACGGCGATCGCCGCGGCGGCACCGGTGCCGCCGGCCGCGACCGCCTAACCTCCGACCGAGAAAGGCCAGCTCGTCGAGGAGGTAGGACCGTGCCCGAATCCGATCAGCGCCGCGAGATCGACCTGCCCGCGGGCAGGATCCGCTACCGGGAGGCGGGCGAGGGCAGCCCGGTGGTCTTCGTCCACGGGTACCTTGTCGACGGCAGGCTCTGGGACGGCGTCGTCGACCGCCTCGCCGCGACCCATCGCTGCCTCGCGCCGGACTGGCCGATCGGCGCCCAGCAGATCCCGATGCGTCCCGACGCCGACCTCACTCCGTACGGGATCGCCGACCTGATCTCGAGCTTCCTCGAGGCCCTCGACCTCGATGACGTGACGATCGTCGGCAACGACTCCGGCGGGGCGTTGTCGCAGGTGCTCGTGACCCGCCATCCGGAGCGGATCGGCCGCCTCGTCCTGACCAACTGCGATACCTACGAGAACTTCCCTCCGGGGATATTCAAGGCCCTGCCGAAGGTCGCGGCACTGCCGGGAGGGATGACCGTGGTGTCGGCGCCATTCCGGATCGGGGCCCTCGCCCGCGCGGCGTTCAGGCCGTTCACCAGGGACCCGCTGCCGGCCGACCTGATCGAGTCGTGGATGCGCCCAGGGCTCGACAATCCCGGGGTCAGGGACGACGTCCGCAAGTTCACCCTCGGGATGGACAAGCGCTACACGCTCGAGGCGGCGGAGAAGCTCCGCGGCATCGACCTTCCGATTCTCCTCGTCTGGGCCCGCGACGACTGGCTCTTCCCGCTCGAGGGCGCCGAACGGCTGGCCTCCGACGCGCGCGATGCCAGAATCGTCGAGATCGCCGACGCGAAGACCTTCGTCCCGGTCGACCAGCCCCAGCGGGTCGCGGAGGAGGTCGCCGCCTTCGCCGCCGCGGCGTAGGAAGAGGACGCAACCTGCGGTGTCTTCCGCGCGCCGTCGTTTTTTCGTCTGATCGAGGATGCATTCTTTGTGACGCCCGCCACACAAAGGACGGAGAGCCATGCCGGACGAGATCTTCGACCAGGAGCGCCCCCGCAGCACGATGGCCCAGCGCCTCGACGAAGCGTTTGCGGGCTGCGAGGAGTGGACGACAGCGCCGCCGTCGCGGCGACGCGTCGAACCCGACCTGGCGCCCTGGCTTGCAGGTCCCTCGCGGATGATCGATCGCGCCGCCGCGGCGCGGCCGGAGCAGCGCGCTGCCTAGTCTCAGCGACGCAGCTCGACGGCCCGCAGCCCCCTGCGGCCGAGCTCGTCGAGGATCCTCGGCAGCGCCTCCGCGGTGCGGGCCCACGAGCCGGGCGCGCTGTAGGCATCGGAGTCGTGCAGGAGCAGGATGTCGCCGGCCTCCGCGCCGGCGGTCGACCGGCGCGCGATCGACCTGGCATTCGCGCCGCGGTCCCAGTCCCTCCCCCACAGCGACCAGAGCAGCGGCCGCCAGCCGCGGCGCCTGATCGCCCGCAGCCCTGCCCCGCTGAAGATCCCGTACGGCGGGCGGTAGTCATGGACTGGCCGGCCGGTCGCGTCCTCAATCGCCGCCCGACCCCGCTCCGAGTCGTCGAGGAGCTGCCGCGGAGTCAGGCGCAGCTGGTTTCGGTGCAGGAAGCAGTGGAGCTCTACCCGGTGGCCGGCGGCGACGATCTCCGCCGCCAGCGAGGGCCGCGCGGCGACCTGCTCGCCGGCGAGGAAGAACGTCGCCGGAGAGCCCGCCTCGCGCAGGGCATCGAGCACAGCCGGGGTCCCCTGCGGATGGGGCCCGTCGTCGAAGGTGAGAGCGACGCCGTCGGGATCGTCCTGGCGCAGGCGGATTCCGAGCGCCCGTCCGAGCGGCGGCACCACCGGGGCCAGCGCGGGCCCGGCGTGAAGGGAGGCCCCCGCCAGGGCCGCGGCCACGGCCGCCTGGCGCCCGATCAAGGAGCCTGCTCGGCGACCGGCTTTGCCTTCTTGGTTCGGTCTTCGTCCTTGCCGAAGTGGACCCGGCTCTCGATCGGCTTCGCCGCCTTCGCCGCCGCCCGGTACGGCGTTTCCCAGTCGAGGGCGAGGGCGATGCCGATGATCATGATCAGCGCGACCACGGTCATCGCGAAGGCGGTCGCGGTGCGCTCCGCCCGCACCCTCCAGAGCGGCTGCTGACGCACCCGCGGCCGCGCTTCGAGGACCCGGGAGGAGATCGGCGGCAGCGATGCGAAGGAGGAGTCCGGCGAATGGCGCTCGCGGGTCAGGTGGCGGAGGATCGACTCCAGCTCGTGCCCGGAACGGGCGACCTCGGCGAGGCCGAAGCGCTCGAAGGCGGCGTTGTTGGCGCGCAGGTGGCCGGCCGAGAAGCCGTAGGAGACGACCGGGCAGCCGCGGATGTGCGCCTCGAGGACGGTGAGGCCGGCGGTCGAGTGGACCATCGCGTCGGCGGCCGCCATCCAGTCGCTCATCTGCTCGGTGAAGCCGATCACCCTGACCTGTCGCTGATCGCCGAACCGCTGCTCGAGCCTCTCGCGGGCCGACTCGTTGCGGCCGGTGATGCAGGCAACGAGGGTTTCCTCGTCGGAGAGAGCGGTGTCGATCGCGCCCTCGAGGTCGCCGATCCCCCAGCCGCCGCCGGATACCAGCACCAGGCGGGCGTGGGCCGGAACGCCGAGCGCCGCGCGGGCGTCGCCGCGGGTGCGCGGCATCAGGAACTCCGGCAAGATCGGCGGCCGCATCCACTCGACGCTCCCCGGGCCGACCAAGCGTTCGACCTCCTCGATCGACTCGGGGTGGGTGACGAAATGAAGGTCGACGCCCGGATGCGCCCAATAGCGCAGGCCGGCGAGATCGGTGATCGCCGACTGGACGGGGATCGTCAGGCGCCGGTTCTGGCGCAGCATCCCGAGCACCGTGGTCACACCGGGGTAGGTCGAGACGATGACGTCGGGCTGGTGCTTGGCGATCAGCCGCAGCAGCCCGCGAGCGCCGAGCCAATAGGAGAGATGGTGCGCGAGCCAGCGGGTTGGGCCGAACCTCGCGATCAGCCAGTACTGGGCATCGAACAGCCACGGCATCCAGCGGAAGGTGACCCGCGAGCCGCCGCGAGCAACCGAGCTGCAGATGCGGCCCATCGCGTCAAGCCCGTTCACGATCTCGACCTCGGCGGCGGGCGAGGCCTCCTCGATGTCGGCCTTGATTATCCGCGCCGGAAGGTCATGGCCCTCGCCGATGTCGGCGGTCAGAATCAGTGCCCGTGGCGGGCGCTCGACGAACCGGTCGGCGCCGGAGAGGACGCCGGCCGTGTGCTCGTTGCCGTTGAGCGAGGGCCGTTTGCCGGGCACCGGGTCGGGGGGCCGGGTGCTGCATCGAACCCACTCGACGTATCTGCGCACGCCCTCGGCGAAGCTCGTCTCCGCCTTCCAGCCAAGCTCGTCGAGGGCGCGCCGGTTCGAGATCACCTTGCCCGGGAAATCTCCGGGGCGCGGCGGGATGCGGACGATCTCGCAGCCCTCGGTGTTTTCCTGAACCCGCTCCGCGATCTCGAGAATCGTCACGACCTCGTCGCCGGAGAGGTTGTAGGTGCGCCCGGCGGCCTCCGGCCGCAGCCCGGCGACGATCCCGGCTGCGAGGTCCTCGACGTAGACGAAGCTTCGGGTCTGGCTGCCGTCGCCGGCGATCGTCAGCGCCTGGCCTTCGAGCGCGAGGTCGGTGAACTTGGCGACGACGCCGGCGGCGCGGGCGCGCGGGCCGTAGGGGATCCCGAATCGGAGCACCGTCGACTCGAGTTCGAACAGCTCCGCGTATCCGGCGCAGTAGTTCTCGCCGGCCAGCTTCGTCGCGGTGTAGAAGTGGCGCGGCGCCGGGATCGGCGTCTCCTCGTCGACCTCCTGCTCGGCGCAGTCGCTGTAGACCCAGGTCGTCGAGCCGTAGACGACGCGGCCGACCTTGGCCCGGCAGGCGGCGTCGAGGACGTTGCGGGTGCCCCGCGTGTTGATCTCCTCGGCGAGGGCGGGATCGGCGTGGACATGGGCGACGTCGGCGACCGCGGCAAGGTGGACGACGGCGTCGCAGTCGCGCATCGCGAGGTCGAGGTTGGGGGGGTCGGTGATGCTTCCCGTGAAGGTCTCGACCTCCGAGGGCGAGTGATACGGCGAGACGCTGAGGTCGAAGATCCGCGGCGTGACCCCCGCGGCCAGCAGGCGGTCGACGACGTGGGATCCGATGAAGCCGCCGCCGCCGGTGACCAGGACCCTCATCCCGACGCCTCCGGCGAGTAGTAGAGCGGCACGCACCAGTGGTTCTCCGCGACCCACTCGGTGTTCGGGAACTCACCGCCGCGTCCCATGATCCGGTGACACGGCTGCTCGTAGACACGCCCGGTCGAGTGCTCGATCTCCTCGAGGACGATGTACTTGTAGAGGCCGGAGGTCATCCCGGCGGGGAGCTCGAGCCGGTGCGGGTGAAGCGGGTCGAGGTGCTCCCTCGCGTACTCGTTCTTCCAGGCGACGATCTCCTCCATCCGCTCCACCTGGACGAGCGCCAGCGCCGCCGTGAACTCGCTCATCCGGAAGTTGAGCCCGTCGACCTCGTGCTCGAACTTGCCGTAGTTGCGGAAGGCGCGGGCGAACTCGATCAGCCCCGGGTCGGAGGAGACGAGGACGCCGCCCTCTCCGGTCGAGATCGTCTTCGTCGCGTAGAGGGAGTAGACGCCGGCGTCGCCGTAGCTGCCGGGGCGGCGGCCGCTCCACTCGGCGCCGTGGGCGTGGGCGCAGTCCTCGAGCAGGAAGATCCCGTTGGCGGCGCAGTACTCGGCGATCCGATCCGAGTCGAATGCGATGTGGCCGCCGATGTGGACCAGGATCGCCGCGCGGGGGCGGTGTCTCTCGGCGCGGCGCTCGAAGTCCTCGAACGACATGCAGAGGTCCTCCCGGTTGCAATCGACGAACTCGACCTCGGCCCCGGCGGCGATCGCCGCCAGCGGGCTTGCCATGAACGTGTTCGACGGGCAGAGCACCGTCTCGCCGCGGACGCCGGCGTACTCGAGTGCCGCCAGGGCGCCGCCGGCCCAGCTCGAGAGGCCGAGGCTGGGCAGCCCGTTCCACTCGGCCCAGCGGCGCTCGAAGGCATCGAGCTTCTCTCCCTCCGACCAGCGCTCGGAATCGAGGATCTCGGTCCAGAGATCGAAAAGGCGACCGCGGTCACGGTGATCGAACCCGATCGCGAACCTGGTCGCGTCGGACCGGGTGTTGCCGACGGGTACCACTGAGGCGCCGCAAGGCTAGCAGCGGACGGCCCACTCGCCGCGTCATTGCTCGGTGTGTGCGGACTCGAGGACCGCGCCGACGGCCCTCGAGCCCGCGAGGATGACGATTCCCCCGACCGCGAGCGCCATCGAACCGACGAGGACGGCGCCTCCGAGCGGGGTGTCGTGCCAGGTCTCATCGAAGATCAGCGGCGCGAGCAGGACCGGGACCAGCACCTGGACGGCGAACATGACCGGGGCGACGCGTGTCGCCGCGCGGCGCTGAAGGGCGCTCATCTCGCTGAGCAGGGCAAGGCTCTCGGAGCCGGCCGCGGTCACGAGCCAGGCGATGCCGGCCAGAACGGTGCCGACCGCGAGCTCGTCGGTCAGCAGCTTGCTGGCGATCGAGGTCCAGGCGTACCCGCATCCGGCGCTGAACACGGCCAGCGTCACGGCCGGGGACGCCCGCCCGCGTGCGAGGTACGGCAGGGCGATCGGGATCGCCACCAGCGCCAGCGCCAGCGCGATCGAGGCCGTGCCGGCGTGGTCGGTCGAGCGGTCGGGCGCGGCGAGGGCGATCCCGGTGACCCCCGCGACGATCGCCGCCACCGCCGTCGCCTCGCGCGGCCCCGGCGTCTCGCCGAGCTTCCTCGCACCGAGCCAGAGCAGCAGGACCAGCCCGCTCGCGAGGCAGGGCTGGACCACGGTCAGCGGCGCCAGCAGCAGCGCCGCGATCTCGAGCGGCCAGCCGAGAAACCCGAGCGCGGTCGCGCCGAGCCAGCGGGTGTTCCTCAGCAGCCGGCCGAGCAGAGACGGTCGCAGCGAGTGCTCATCGGGCACCTGACGGGCCTCGAGCGCCTGCAGCGCGATCGAGGTGTTGTAGAGAAGCGAGGCCGCGATCGCGGCGACGATCCCGAGCGCCAGCACGCCGGCGACCCTACTGCGCCACCCGGGCCGAGGTCGGGCTCAGGTTTCCTGGTAGAGCGGGCCGTCGCCGCCCTCCGGCAGCGTCAGCCGTCCGCCCTTGGCCGTGATCGCGCCGCACTGGACGCAGTTCGAGGCGGTGACATGGACGTCGACCTCGGCGGCCCCGTTGTTGAGCTGCTCCTCGGGGATCTCATACACCTGGGCCGGGCACATCGAGACCCAGGTCTGGGCGACCTCGCGCGGAACCCTGGTCTGGATCCGGACGTGGTTCGGCGCGTCGTCGCGGGTCGCGTTCCCCGAGAGGAAGACCGAGTCGAGCTTGTTGAAGGTCACCTCGTTGTCCGGGGTCGGGTAGTGCTCGGAGGCGGTGCCGATGAAGACCTCGGGGTCGGCGTTGTCCTCGACCTTCCAGTGGCCTGGCGGGAAGCTGCCTTTGCTGGCGACCAGCGCGTTGGCGACGATGCCGCCGACGATCAGGCCCTTGGTCAGCGGCTGCTTCATGTTCCGCGACCTGTAGAGATCCTTCTCGATGACCGAGCTGCGGATCGCCCCGTCGTAGCTCGCGAAGTTGACCGAGTCGATGTCCTCCTTGAGCGACTCGACGATCGCTTCCGCGGCGTACATGCCGGCGTGCATCGCGTAGTGGACTCCGGCGAGTTCGGCGATGTTCACCATCCCGGCGCAATCGCCGGCGACCAGCATCCCAGGGACCGAGAACCGCTTCGGCAGCGACCAGTAGCCCCCCGACGGGATCGTCTTCGCCCCCCAGCCGATCCGCTTGCCGCCCTCGATGATGCCGGCCATCAGCGGATGCTTCTTGAACCGCTGCAGCTCGTCGTGGACGCTGAAGGTGGCGTCGGTGTAGTCGAGGCCGACGACGAGGCCGAAGCAGACCTTGTCCTCGCCCATCGGGTAGATGAAGCTGCCGCCGGCCTCCTTGTACCTCGCGCCCCACCGCAGCGGCCAGCCCAGGGTGTGGATGACGCGGTCGAGCGGCTTCGGCACCTCCCAGATCTCCTTCACCCCGAGCTCCCACGCCTGCGGGTCGGAGCCGTGCATGTCGAAGTAGTCGAAGGCGGCGTAGGTGAGGTGCCCGATCGTGCCCTCGGCGAGGACGGTCGCCTTCGCGACCACGTCCGAGCCGGGCTCGAAGTTGCCCAGCTCTTCCCCGTCCTTGCCGCGGCCGCGGTCGCCGGAGCGGACGCCGCGGACGATCCGGTCCTCGACGAGGAGCTTGGTCGCCGCGGTTTCGGCGAGGATGTAGACGCCGGCCTCTTCGGCTTTTTCGGCCAGGAACCGGCCGAGCTTGGAGATCGAGAGGGTGTACGTCCCCTCTTTGCGGAAGTTGGGCGGCGGCGGCTTCAGCGGGAACGCCTTCTTCGAGGTCAGGAAGTAGGTCGCGTCCTTCGTCACCTCCTGGTAGACGGGCGGCCACTCGCCCGGATCGAGGTCCGGGAAGAGCCTGGTCATCGCCGACGGCTCGACGTTGGCGCCGGAGAGCAGGTGGGCGCCTGCGACTTTTCCCTTCTCGATCACCGCCACCGGGACTTCGCCGAGCCTCTCGGTCAGCTCCGGCTCGTCCTCGAGCAGCTGCATCAGCTTGACCGCGCAGGCGAGCCCGGCCGGCCCGCCGCCGACGATCGCGACGCCGACCTCTATCCGCTCGTCCTCCGGATCGGTGGGCGGGCCGATGACGTCGGCGCTGTCAAACGGCGGCGGGAACTCAGCGGGTGCGTAACTCATGAATGAACGCTCGTGCTTCGCTCGCGGCGCGAAGAGTCAGAAATGCACGCTTGCTCGCTCCGCACTCATGCCCCCTTCTTGGCCTTGATCGCCGCGGTCAGCTTCGGCAGGATCTTGTGGAGATCGCCGACCACGCCGAGGTCCGAGAACTCGAAGATCGGCGCGTTCTGGTCCTTGTTGATCGCGAGGATGTTCTCCGAGTTCTGCATCCCGACCTTGTGCTGGATCGCGCCCGAGATCCCGGCCGCGAGGTACAGCTTCGGCGCGACCGTCTTCCCGGTTTGGCCGATCTGGGCTGCGTACGGGTACCAGCCGGCGTCGACGACCGCGCGGGTGGCCGCAACGGCCCCGCCCATCGCCTCCGCCAGTTCCTCGCAGAGCCCGAAGCCCTCGGCGGCGCCGAGGCCGCGGCCGCCGCCGACCAGGATCTCGGCGTCCTCGATGTTGACGTCGGCGCCGCGCTGCTCGCCGCGCTGCACCATCGTCGCCCTGCTCGACCAGGACGAGAGCTCGACCTCGACGTCGACCACCTCGGCGCTGCCGTCGCCCTCGCTCGCGTCGAACGCGTTGAGGCGGCCGATGATGATCCCCGGCTCGCCGACGTAGCCGACGTCGGCGACCTGAGAGTCCTGGAGGATCGGGCGCTCGGCGACGAGCTTGCCGTCGGCGACCTTGACCTTGGTCACCTCCATCGTCACCCCGGCGTTGAGGCGGGCGGTGAGGCCGGCGCCGATCTCGAACCCGAGCAGGCCGCCGCCGAACAGCGCGTAGCTGAAGCCCTCGTCCTCCATCACCTTCGCCATCGCGTCGACGATCGGCTGGGCGAGGCCCTCGGGAACGCTCTTGGCGCGGTAGACCTTGGATACGCCGAACCTGCCCAGGGCCGCGCAGGCGTCGTCGGCGACCTCGCCGACCACCAGCCCCGCGGCCTCGCCGCCGAGCTCGCCCGCCAACCTCGCGGCCTCTGAGAGCGCCCCCTGCGAGTTTTTGTTGAAGTTGCCCTCGTCGTCGTGGAGGGCGTAGACCAGAATGCCTGCCATCTAGATCAGCTTCCTCTCGTCGAGCCAAGCGACGATCCTCTCGACCGTCTCGTTGGTGTCCTCGTCCTCGATGATCTCCCCCGCCTCCTTGGCCGGCGGCGGGTTGAGCGCGAGGACCGCGGTCCTCGAGCCGGCCTCGCCGACCATGCCGCCTTCGATGCCGACATCGCCGTTCGCCTTCGCGTCGAGCTGCTCTTTTTTCGCGCCC
The DNA here is from genome assembly GCA_036557525.1 of Solirubrobacterales bacterium. Classification (GTDB taxonomy): domain Bacteria; phylum Actinomycetota; class Thermoleophilia; order Solirubrobacterales; family 70-9; genus VRUE01. The sequence continues at coordinate 1,859 of DATBHH010000073.1, read as the reverse complement.
ATGATCGCTTTCAGGCTCGGGTAGCGCGGCTCGTTGATCGCGTCGCCGACGCTGATCACCGCCGGGAGCTCGACCTCGACGGTGTCGTACCCGTACTCGGCCTGGCGCTCGCAGCGGAGCTTGCCGTCGGCGACGTCGATCTTGATCACCTGCGTCAGCGACGGCATCTGCAGGTGGTCGGCGACCACGGCGCCGATCGTGTAGCACTCGCCGTCGTCGGACTGCTGGCCGAGAAGGACCAGGTCGGGGCTCTCGGACTCGAGCACCTTCGCCAAGGCGTAGCCGGTGGCACAGACGTCGGAGCCGGCGAGAGCGTCGTCGGAGAGGTGGACCGAGCGGTCGGCGCCGAGCGCGACCGCCTTGTGGAGGGCGCGGACGGCGGAGCCCGGGCCCATCGTCACCGCGATCACCTCCTCGACCGGTATCGCGCCGCCCTCCTTGATCTGCATGGCGGCCTCGATCGCATGGGTGTCGAAGGGGTTGAGGTTTTTCTCACCGCTGCGGTCCAGCCGCATCGTTGCGGGGTCGATGCGCTTCTGGACGGCGGCGTCCGGTACCTCCTTGACCAGGACGCAGATCTTCAAGTTGAAGCCTCCTTGGAAGGGATTTAGAGCTGTTGCCGCAGGCGGGGAATCAGCCCTGCCGGGGGTGGTGCGGCGGTGATACTAACGCTTGCCGATGATAGTTGATTGACGAGTCAATCAGGATGGCGCGCGACGGCTTCCTGACGGATGAACTCGACGATCTCGTCGGTCCCCGCCCCCGGGGTGAAGACCGCGGCGACGCCGAGTTTCTTCAGCTCCGGGATGTCCTCGGCCGGGATCGTCCCGCCGACGGTGACGAGGACGTCGTCGACTCCCTGCTCGGCGAGCAGCTCGACGACGCGCGGGACGAGGGTCATGTGGGCTCCGGAGAGGATCGAGAGCCCGACCGCGTCGGCGTCCTCCTGGATCACCGTCTCGGCGATCTGCTCGGGGGTCTGGTGCAAGCCGGTGTAGATCACCTCCATCCCGGCGTCACGCAGCGCCCGGGCGATGATCTTCGCCCCGCGGTCGTGCCCGTCGAGGCCGGGCTTGGCGACGACGACCCTGATCTTGCGTGCTGTTGCTGCCTCCATGCGGCGGGGAAGGTTAGTGGACCGACTCCACCGTAATCCCATCAAGTTCTACATCCATCTGATGGAGAACTTGGTGGAATCAGAAGACGGGCGACTCGGTGTAGGTGCCGAAGACCTCCTGCATCGCGGCGATCATCTCGCCCTCGGTGGCCCCGGCGCGCGCCGCCCCGATGATCGGCGGCATCAGGTTGGCCTCGCCGGCGGCGGCCCGCTTCAACTCGGCGAGCGCGGCCTCGACCGCCGCGCCGTCGCGGCGGGCGCGGGTCGCCGCGAGGCGATCGACCTGCTTGCGTTCGAGCGCGGGGTCGATGCGCAGGATCGGGGTCTCCGGCTCGTCCTCGGCCGTGAAGTCGTTGACCCCGACGACGATCCGGCTGCGCTCGTCGAGCTGGCGCTGGTGCGCGAACGCGGCCTCGGCGATCTCCCGCTGGGGGAAGTTCTGACGGATCGCCTCGACCATCCCCCCCAGCTCGTCGATCCGGGCGAAGTACCCGTAGGCGGCCGCCTCGATCTCGTCGGTCAGCTTCTCGACGAACCACGAGCCGCCGAGCGGGTCCGGCGTGTTCGGCGCGCCGGACTCGAAGGCGATGATCTGCTGGGTGCGGAGCGCGACCCGGACCGCCTCCTCGGTCGGCAGCGCCAGCGCCTCGTCGAAGGAGTTCGTGTGCAGCGACTGAGTCCCGCCGAGGACGGCCGCCAGCGCCTCGAGCGAGGTGCGGACGACGTTGTTGAGCGGCTGCTG
>DATBHH010000072.1:0-11934 GCA_036557525.1 Solirubrobacterales bacterium | reverse complement strand
CTCGTCGTTGATCGAGGAGTCCTTCTCGATGTAGAGGTCCTGGGCGGGGACGTAGGCCTCGGGCTGGTAGTAGTCGTAGTAGGAGACGAAGTACTCGACCGCGTTGTCGGGGAAGAACTCGCGGAACTCGTTGCAGAGCTGCGCGGCAAGGGTCTTGTTGTGCGCGATAACGAGCGAGGGCCGCTGGACCGCCTCGATCGTCGCCGCCATCGTGAACGTCTTGCCGGTCCCGGTCGCCCCGAGCAGCGTCTGGAACCGGTCGCCGGCCCCGAGGCCCTCGGCCAGCCCGGCGATCGCCGCAGGCTGGTCGGCGGTCGCGGTGTAGGCGGGGTTGAGCTTGAAATCGGGCATCAGATTTGTTCGCGCTTCGCTCGCGGCGCAGGGCACCAGATTGCGATGCTTGCTCGCTCCGCGCTCACCGGCTGACCATAGCGAGCGGCCCTGGCGTCCTCTGCGAGACTGCCGGCGATGACGCGCTCGCAGATCGGGCTGGCCGGGTTCTTCGCCTTCGCGGGATCGATGCACTTCGTGATCCCGCGCAGCTACGAAGCGATGATGCCGCCCTCCCTCCCACTCCACCGCGAGGCGGTCGTGGTCAGCGGGCTGGCCGAGATCGTCGGCGGCGCCGCGATCGTTCCGCGCCGCACCCGCCGTTTCGCCCGCTGGTGGCTGCTCGCCCTCCTCGCCGCCGTCTTCCCGGCCAACGTCCGGATGGCGCTCAACCCCGAGGATGTCCGCGGCCTCGACCTCGAACGCGTCCCCCGCTGGGCGCTCTGGGCGCGCCTCCCGCTCCAGCCCCTCTGCGCCGTATGGGTCTGGCGCGCGACGGAATAAACGCCGCCTCCTCCGCTCCGCTCGGACCAGAAGAAACAGATATGGACTGGCCCTCGCTCCCGCGTCCGGGGGGCGGCTCTGGGAGCTCTCGAAGCCGCGCCCGGACTCGGAGGGCCCGCCTGCGAGATCACCGGTTGTCATTGGCGCGGGCGGGCCGGAGCAGAGGACGCGGCGCTTTGTTCAGGGCAAGAATTCTTCGAGGAGGTTCTGGGCGGGGCCGAGGAACCCTTCGGCGCTGTTCAGCAGCGAGCGGGCGTTCTGCAGCAGTTCGATCGCCTGGTCGAGCGGAATGCTGCGAATGGTGTTCCGTATCGGCCCTGCCACCAGCGGACTGAGCGCACCCGCTTTTTCGGCGTCGTTGACGGCCCGCAGCAGCCCGGCGCGGACCGCCCTCGCGATTTCCGCTTCGGAGATTTCGTAGCGTTCGGCGAACTTTTCACGCGCTTCGTCGCTGGCCAGCGCCTGGGCGAGTTCCTCGCGGCTGACCCCGAGCTGGCAGGCGGCTCCGTCGAGCGCCGACAGCGTGAACTGCTCGGCGATCTGTTCGAGCCCTTCCGAATTGCGCCAGGGACGGTGCTTGCACGGATTCTGGGTCTTGGCCGGCGCGTACGAGGCTCCCCCGGCGGCGAGGTAGACGCCGACCAGCACCAGCGAAGCCGCCATTGAGACCCCGACCAGCGCCAACCCACGTCTGCCGCCGCCCATCAGAGATCCAATTTACGCGCGAGCGCGATCGGGACCAGGGCCAGGAGGCCGATCAGGGCGGCGATGCCGAACGAGGGGCTGAACGCGTGGGTCGCGCCGCGATTGAGCTGGTCCTGGAGTTCGCTCTTCAGCTGCAGGACCGCGGCGCGGTCTTCGGCGTCTTCGGGGAGCGGTTCGAACGCCGGCCCGATCGTCGGCACCTTGCCCTGCTGTTCGCCGAGCCGATCCTCGATCCGCTGCGCGAATTCGATCTTCATCACCGGCGCGACCTTCGAGTCGAGGATGACCGCGGTTGCGGCATCGATCGCGTCTTCGCGCTGGGTGGCGATGTCGGAGGTGAAGACGGGAGTGAGGATCAGAAGGCCGAGCGCGACGCCGGCGTGGCGGGCGGAGATCGTCCAGCCGCCGTGAATCGCCTGCGGCGCCCTGCCCTGGAGCGCGGTCTGGGTCAGCGCCGAGAGGACGAGCGCGAGCCCGACCCCGACCAGGACCTGGGGGGGGATCGTCAGCGCGACCTCCGCCTTCGGCAGCAGCGCGAGGCCGCCGAGCCCGCCGGAGACGAGGATCGCCCCGGCCACGGCGCGGGCGCGGGCGCTCGGGACCGTCGGCTCGAGCCGCGAGCCGAAGAACGCCGACAGCGGCATCACCGAAACGACGATCGCGGCACCGATCGGCGTCAGCCTCCAGCCTTCGATCAGGAGCAGCACGAGGAGAAAAAGCGCCGCCGCGATCGCGGCCGAGATCATCGCCAGCGCGATGTTGGCGAGGACATGGGGCCGGCCCGTCTGCCGCAGCTCCGAGGCGATGATTCCGGTCGCGGCCTCGTGCCGGGCGACGGCGAGGATTGGAATGCCGGCGAGGAGCGCGACCGGGACCTGGAGGAGGAAGATCGACTGCCAGGAGACGAGCTCGGTCAGGAGGCCGCCGACGGCCGGGCCGAGCGCGGCCCCGGTCGCGCCCGCGATCGCCCAAATCGAGACCGCCCGCCGTTCCGAGCCGACGGTCGCGGGCAGCAGCTCGAGGACCGCCGTGACCGCGGTGGCGCCGCCCAGCGCCTGGACGCAGCGGGCGGCGATGAGGGTGCTGAGCTCGGTTGAGGCGGCGCATGCGAGGCAGGCGCCGGCGAAGACCGCGAGCCCGATCGCCGCGGCCCGCCCCGGCCCGGCGCGGCGGGCGACCTGGGCGGCGGGGACCGCCGCGACGGCCATCACCAGGTTGAACGAGACCAGGACCCAGGTGACACCGGCGACGCTCGTGTCGAGATCGCGATAGATGTCCGGCAGGGCGAGGATGACGACCGAGGAGTCGGCCAGGACGAGACCGACGGCGACGGCCAGGGCCGTCACTCCGGGGCGCCTCGGCTCACTCACCGCAATTCCCTGCGCTTCGCTCAATATCCCAGCTCCTGGGCGTATTCCCGGCGGTAGTCCTCTTTCTTGTCAAGGACCTCTTCGACGTAACCGCGCGTTTCGTCGATCGGAATCTGATCGATGGTCAGCGAGCTCCCTCCCCATCTTTCGACCGCGGTCGGGCCCGCGTGGTACGCAGCGAGCGCCGCCACCTCGCTGCCGTCGAATCGCTTGAGCAATTCGGCCAGGTAGAAGGTCCCGTAGCGGATGTTGATGTCGGGATCCGAGAGATCTTCGAGCTTGAAGGTCGTCCCACCGCTCAGGCGCTCGATTTCCTTGGCGGTGGTCGGCGTGATCTGCATCAGTCCCCGCGCCCCCGCATGAGAAGTCTGGTCGCGGAAGCGGGACTCAGCGTAGATGACGGCGGCGATCAGCGAAGCGTCGACGCCCTTGTCCTGAGCCTGCTGGCGGATGATGTCCTCGTGCCGGAGCGGCAGGGTCAGTTCCTTGATGACATGGCTGAAAACCCCGGTCACGGTCAGCACGACCGCCAACGCCGCCACGAAGCCGGCACCCGCGAGGAGCAGGCGCCGCCGCCCCCTCGCCCTGCGCTTCATCCCTTCAGCTTGGCGATCAGGGTGGACAGCTCGCGCTCGAGGTCCTCGACCGTTCCCTCGTTCGCGACAACATGGTCCGCGCGGGAGGCCTTCTCCTCCTGAGCGAGCTGGCGCGCCTCGCGCTCGTCGACCAGCGCGTGCCCGCGGGCCTCGGCGCGGGCCCGGCGGACGGGGTCCGACGCCACCACCGCGACCGTCGTGTCGAACACCCCCGCCATACCCGACTCGAACAGCAGCGGCACCTCGACGACCGCAACGCCCGTCCCCCCCGGCAGCGACGCGAGCCAGCCCCCGATCCGCTCCCCGACCAGCGGATGGATCTGCGACTCGAGCCAGGCGAGCTCATCGGGCGCGGCGAAGACGATCTCCCCCACCCTGGCGCGATCGACGACCCCGGCGGGGGCGACCTCCGCGCCCCAGCGCTCGGTCACTCGCGAGATCAGCGGCTCGGAGTCGAGCAGCTCGTGGACGACCGCGTCGCTGGAGATGGTCTCGGCGCCGAGGCGCTCAAACGCGGCCAGGGCCTCGGACTTGCCGGCGGCGATGCCGCCGGTGAGGCCGATCGTCAGCGGCCTCGTCACCGCCGCCGCTCAATCCTGCTCGGAGTCGCCCTCGTCCGCGGGCTCGGCCTCGGGCTCACCCTCAACCGCTGCAGGTGACTCTCCGCCCTCGCTCGTCGGCGAGGAGTCAGATTGCGACGCCTCCTCGCTCGGGCTATCGGCTTCGCCATCAACCGCCGACTCCTCCGCATCGCGTCCGGGGTCGGCGGGCGGCTCTTCAACCGCTGCATCAGCCTCAACGGCCGGGGCCTCGTCGGACTCCTCAGCCGCCGCTTCCTCGACAGGACCCGCGGACGGGGCGTCCGAGCCCTCAGCCGATGCCTCGGCGGCCGCGCTCTGGAGCTGTTCGCCCAGGTCGCCCATCGGCATGTTCTCGCCGTCGACGCGCTTGATGCTCAGCGAGAGCCGGCGCCGCTCTTCGTCGATCTCGAGGATCTTGACGTTGAGGACCGTGCCGGGCTCGACGACCTCGCTGGGACTCTCGACGTGGTGGTCGGCGAGCTCGGAGATGTGGACCAGGCCCTCGACCCCGGGCAGGATCTCGACGAAGGCGCCGAAGGCGACGACCTTGGTGACAGTGCCCTCGAGGACGTCGCCGGGACGGTGGGTGCTGATCACCCGCTGCCAGGGATCCTCCTGAGTCTGCTTGAGCCCGAGCGAAATCCGCTGGCGGTCGCGGTCGATGTCGAGGACTTTGATCCGCACGGTGTCGCCGATCGCGACCACCTCGGAGGGGTGGTTGACGTGGCTCCAGGAAAGCTCGGAGATATGAATCAGGCCGTCGATTCCGTCGAGGTCGACGAAGGCGCCGAAGTCGACGATGTTCGAGATCTTGCCCTCGACGACCTGGCCCGGCTGAAGCCGCCCGAGGATCTGCTCGCGCACCTCCTTGCGCTCTTCCTCGAGCACCGCGCGGCGCGAGAGGACCACGTTGTTGCGGCTGCGATTGAGCTCGATGACTTTGCACTCGAGTTTCTGGCCGAGGAACTCGTCGAGGTTGTGGACGCGGCGGATGTCGACCAGCGAGGCGGGGAGGAATCCGCGCACCCCGAGGTCGAGGATCAGGCCGCCCTTGACGACCTCGATCACGCTGCCCTCGACCGGCTCGCCCGACTCCGCCGCAGCCTCGATCCGGCGCCAGGCCTTCTCGAAGCGAGCGCGCTTCTTGGAGAGCACCAGGCGGCCCTCCGCGTCCTCCTTGGTCAGGACCAGCGCGTCGATCTCTTCGCCGAGCTCGACCTCGCCCGCGGGATCGACCGACTTGCGGATCGAGAGCTCGGTCGACGGGATCACGCCCTCGGCCTTGTAGCCGATGTCGACGAGGACCTCGTCTTTGTCGATCCGCACCACCTTGCCCTTGACGACGTCGCCCTCGTCGAAGGCGACCATCGTCGCCGCGTAGTTGGGGACGATCCTGCCTTCGACTTCGAGGAGCAGGCCGCCCGAGCCCTCGACGGGCGTCCCGGTGGGCGCAGGGGCTGTCACTGTGTCTGTGGCGGACACGGGGCTCGCATGATGGCAGAAACATTCCGGCCACCTCCTCCGCTCGGGGCCGGTCACGCGCATGACCACTGGAGATCTCGCGACCGGCCCCTCCGCGTCCGGGGGTGCCGGGGCCGGCCCCTCCGCGTCCGGGGATGGCGGCGGCGGCCGGCCCGTCCGCGTCCGGGGGTGCCGGGGACCGGCCCCTCCGCGTCCGGGGGCGGCTACCTGACCTTGGCAGCGGGCCGATACCCTCATCCAATGCCCGTGCGCGCGACGAAACGCGGCGAGGAGCGGACGCCGCTCGACGGCGCGTACGACGTCCTGATCTGCGGCGCCAGCTTCGCCGGCCTCGTCCTCGCCCGCGAGCTGGCCGGGGCCGGCGCCTCGGTGATGGTGATCGACCGCTACGAGATCGGCGAGCGCCAGACCTCGGCCTGCGGGATCCCGACCGATTGGCTGCGGGCGACCGGGCTGATCGGAGCCGAGCGCCAGCGGTTCGACTCGCTCCTGATCCACACCCCGCATGGCTCGAAGCGCTATTCCCTGCCGTGGAGCTTCTCAACCTTCGACTACCGCGAGCTCTGCCGGCTGATCTGGAAGGACTGCGACGCCCGCTTCGAGACGGCGAAGGTCAACGGACGCGCTGCGTCCGTGAGCGGCCGCGGCTCGATCTCCGTCGACACCGACCGCGGCATCCTCGCCTCGCCGCTGGTCGTCGACGCGCTCGGGTGGCGGCGGGTCCTGGCCGGCGGCGACGTCTACCAGCCGCCCGACGCCCCGCTCTCGCGCGGCCTCGAGGTCCATCCGGGCGGCCACGGCGAGGACATGGAGATCTGGATCGACCGCCGCTATGTGCCCGCTGGGTACGGCTGGTCCTTCCCCGCCGACGAGGAGCTGAGGATCGGCATCGGCTCGTTCGACCCCCGCTTCCACGTGCGCGAGACGACCGAGCTCCTGGCCGAGGACCTCGGGCGGGACCGGGTCCGCTATCAGGGCAACTGGATCCCTCACAAGCTGCGACCCGCGACCGAGGACGGCGTCTTCTTCGTCGGCGACTCGGCCGGCCACTGCCTGCCGCTGACCGCCGAGGGAATCCGGACCGCCTTCTACTTCGCGATCGCCCTCGGGGGCGAGCTGCGGGCCGTGCTCGACGGCAGCCGCACGCGCGAGGAGGCGGCCGACCGCTATGCCGCCTTCAACGACCAGCACGAGCGGAGGTTCCGCTGGCTGCTGCGGGTCCAGCGCCTGATCCCGAGGGTCCCGCCGCGGCTGCTCGGGCCGCTGATCCGCCTGCTCGGCTCGAAGCGGTTCGTCGACTGGTCGTTCGACCACTATCTGAGGATCGCCGCGCCCGGGTTCGCCCAGGGCTCAGCGCACGATCAGCAGCGTGCCGGCGATCAGCAGGGCGACGCCGAGGATGCGCTCGGGCGAGAGCGGGACCTGATCGAGGCCAAATAGGCCGAGCCGGTCGATCGCAACCGACGCCGTGAGCTGGCCGGCGACGGTCGCGGCGGCGACCCCGCCGGCGCCGATCACCGTCACCGCGATCAGCGCGTTGGCGACGTAGACGGCACCGAGCAGGCCGCCGAGCAGGTAGTACCAGCTGGCGTCGCCGACCGAGGTCAGACCTCCTGCCTTGCCGCTGAGGACGACGATCGCCGCCAGCGCGACCGTGCCGACGGCGAACGAGACGAGCGCCGCGGGGAGGCTGCCCGTCTCCTTGCCGAGGCCGGCGTTGATCGGCGCCTGGAGGGCGATCAGGCCGCCGGCGCCGGCGGTGAGCAGGACCGCGACGCCCCTATCCACGGCTTTCGAGCCTTTTCCGGGTCTCTCGCCTGGTGCGGTCTTGCATGGTGACCAGGCCGGCAGGCTACTTGGCCTCGAGCCAGTCCGAGCCGACGCCGATGTCGACCTCGAGCGCCGGGTCGAGCCGGTAGGCGGCGCACATCTCGCGCCGCACCAGCTCGGCCGCGTCGTCCATCTCCCCCGGCGGGCCCTCGAAGAGGAGCTCGTCGTGGATCTGGAGGACCAGGCGGGTCGCCATGCCCGCCTCGGCCAGCGCCGTCTGACAGCGGACCATCGCGACCTTGATGATGTCGGCGGCGGTCCCCTGGATCACCGTGTTGACCGCAAGCCGCTCGCCGAGGCGGCGGGTGTTGGGGTTGCCGGAGCGGAGCTCGGGAATCGGGCGGCGGCGCCCCATCAGGGTCCGGACGTAGCCGTCCTCCTGTGCCCGCTCGATCACCTGCTCGCGGAAGGCGCGGACCGCGGGGAAGCGCTCGAGGTAGCGGGCGACGAATTCCTCGCCCTCCTTGCGCGGGATGTTGAGGCGATCGGCGAGGCCGAACCCGGTCAGCCCGTAGACGATCCCGAAGTTGACCATCTTCGCCTTCGAGCGCTGGCCGACGTCGACCTCGTCACGGGAGATCCCGAAGACCTCCGCGGCGGTGGCGGCATGGACGTCTTCCCCGGCGGCGAAGATCTCCTTCAGCACGGCCTCGTCGGCGACGTGGGCAAGGACCCGCAGCTCGACCTGGCTGTAGTCGGCTGACAGCAGGCGGGCGCCCTCCTCGGCGACGAAGCAGGCCCGGACCGGGCGGCCGATCTCGGTCCTGATCGGAATGTTCTGCAGGTTCGGGTTGGTGCTCGAGAGGCGGCCGGTCGTCGTCGCGGCCTGGTTGAAGGTGGTGTGGACGCGACCCGTGTCGGGGTCGATCAGTTCTGGCAGGGAGTCGAGGTATGTGCTCTTCAGCTTGGTCAGCTCGCGCCAGCTCTCGATCTTCTCGACGATCGGGTGCTCGTCACGGATCTGCGCGAGGACGCGGGCGTCGGTCGAGAAGCCGGTCTTCCCCCGGCGTTTGCGGGTCAGCCCGAGCTTCTCGAAGAGGATTCGGCCGACCTGCTGCGGGGAGCCGATCGTGAACTCCTCATCGGCGAACTCGAAGATTTCACGCTCGAGCGTCTCGATCCGCTCTCCGAATCCCGCCCCCACCTCGGCCAGCCGCTCGGCGTCGAGCTTCAGGCCCTCGCGCTCCATCGCGGCGAGGACATTGACCAGCGGCAGCTCGACCTCGGTCAGCAGAGACGCCAGCTCGAACTCCTCCAGGCGGGGTCGTTGGAGGTCGGCCAGGGCCGCGACAAGGCGGGCCTCCTCGCCCGGGTCGAGGCCCGCCTCGGGCTCCTCGCCGAGCGCGAGCTGGCCGTCATCGGACTCGCCGCCGGTCGCCGCCTCCGCCGTCGCGATGCCGATCCCGGCGTCCGCCGCGAGCTCGGTCAGCTCGTAGGTGCGGCGCTGCGGCTCGAGCAGGTAGGCGGCGAGCATCGTGTCATGGGCGAGCTCGAGCTCGACCCCCTCGCGGGCGGCGGCTGCGAGCAGGCCGTGGCGACCGCCGCCCAGCGACTTGAGGTCATGGCCGCTCAGCGGACGTCCCGCAAGCGCGACCGCGAGCTCGTCGAGGCTCGCCTCGCCGCCGAGGATCCGGTCGCCCTGGGCCGCCGCCCAGCGGTCGCCGTCGATCGCCACCGCCGCCGCGCCGTCGGCGAGGTCCTCCGGGGAGCCCTCGACGACCTCGACCTCGAGCTCGGTCTCGACGCTGCGGCCTGGGACCGACTCCCGGTCGGGGAGCCCTTCCTCGAGCCGCTCCATCACGGCCCGCAGCTCGAACTCGCGCATGAACTCGCGCAGCGTGCTGCGGTCGGGCGCCGCGCCCATGACCTCGTCGAGGTCGATCCCGGTCTCGACGTCGAAGTGGAGCGTCGCCAGCTCCTTCGAGACGCGGGCGTCGTCGGCGTGCTCGACCAGGTTCTGCTTGCGTTTCGCGCCCGAGACCTTGTCGACGTTGGCGAGGACCTCCTCGAGCGAGCCGAACTCCTGCAGCAGCTGCGCTGCGGTCTTGTCGCCGATCCCGGGGACGCCCGGGATGTTGTCCGAGGTGTCGCCTTTGAGCCCGATCAGGTCGGTCACGAGCTCGGGGGGCACGCCGTAGCGCTCGATCACGCCCTCGCGGTCGTAGACCTTGGTCTCGGTGACGCCGCGAGAGGTCGTCATCACCCGGATCCCCTCGCCGACCAGCTGGTAGACGTCGCGGTCGCCCGAGACGACCATCACCGGGATCCCCTCCTCCTGTGCCCGGCGCGCGAGCGTGCCGATCACATCGTCGGCCTCGAAGCCGTCGACCCTGACGTTGGTGTAGCCGAACGCCTCGATCAACGGCATCAGATGGGGCCACTGCTCGCGCAGGAGGTCGGGGCGGGACGGCCGCTGCGCCTTGTAGAGGTCGTAGGTCTTCTCGCGCCCGGACATCCCGGCGTCCCAGGCGGCGACCAGCCCCGCCGGCCGGTGCTCGACGACGATTTTCGCCAGCATCGATGCGAGCCCGTAGATCGCGTTCGTCGGCCTCCCGTCGGCGGTCGCGATCGACTCCGGCAGCGCAAAGAACGCCCGGTAGGCGAGCGAGTTCCCATCGAGCAGGAACAGCTCGTTGCCGTTCTTCGCCGGATCGTCGGCCATCGCTGTCAACTCTATGAGGCGCGGCAGAGCGCCTCCCCGCTCAACTGCTCAGAAGGGGTATCCTGGATTCAGCACGGCTCGTTCCAGGGACGCGTGCGCTGAGCCGCCCGTCAGCCTCACATCGGGACGGCCGGGAAAGTCGACCGAGAGGTTGCCGCTCCAGGTTGAGCTTCCTCCCCGACGGCGGTGGTACACCGCCCGGCCCGCGAAGGGTGCCGGGGGATCGACCGATGCGACGCCGGGAGGAATCTCGAATGCGAACGCGCTCGGCGGAGCCGAGACTTCGACCGCCCGCCCGATTTCCATCTTGCCTCGCTTTTCGTGGATCGACGCCGCGAACCGCGCGGGCCGGGAGGGGCTGTTCTTCATCGCGGTGAATTGGATTTCGGCCCGACCCATGCTCTGGACGGCGAGGCGGGCTCCGGGTGAATGGCCGCCGCGGCCTTCCGATCCGCCGGACACCCCTGAGCACACAAGGCTGAGGAAGAGTTTCCCTTCACCGGGAGCAGACGTCGCATGAACCTTGCTGTAACCGTGCTCCCCCTCGAAGTCGATGACTCCTTCGTAGCGTCCGCGATCGAATGTGATCGGCTTTCCGCCGCACTCCGGGCGTTCAGTTCTCGGCTTGCCGGAGGGAACGAAGTGGAGGTCAATTTTGCCGACGGCGCCGAGGTCGGCTTTCACCGTGCTCTCAGTCACAACGGCAGGAGTGGCGTAGAGGACGGTTGCCCCGCGGTGCTCGACGAAGACATAGACCGCACTCTTCCCGTTGTGGGGATTGCTGAGAGCAATGGCTCTGAGCGAATATCCATTGCTGGCTCGCAGCCGAAATCCCGGAGCGGGCGGCAGGGATTCAGCCGCCGCGGAGTTCGTGGAGGCCAGCGCGGCGACCAGGATCGCGAGTACGACCATCGATGTCCCCCACCCCCGCACGCTCATATCCAGCGCATTCTCCTACTTGGCCGGCAGCGAGGCGGCGAAGTCGGCACCCGCGTCGACCCACGAGCCGAGGTCCTCGTCGGTTGCGGTGCCGCTCGCGTCGACGTAGACCATCCCCTTCATCGGCCTGCCGGTGAAGTCCATCGGGCGCGTGTGAGGCTCGGCGAGCGCGCGCTCGGCATCGGCCGGGTCGAGGCGGACCATCAGGTCGTCGTGGACGACGCCGACGGCCATGTTGCCGGCGACCATGAACGCGATCCCGCCGAACATCCTCCGCTCGGTGACGTCCGCCCGAGGCTCGAGCAGATCACGAATGCGGTCGGCGAGGGCTTCGTCGAAGGCCATCCCGGACAGCCTCGCAGAACCATGCACCACGAATCTGATTCGATAGCCGACCCATGGCGGTAAGCGCGCAATACAGCGTCACGATCCGAGTCGAGCTCGACGCGCGGCACGAGCCGCTAGGAAAACTGACGGCTGCGATAGCCGAGGCGGGCGGCCAGCTCCAGGGCGTCGACCTCGTCCCCGGCGCCGGCGGCGAGGGCAAACGGGTCCGCGAGTTCACGATCGACGCCCGCGATCGCGAGCACTGGGAGCGGATCCTGCGTGGAATCGGCTCGACCCGAGGCGCCAAGGTCCTCGACTACGTCGACCGCACGATGCAGATGCACCGCGGCGGCAAGATCTCGGTCGAGAACAAGTACCCGCTGAAGACGCGCGACGACCTTTCGATGGCCTACACGCCCGGCGTTGCCCGGGTCTGCGAGGACATCCACGCCGACCGCTCCAAAGCATTCGAGTACACGATCAAGAAGAACACGGTCGCGGTCGTCTCCGACGGCAGCGCGGTCCTCGGCCTCGGCAACATCGGGCCGGAGGCGGCGATGCCGGTGATGGAGGGCAAGGCGATGCTGTTCAAGGAGTTCGCCGGGGTC
>DATBHH010000071.1:0-7540 GCA_036557525.1 Solirubrobacterales bacterium | reverse complement strand
TGGGCGATGACGATCGCCGTGCGGCCGGCGAGCAGCCGCTCGAGGCCGCGCTCGATCGTCTTCTCGGTCCGCACGTCGACGTTCGAGGTCGCCTCGTCGAGGATCAGTATCCGTGGCTCCGCCAGCAGCGCCCTGGCGAAGGCGACGAGCTGGCGCTGCCCGGCCGAGAGATGGACGCCGCGCTCCCCGACCTCGGTCTCGATCCCGTCGGGCAGGCCCTCGATGAACGGGATCGCGCCGACCGCCGCGGCGGCCCGCTCGATCTCCTCGAGGGTCGCATCGGGCCGCCCGAATGCGATGTTCTCGTGGACGCTGCCCGAGAACAGATAGCCCTCCTGGGGGACGATCCCGAGCTGGCGCCGCAGCGCCTGCTGGCGCAGCGAGCGAAGGTCGTGGCCGTCGACGCTGACGGTTCCCCGCTGCGGGTCGTAGAAGCGGGCGACCAGCTTCGCCAGCGTCGACTTTCCGGCGCCGGTCGCGCCGACGAGGGCGAGGGTCTGGCCCGGGGGGACGTGGAGGCTCACGTCCTCCACGGCCCATGAGACAACTGGCAGCTCCTCTGCTCTCGCTCCCTCGCGCTCGTCATCACCGGAGATCTCGCTCGGTCGCTTCCGCGTCCGGGCTGGCAGGTCTTCCTCGTAGGTGAACCAGACGTGGTCGAGGTCGATTTCCCCCCTCAGCGGCCCGGGGTCGATCGCGTCGGATGCATCGACCATGTCCGGCTTGGTGTCGAGCAGCTCGAAGATCTTGTCGAGGGCCGCCATCCCCTGCTGGTACGTGGTGTAGAGCTGCGACAGCTGCTGGATCGGTTCGAAGAAGACCTGGAGGTAGCCGATGAAGGCGACGACGACGCCGATCTGGATCGCGCCGTCGATGGCCTGGGTGCCGCCGTAGAGGATGATCGCCGCGGTCGCCACCGCCGAGAGCAGCTCGACCGCGGGGAAGTAGGTTGCGTTGAGGTAGACGGTCCTCATGTTCGCTTCGCGGTTGGCCTCGTTCAGCGCCTCCATTTCGGCCGCGTGACGCGGCTCCTGGCCGAAGCTGCGGACGATCCGCACGCCGCTGAGCGTCTCCTGGAGGTAGGCGGTGACGGCGGCGATCCTCTCCCTCGTCAGGCGATAGGCCCCGTGCGAGGCGATCCGGAAGATGACGCTGGCGACCAGCAGCAGGGGAAAGGTGAGGAAGGTGACGAGGGCCAGTTTGAGATCGAGCAGAAGCAGGATCACGACGACCCCGATCAGCGTCATCCCGCTCGAGAGCAGGGTGACGACGCCGCTCGTCACCAGCTGGTTGAGGGCCTCGATGTCGTTCGTCATCCGGCTGATCAGGACACCGGGGCTGTGGCGGGTGAAGAACCCGATCGACATCGACTGCAGGTGGGCGAAGACGCGCTCGCGCAGATCCTGGAGGGCGCGGGTCCCGACCCAGCCGACCAGATACGTCTGGACGTAGGTCGCGACCGCGTAGACGATCGCGACGCCGAGGAAGGCGAGCACGACCATCGTCAGCGCGCCGGTGTCTCCGGTGACGATCCCGGCGTCGATCGCCCGCCCGGCCAGATACGGCGGGGCCAGCCCGGCGGCGGTCGAGACGACGATCGCGACGCTGGTCAGGGCGACCCGGGCCCGGTAGGGGCGGAGCAGGCCTGCGGTCCAACGCAGCTTGCGGCCGCGCTGGTCGTCGCCCCGGAACAGCCGCCAGAGCTCTCTCATAGCTTCGCCAGCTCCTCGCGCTGCTCGAGGTCGCGCTGCAGGAACACCGAGTCGGCGAGCCCGTGCTCGGCGATCTCGCGGTAGAAGCCGCAGCCGTCGAGCAGCTCCTCGTGGGTCCCGCGGTCGACGATTCTGCCCTCGTCCATGACGATGACCTCATCGGCGAGCGAGACCGTCGAAAGCCGGTGGGCGA
Source organism: Solirubrobacterales bacterium (assembly GCA_036557525.1). Taxonomy (GTDB): domain Bacteria; phylum Actinomycetota; class Thermoleophilia; order Solirubrobacterales; family 70-9; genus VRUE01. Next base: position 5,635 of record DATBHH010000071.1, on the reverse strand, counting down.
TGACGAGGGTCGTGCGGCCGGCCATCACCTCGGCCAGGCCCTCCCTGATCGCCGCCTCGGTGGTCGCGTCGACCGAGGAGGTTGCGTCATCGAGGATCAGGATCCGCGGGTCGGCGAGCAACGCCCGGGCGATCGCCACGCGCTGGCGCTGCCCGCCCGAGAGCGTCAGGCCGCGCTCCCCGACGAGGGTGTCGTAGCCGTCGGGCAGCTCACGAATGAATCCGTCGGCCTGGGCACGGCGCGCCGCTGCCTCAATCTCCTCGCGGGTCGCCTCGGGCCGCGCGTAGGCGATGTTCTCGGCGACGCTGGCCGAGAACAGGAAGCTCTCGTCGCCGACGAAGGCGATCTCGGAACGCAGCGAGCCGAGCTCGACGGTTCGGACGTCGGCACCGTCGACGAGAACGCTTCCCTGAATCGGGTCGTAGAGGCGGGCGACGAGCGCGACCAGGCTCGACTTTCCCGACCCCGACGGGCCGACCAGCGCCACCGTGCGGCCCGCGGGCACCTCGAGGTCGATGTCGGAGAGGGCGTCAGGGTGGCCGTCGCCGCCGGGGGCGTAGCGGAGGCTCACCCCGCGCAGCTCGACCGCTCCGTCCCCTGCCGGCAGCGTCGGCGCCTCGGGGGGGCTTTCGATCCGCGGTTCGCGGTCGAGGATTTCGAACAGGCGATTGCCGGAGGCGATCGCCCGCTGGGCCATACCCATCGCCATCCCGAGCATCCGCATCGGCCCGGCGAGCATCGCAAGGTAGGTGTAGAAGGCGGTGAAGGAGCCGAGGCTGAGGCTGCCGGAGATCACCTGGCGGCCGCCGATGATCAGCACCAGCGCGATTCCCAGCTGCGGAAGGAAGCCGAGGAGGGGGGAGAAGAAGGCCTGAAGGCGGGTCGAGTAGATGCTCTGGTCGAAGACCCGCGCCACTGCGCGGCGGAACCGGATCAGCTGGTGCTCCTCGCGAGCGAACGCCTTCACGATCCGGATCCCGGAGACGTTCTCCTCGGCCTCCGCGGTCAGTTCGGCGATCCGCTGGGCGACCTCCTGGACCGCCGGCCGCGAGACGCGGTTGTAGCGGGACGCCGCGTAGACGACAAGCGGGGTCGGGGCCAGCGCGATCAGCGCCAGCCAGGGGTCGATGAAGAACATCACCGCGGCGGCCAGGACGATCGTCAGCAGGTTCTGGGTGATGAAGATCAGCCCGTAGCCGAGGAAGAAGCGGATCGACTGGAGGTCGACGGTCGCGCGCGACATCAGCTGGCCGGTCTGCTGGGAGTCGAAGAAGCCGAGCTCGAGCCGCTGGAGGTGGGCGTAGAAGCGCTGCCGGAGGTCGAATTCGACCGCGAGCGAGACCCTGCCGGCGACCACCCGGCGGACCGAGGTGAAGCCGATGCGGAGGATGCCCGCGCCGGTGATCGCGGCCGCCAGCGGCAGCAGGTCGGGCCGATGCCCTTCCTCGATCGCGTTCACCGCCTGGCCGATCAGGTAGGGGATCAGGACCGTCATCCCCATCGCCGCCCACGCGAAGGCCAGCGAACCCCAGAGTTCGCGACGGTAGGGGCGCAGAAAGCCCATCAGGCGCCGATAGGTCCGCACCAACTCACTATACAAAGTGAAGTAAGGTCAAACCCCGGCATGGCCGGACCGGACCGCCGGCCTCCCGGAGCCGACCTATTCGATCAGGCCGCTGGCCTTGGCGCTGGAGATCTTCCCCTTCGGGCAGGGTTTGGGACCGGGGCTGCCGGGCCGGGGCAGGATCTGGAAGTTGGTGACGTCGTGGTAGGGGGTGGGCAGGCCGTTGTTCTCGGCGAGGGTGACGACCAGCCGGTAGAGGCCGGGACGGAGGTGGTGGTAGTAGATCTCAGGCCGGGTCGCGGGCGAGTAGCTCCCGGTCGAGCCGATCCGCTTCGCGAGCAGGCCGTTCGGCCCCGAGTAGCGGGGGAAGTCGAACGAGGCGCCGACGAGCCGGCCGCGGCCGATCGGACTTTCCTCGGCGATCTGCAGTTTGGCCGGGTCGACGCAGTCGGGAACGCGATGGAGGCTGAAGCGGAGATTGCCCATCGCCAGTTCGGGCTCCTTGCCGAAGTGGAGCGGGGCGAGCTCGAAATTCCTCACCTTGGCCTTGACGACCACCGCCCTGCTCGTCTGCACCGCGCCGTTGCGGGGTGAGATAATTTCGACCGTCGGCAGGAACGGTTCCGGCGCCGCCGGGGTCTTGTCGCCGGCAAGGGCGCCGACCACCCCGCAGCCGATTGCGGCGACGGCGATGACCGCGATTGTCAAGATTCTGCCCCGCACCGGGCGCAGAACTTTACGCCTAGCGGGTACATAGTCTTCTCAACGAATGGGACCTTCAACCGAATTGGCATACAGGATCGGCGCCGCAGCGCGGCGCCCGTCGAACTGGGTCCAGCTGCTCAAGTTCGGGATCGTCGGCGGCTCGGGCTATCTGGTGAACCTCGCGGTCTTCGCGCTCCTCGCCGGGGTCCTGGACGTCCACTACGCGCTGGCCGCGGTCGCCTCGTTCTGCGTCGCGGTGACCAACAACTTCCTCCTCAACCGGCACTGGACCTTCGACGCCCGCCACGGACACGCGGGGTTCCAGGCCGCGCGGTTCTTCACGGTGAGCGTCGCCGCCCTTCTCATCAACCTCGCCGTCCTCGACGCGCTCGTCTCCGGGACCCCTCTGAGCGAGATCGCCTCGCAGGCAATCGCGGTCGCCGTCGCGATGCCGTTCAACTTCCTCGGCAACAAGCTCTGGACCTTCGCCGGCTGAATCCGGCCCTATTGTTCGATTTCGTAGGTGAAGTCGTATTCGGTTTCTTCGGGATTGCGGGCGTGGAGCTGCATCTGCCCCTTGGCGTCGGAGAATTCACCGGTGCCGCCGGTGATCGCCAGAGTCGAGTCTTTTCCGCCGTCGTAGAAGGGCCCGTCGACCGTTATCTGCCCTTCGGCGAGGGTCACCGTCCAGAAGCACTCCCAGGCTTTTCCGGGGTCGGTGCGGATGCAGGCGCCGTTGTCGCTGCCTTCCTTCTGCTTATTGGCCGAGTCGAACACCGGGTTGGCAAAGGCCAGCACGTCCCCGCGCGAGTCTTCCTCGTTCGCAGGGCCGATGTGCTGGACGGTGTCGGTTTCGGCGTGCTCGATCACCTTGATCGTTGTGTTTTCCGAATCGCCACCGCCGCAGCCGACGGCGAAGAGGGCAGCGGTGCAGATGAGGGCGATAGGGACGAGGCGTTGTTGGGTCATTCGGTCTCCCCTTGGAAGTGGCCGGGATCGTCCGAGTCTCTCCGCTCGGCGGACGGCCGGTCAATTGACGGATCGGACAATCGCCGCCGGGGGGCTGGACGGATCGGCGCGACCGGCATGGCAGACTCAGAGTTGTGACAGCGACAAGACCGAGATATGAGCCGGCCGCGATCGAGACGGCCCGCCAGGCGGCCTGGGCAGAGCGGGGCGCGTTCGAGACGCCGGTCCCCGGCGACGGCGAGGCGGGGGTGTACATCAAGCCCTCGAGCCCCTTCACCTCGGGGAACCTGCACATGGGGCATGTCCGCGACTACGCGATCGGCGACGCCTACGCCCGATTCCGCCGCGCCCGCGGCGACGCCGTCCTGTTCGGCTTCGGGTTCGACGCCTTCGGCCTGCCGGCGGAGATGGCGGCGATCGAGCGCGGCGTGCGCCCCGCCGATTGGGTCGAGCGCTGCGGCGCGCGGATGCTCGAGCAGATCCGCCGCCTCGGGTTCTCCTTCGACCTCGACCGCGACTTCTACAGCTCCGACGAGGGCCAGTACCGCTGGTCCCAGTGGCTGTTCCTCACCCTGCTCGAGGCCGGCCTGATCTACCGCGACGACGCCACCGTCGACTGGTGCGATACCTGCCAGACGACGCTGGCGGCGCTCCAGGTCGAGGACGGCCGCTGCTGGCGCTGCCACAACCCGGTGCGGCTGATCCGGCGCCCGACCTGGTTCCTCAAGATCACCCCATATCTCGAGGAGAACGACGCCAACCTCGAGCAGCTCGAGAACTGGGACGAGCTCTCGCTGAAGACGCAGCGCTACATCCTCGGCCGCAGCGACGGGGCCGAGCTCGATCTCGCCGATCCCGAGGGCGGGACCCTCACCGTCTTCACCCCGCATCCGGGGAGCTCGGCTGCGGCGACATTCGTCGTCCTCTCGCCGCGCCACGCCGATGTCGAGCGCTGGGCCGACGGGGAGGGGGTCCGCGAGCAGCTCGACGAGCTCCGCTCCGGCGGCTGGGAGCGGAGCGCCCGCGACGCCTCGGCGGTTCCCCTGATCGACACCGGCGCCACGATCGGGGGCCCGGCGGGCGCCGAGCTCCCGGTTCTGATCTCACCATTGGTCGATGCCCGCTACGGGCCGACCGCCGCGCTCGGGATCCCCTCCCTCGACGAGGCCGACGCGGCTCTCGCCGAGCGCGTCCCGCGCATCGACTCCGAGGCGCCCGCGGGTGACGCCGCGCTCGCCGAGCGCCCGTCCCGGCGCTACCGGGCCGCGGACTTCTCGATCTCCCGCCAGCGTTACTGGGGGACGCCGATCCCGGTCGTCCACTGTGCAAGCTGCGGCGTCGTCCCCGTCCCGGTCGAGGACCTGCCGGTCGTTCTGCCGCGCGACGTCGAGCCCACGGGCCAGGGCAATCCGCTGGCCGAGCGGCCCGACTTCGTCGACATCGCCTGCCCGAGCTGCGGCGAGCCGGCCAAGCGCGAGACCGACACCCTCGACTGCCACTTCGACGCGCTCTGGCTCTGGGTCCCGGCCGCGGTCCCGCCCGAGGCGAGAGCGGAGCAGATGTTCACCCACCCCGACCTGCGGCGCTGGCTGCCCTCCGAGCGGCTCGTCGCCGGCAACGACAGCGGCGGCTTCGTCTTCGACCAGCGGGTGGTGACCAAGGCGCTGCGCGACATCGGGCCGTTCGCCTTCATGGCCGACGGCGAGCCGTTCGCGGGCTGCCTCTTCCACGAGATGGTCGTCGCCGACGGGCGCAAGATGAGCAAGCACCTCGGCAACGTCGTCGACCCGGATTCGCTCGTCGCCGAGCACGGCGCCGACACCGTCCGGGTCGCGATCCTCTACGCGGCGGGCCCCGCGAAGGCCTTGAACTGGACCGACGGCGCGATCCGCTACGCCTCGCGGTTCCTGGCGAGCGTCTGGGACTACACCCAGGACCGGATCGCGGCCGCGGCCGACGCGGCCGACGACCCCGAGGCGTCCGCCGACACCGCGTTCATCCGCGAGCGCCTGGGGAAATGGTGCGACAACGGGATCGCGCGGATCACCGCCGACTACGAGGAGCTCCAGATGCACAAGGCGGTCCGCGACGTCGCCCGCCTGTTCGAGCGGATCCAGGACTATGAGAAGCGGATCGTGAAGCGGCGCGAGCGGCTGTCCAAGGACGACCACGAGACCCTGCTCGAGGCGCTCGCGCTGCTCGCCCGGGCGATGGCCCCGCTCGCCCCGCACATCGCCGAGGAGCTCCTGATCGCCCTCGGCGGCGAGGACGGGCCCGACCTTCTCGGCGCCTGGCCTGAGGCGACGCACGGCGCACCGGCGCCGAGCGGCTCCTAGACTGCCCCTGTGGCCACGGCCGAGGCCAAGAACCTCGAGGCGATCGCGAAGGCGATCGACC
>DATBHH010000070.1:0-17910 GCA_036557525.1 Solirubrobacterales bacterium | reverse complement strand
TACTCGAGCACGTAGTCGGAGCCCGACTCGTAATTCCCTCTGCGGGTCGTCTTCCTATTCACGTTGAAGCCCATTCCATCACCGCAAGCCCAGCGGCGGCAGGTGGTGGATCATGCCGGTCATCGTAGCCGCGTGCCTGCGCCCGGCGACGCCTGAACGAGGGTTTGCACATTGATCGACCTCCATTGCCACATCCTTCCCGGGATCGACGACGGGGCGGGGGATCTCGCCGACAGCGTCGGGATGGCGCGCCAGGGTGCGGCCGATGGCATCGAGGCGATCTGCGCCACCCCGCACATCCGCCATGACCACGACGTCCGGATCGCCGAGCTGGCGGGCCGGGTCGCGGCGCTGAACCGGCGCCTCGCCGGGGAGGACCTCCCGATCGTCGTCCTGCAGGGCGGCGAGGTCGCCGAGACGGCGGTCGAGGGGCTCGACGAGGACGAGCTGGCGCTGGTCACGCTCGGCGCCGGCCGCTGGGTTCTGCTCGAGCCCGCCCCCGGGCCGCTCGGCGACAGCCTCGAGCGGTGCGTCGAGGATCTCCACTCGCGCGGCCGCAGGGTGCTGATCGCCCACCCCGAGCGCCACGTCGCCGCCGACATGTTCGAGCGCCTCGCCCGGCTCGTCGATCACGGCGCCCTGATCCAGATGACCGCCGACTATCTCCTGCGCGAGCAGATGGCGGAGGGCCTGCTCGCGATGGCCGGGCTGGGGCTGGTCCACGTCCTCTCCAGCGACTCCCACTCGTCGGCTCACGGAAGGCCGGTGGCGCTCACCCCGGCGCTGGAACGTCTTCGGGACGTCGACGCCCTGCGCCCCCACATCGATTGGATCGCCGAGGAGGCCCCGCACGCGATCGTCGAGGGTCTCGAGCTCGAGCCGCCCTACGCGGTCGCTCTCTAGTCGAGCGGGCGCAGCTCCACCCGCCGCGCGAGATCGGTGACCACCGCGGCGTCGGCGCTGCCGAGGCCGTTGCGAAGGAAGTTCGCAGCGCCGGCGGCGGCGCCGATCCTGACCGTCTCCTCCCAATCGCGCCCGGCCGCCATGCAGGCCGCGAGCGCGCCCATCATCGAGTCCCCGCAGCCCTCGCGGGCCCCGCGCTCGAATCGGGGCGGAACGAGCTCCCAGGCGCGGCCGTCGCGCACAACGAGAGCCGGCTCCTCGGCGCGGGTGATGATCGCGGACCCCGCTCCCGCATCGAGCAGGCGCTCGGCGCCGGCCCGCATCCGGTTCGGCGTGTCGACGGGGCCGTTGACGTAGCCGGCCAGCTCCCAATCGTTGATCTTGGCCAGCTCCGGCTGTCCCTCGAGCGCGCTGTCGAGCCGCGGCGGCGAGAGGTCGACGATCGCGGGCGTTCCGTTGGCGCGCACGTCGGCGACGAGATTGCCGTAGAGCTCCGTCGGCATCGCTTCGGCCGGGAAGGCCCCGCAGACCGCGATCACGTCGGCGTCGAGCGCCGCCGCGCAGGCGGCGGAGAAGAGATCGTCGACCTCGTGCCGGGTCAGCGCCGGCCCCGGGCTCATCGCAAGCGGCTCGCGGTGGCCGCTGCGACGATCGTGCAGGTAGCAGCCGCTCGAGCCGCCGGTCTCGACCAGGCGCAGCTCGATCGGGAGCTCCTCGAGCAGCGGGCGCAGGACGGTGCCGGTCTCGCCGCCGATGAAGGCGCAGAGCAGGACCTCCGCGCCGAGCTCGGCGGCCATGCGCGCGACCCACACGCCCTGGCCGGCGGCGTGGAGATGGATGTCGTCGATGGCCTCCGCCGGGACCGCCTCGACCGTGACCGACAGCATCGGGCTCGGCCCGAAGACCACGACCTTGCCCTTGCCATCCGGAGCCATCGTCAGAGGCTAGTCGAGCCCCCGCTTCCGACCCGGCCGCGATCAGCGTCTCCAGACCCCGGCGGAGCCTTCGGTCAGTTCGCAGCCGCCGGGTTCGCTGCTCGCGACGCTGCAGGGGTAGGTGACGCCGCCGCCCGGGGTGCGGACGATCGAGAACACGTTTTCGGTGTTCAGCGCTTCGACGTCGATCCGGTAGCCGGTGCCTTCGGGGTTGACCGTGAGCGGCGGCCCATCGGGCAGGGTCGGCTCGATCGCGTGGAGCCCTTCGACGTCGCAGGCCGATTCGTCGTAGCCGTTGTGGTCGTTGCCGCAGGCCTCCATCGCCATCGCGGCGGAGTTGGCGGTGGACTTGGCCTGCGCGTCGTAGGCGCGGCCGCGTTGACCAAAGAAGAGGGGAATGGCGATCGACGCCAGGATGCCGAGGATCAGCATCACGACCAGCAGCTCGATCATGGTGAATCCAGCTTCGGAGTCTGTCTTGCGAAGTCGAGACATGGGGGCAATATCGGTGCCGATTCGGCTCTATGGAGCCCTCTGCTCGAGAAAGGGGTGAATTCCGGGTAGCGGCCGCTTCCAGTTCTGATGGCGGCTGGACGAATGGCGAACAGGTTTCGTCTACTGCCGCGCACGCGAGTGCTCGGCCGGGAGGTGGCGGTCGCGGTCGGCCTGCGGTCGCGAGTCCTCGGCCTGGCGCTGCTCGATCGCGAGCGCGCCGGCGCCGGACTGTTGATTCCTCGTTGCCGCAGCGTCCACACCTTCGGGATGCGGTTTCCGCTCGACGTCCACTTCCTCGACGAGCACGGTAGGGCGATCGCGGTCCACCGCTGCGTCCCGCCGAACCGCGTCAGGTCGGAGCGGCGAGCCGTCGCCGTGCTCGAGATCCCGACCCCGTCGGTCGCCTCGGGGGGAGAGCTCGAGCGGCCGCCGACTTGAAGCCGCGATGCTGCCCGAGAGAGAAGAGCTCGCGACGGTCGTCGTCTGCGACGACGACGAGCCGACGCTGGAGCTCCTCTGCGACCACCTGACGGCCGACCGCTTCGACGCGATGCCGGCGCCGAGCGCCTCCGACGCGCTCCGCCTCTGCCGCTACAAGCAGCCCGACCTTCTCCTGCTCGACCTCCTGCTTCCCGATGCCTCCGGCCTCGACGTCCTGCGCCAGATCCGCGAGTCGGACGGCGTCGCGTCGCGCTTCGACCCGCTGCTGCCGGTGATCGTCCTCAGCGGCCGCGGAGCCGATGCCGATCGGGTGCGCGGATTCGAGATCGGGGCCGACGACTACCTCGTCAAGCCGTTCCACTACCCCGAGCTCCGTGCCCGGATCGGGGCGCTGCTTCGGCGGATGTCGGACCGGCGCGAAGGCCCGCGTCGGGTCGGCGAGATAGTCGTCGACCCCGCCCGGCGCAAGACCTGGGTCGGCGACCGCGAGGTCCTGCTCTCGAACAAGGAGTTCTCCCTGCTGCGGGTCCTCGCCGCCGAGCCGCACCGGGTCTACACCAAGGCCGACCTGCTCGCCGAGGTCTGGGGATACCGGACCCCGGCCCGGACCCGGACCCTCGACTCCCACGCGAGCAGGCTCAGGCGCAAGCTCGACCCCGAGCACGGCCGCTACGTCGTCAACTGCTGGGGGGTCGGATACCGGTTGGTGGACGGGTGACGGGGTTCCGGCGGGGCGGGACCCGGCGCGCCGCCCTCAATGAGGCGCTTCACGAGCTGCGGCGGCCGCTCCAGGCCCTGGCCCTTGCGGTCGGGCCGGGGCGGTCCGGTCTCGGGCATGTCGAGACCTCGCTCCTCCTCGTCACCGCTGCGGTCGACCGCCTCGATGAGGAGATCAACGGACGCGGCGTACGATCCGCGTCGAGGCCGCTGCCGGTGCGGCCGCTGCTCGAAGCGGCGGTGGGCCGCTGGCGGTCCCGCGCCCGACTCGCCAACGGCGAGCTGAGCTTCGTCGGCGCGCCGCCGGTCTCGATCGTGGGCGACCCGGTCGGCCTCTCCCAGGCTCTCGACAACCTGATCGTCAACGCGATCGAGCACGGCGGTCCGGCGGTCGACGTCGGGGCGCGCCGGGTGGGTCACCGCGTGCGAATCGCCGTCGCCGATTCCGGTCGCGCGGAGCCTCCGGCCTCGCGGCGGGCGTCGCCGGCCGAGGTTCTTGCCCGGATCACGGGGAGGAGGCGCCGCGGTCACGGACTCGGCGTCGTCCGCCGAGTCGCGGCGGAGCACCGCGGGCGGTTCCAGCTTCGCCGCGCCGATCTCGGATCGGTCGCGACCCTGGAGCTGCCGGTGGCCGACGCGGCGCGGTGAGCGCGGAGCGAGCAAGCGTGCGTCGCCGGCTCTTCGCGCCGCGAGCGAAGTGCGAGGACTCGTTGTGAGCCGCCGCGCGCGGGCGGTCGCCTTCCTGCTGCTGGCGCTGGCCGCAGCCGCGGCGGCGGCGGCGATCGCCGAGGGCTACGGGTCGAGCGTCGCCCGCGGCTATGGGGCGCTGCGCGCGGTCGTGGTCGTCGAGTCGGCGCTGCCGGCGGGTACCAGGCTCGGCTCACCACGGGCAGGCGACGCGCTCACCGTCCGGCGGGTCCCGGAGCGGTTCGTCCCGCCCGGCTCGCTTGCCTCGCCCGACGAAGCGGCGGGGATGACCGCCGCCGGCGAGCTGGCCGCCGGCGCGTACCTCCAGGCCGCTCTGCTGCACCCTCCCGGGGCTCGCCCGATGGGCCGGCCCTCTCTGGGTCGCGGCCGTGGCCCGGTCGAGATCGCGGTCAGCGGCTCCGACGCGCTGCTCCTCGGCGGCGCGAGGCCGGAGGGCTCGAAGATGGATGTGATCGTCACCACCGAACCGGCCGGCGCCGGGCCGGGAAGGACATACGTCGCCGCCCGCGGCGTGCCCCTCCTGGCGCTGCGACCCGGCCTCGAAGGCACCGAGCCGGGCAGCACCTCGGTCGCGACCCTGGGGCTGACGAGGCGGCAGGCGCTGCGGTTGATCGCAGCCGAGAGCATTGCGCGACGGGTGACGCTGCTTCCGGCGGGTCGTCGTTGAGGCGTCGCGAGGGCCAGCGGGAGCAGCTCGCGAGCGCTCTGCGTTCGCGGCTGATCGAGCGACGCCGGGCCGACGCCGCTCGCGCAGCCCGGCCATCGAAGCCCCTCGAGGCCGAGGTCCGCGCCCTCGTCGACGAGGAGGCCGCGATTCTCGCCGCCGCCGACCGCGACGCGGTCGTCGCCGGGATCCTCAGGGACACCGTCGGGCTCGGCCCGCTCGAGGATCTGCTCGCCGATCCTGCCGTCGAGGAGGTGATGGTCAACGGCGCGGCCAGCGTCTTCGTCGAGCGCGGGGGCCGGATCGAGCCCGCGGACGCCTGCTTCGCGGACGAGGAGGAGCTCCGCAACGCGGTCGAGCGAATCCTCGCGCCCCTCGGGCGCCGGGTCGACGAGCTGAGCCCGATGGTCGACGCGAGGCTCGCCGACGGATCCCGGGTCAACGTCGTCATCCCGCCGCTGGCGGTCGACGGACCGATCGTCTCGATCCGCCGTTTCGGGGTGAGCCGGCCGGGCCCCCGGCAGTTGGTCGAATCGGGGACCCTCACCGAGGTCCAGCTGGAATCGCTGGCCGAGGCAGTCGCGGCGCGGCGCAGCGTTCTGGTGAGCGGCGGAACCGGCTCGGGGAAGACGACGCTCCTGAATGCGCTCTCGAGCTTCATCGGCGACGCCGAGCGGGTGGTGACGATCGAGGATGCGGCCGAGCTCCGCCTTCAGCAGCCGCACGTGGTTCGCCTCGAGACCCGGCCCGCCGGCGTCGAGGGGAGGGGAGAGGTGACGATCCGCGACCTGCTCCGCAACGCCCTTCGCATGCGCCCCGACCGGATCGTGATCGGAGAGGTGCGCGGGGCGGAGGCCCTCGACCTGCTGACCGCGCTCAACACGGGCCACGACGGGGCGCTCTCTACCGTCCACGCGAACTCTCCGGCGGACGCGATCTCCCGGATCGAGACGCTCGCCCTGATGGCGGGCGTCGGCCTTCCCCACGACGCGATAGCCGAGCAGGCCCGGCGGGGCATCGACATCGTCGTCCATCTGCGGCGCGAGCCGGACGGCACCCGTCGGGTGACCGAGATCGCCGGGGTACCGTGAGCGGGCCGGGGGCGTCGGTCCTTCTCGCCGGCGCCGTGGCCGGCGGGTTGACGGCGGTTGGCGCCCGCGAAGGAGTGCGCGCCAGCCCCGCCCTTGCGGCCTGGGTCCGGGGGGCACTCGAGCCGCTGCTGCTCGCCGGGCGCGAGGGCTACGCGCCCAGCTCGCTGGAGCGGCGTCGGCTCGCGTTGCTCGGGGCGATCTCGGCGCTCGCAGCGGGGTGGTTCGCCGCCGGTCCGGCCGTCGCGCTGCCGTTGGCCCTCGCCGGCCCGGCGCTCGTCACCGTGACGGTGGCCCGCCGGCGCGCCCGCTATCGAGCGGCCGTCGAGCGAGCGCTTCCCGAGGTCGCGGTCGCGGTCGCCGACTCACTCACCGCGGGGCGATCGCTGCGGGGGTCGCTCTGCGCCGCGGACGCCTCGCTCGACGGGCCCGCCGCGGTCGAGCTGGCCCGGCTTCGTGCCGAGCTCGAACTCGGCTCGCCGACCTCGGAGGCGATCGGCGCGTGGCGGCGACGGATGCGATCAGACCGCGTCGATGCCTTCGCCGCCGCGGTCCTCAGCCAGCGTCTGGCGGGCGGCGACCTGGCGGGCCTGCTGCGCCGCTTCGCCTCCGGCGCGGCCGACCGGGACCGGGCCGCCGAGGAGGCGCGAACGGCGACGGCGCAGGCACGGTTCACCGGTCTGCTCGTGGTCGCGATGCCGACCGGGGCGGCGCTCTTCGCCGAGCTGCTCTCGCCGGGGTTCATCGGCAGGCTCCTCGGCGAGCCGATCTCGGCGCTGTTTCTCATCCTCGCGGCGGCGCTGCAGCTCGCGGGCTTCGTCGCGATCCGCCACCTCGCCCGGGTCCCCGGATAGCCGATGGCGCCTCCGGTCATGCTCGCGGCCTGCGCCGGCCTGCTGCTGCTCGCGGCAGGCCGCGAGCTCGCGGCCTGGCGGCCCGGCCGTCTCGAATCCCTGTTCGACAGCGGAGCCCGCCGCCGACTGGCCGAGGCCGCGCTCGAGCTCGGGATCCCCGCCCGGCTCTCCCGGGCCGGGCTCGGGTCGCGGGTTCCGACCGTGGCGGTGATGGTGTCGAAGCTCGGAGCCGCGGTCCTCGGGGCGATCGCCGGCTGGCTCGCCGCGCCCGCCGCCCCCGGCCGCCTCTCGATTCTGGTTGCCGCCGGCCTCCCGGCCGCCTGCTTCCTTGCCCCCGACGCTCTGCTCGAGCGCCGGGCGAGGACGCGCCGTCGAGCCCTGCTCGCGTCGCTGCCCGACGCGCTCGACCTGCTCGCGGTCGGCTCGGCCTCGGGCCGCAGCCCGGCCGCCGGCTTCGCCGAGATCGCCCGCTCGGGACACGGCCCGCTCGCCGACGAGCTCCGGATCGTCGTCGCCGAGCTCGACTGCGGTGAGCCGCTCCCGACCGCGCTGGGCGGTTTGCGGGAGCGCGTCCCCGGGGGCGAGCTGGCGAGCCTGGCCGCCTCGATCGAACGCTCGCGGACGCTCGGCTCCCCGCTCGCCGACCAACTCGGCCGTCTGGCGACCTCGCTGCGCCGCGACCAGCGCCGCGCCGTCGAGGAGAGCGCCGCCCGCGCCGCGCCGAAGATCCAGCTCGTCGTCGCCCTCGTCCTGGTTCCCTCGGTCCTGCTGATGATCGCCGCCGCATTGATCGCCAACGCCGACGCCCTCCTCGCCGGCTTCTAGCCGAGCCGCTCCGGACGCGGGAGGGCGGGCGCGAGATTTCCGCTGGTCATGCGCGCGCCCGCCCGGGAGCGGAGGAGGCGGCGTCTTATGCCTACTCCGTCGACTCCTCGCGCAGGCGGGTCGCGACGGTGGCGGTGGCCGCGCGCACCGCGTCGAGATGGGCGGCGTCCTTCCTGAAGCCGTTGACGTAGCAGCAGAGGTTGCCGCCGACCAGCTCGAAGGCGAACTTGTCAGGGGCCGATTCCGCAAGCCAGACGATGAACGTCGGGGAGAAGAGCTGGCGCAGCCAGTTGAAGTCCTGGAGGTCGGGGTTGGCGAATATCTCGTAGCGCTCGGTCAGCTTCTCGCTCTCGAACTCGACCCGTTTTTTCGAGCGGAAGAGGTCCTCGAGGCCCTCGAGGGCGCGGAACCCGGACTTGCGCCGGCAGTAGAGCTCCGGGGCGAGGAACTTGCACTCGGGAACCTCGGCGATCCCGACCGTGTAGTGGTACTTGTTCGTGTTCTCACTGCCCTTGCCGTCGGAGCTCTTTTCCTCGTAGGTGTAGAGGGCGAGCAGGCCGGCCACTCCGTCGCCGAGCGGGCCTTCGAGCAGCCGGGTCGCGTAGCGATCGTCTCCCTTCGTCAGCAGTGGTGTGCCTTCGGGCAGGTCGCGGCGGCCGTCTTCGACGGACATCTGGCGGGCGGCGGCGTACGCCTGGAAGAAGGTGTCTTCTGAGCGCGAGTCCGCCATTCCGAAGACGACGAGGAGGCCGACGACGAGGGCGGCGACGAGCGCGGCGGCGCCGATCAGCGGACCGACGAGGGCGAGCCCGGCGACGCCGGCCGCGATCGCGAAGAGCGCCAGGAGCGCCAGCGTCAGCGGCCTGCGGATCAGCATCGCGAAGTAGGCGCCCCGCAGGTCGTCGGCGTCGCCGACCGGGGCTTCGACGGTCTGCGGCGAGCTCACGCGTTCGGACCCTAGTCGATGCAACGGACCTTGCGGATTGGGGCGTTCCGTCCGAGCTGTGTTGCAAAGTGGGGGGAAGTGGGTTACTGTGGCGCTCGAGTTGAAGCCCAAGGGCCGGGGTGGTGAGGCTCCTCCCACCTCATCACTCCGGCCCTAACTCTTCGCCAGGTCGCAGAAAGGAACCCACCGGGGAATGGCTTTTCGGGGTCTCTACGAGCACAGCCTCGACGCCAAGGACCGCCTAACGGTTCCATCGCGGTTCCGCGCGGCCCTCGCTGACGGAATCGTTCTCTCCAAGGGCTTCGACCCCTGCGTCTGGGTGCATCCGACCAGCGAGTTCGAGCAGCTCTCCGACCGCTTCCTCGCTCCGCACAGCCCGTTCGGGAGCGACGCCCGCAGCCTTCGCCGGCGCTTTCACGGCGGCTCGTTCGACGAGACGCTCGACTCCGCCGGAAGGATCCGGGTCCCGAAGCCGCTGATCGAACACGCCGAGCTCGCCGGCCCCTGCGTCGTGATCGGCGCCGGCGAGTACCTCGAGATCTGGAACGCCGCCGCCTGGGCCAGGCAGGAGGAGGAGCTCGATTCCTCCGCCGCCGAGATCGCCGAGGGGCTGGCCGCGAACGAGAGGCCCGAATAGATGCGCGCCCGAGGTGAAATCCGCGCCGATGCGGACCGAGCCGCGATCGCCGGCGATGCCATTGTTGAGCTCGAGCTGATGCCGACCGAGCACGAACCCGTCCTCGCCGAGGAGCTGACCTCGCTGCTCGCCCCCGGCCCGGGGCAGACCGCGGTCGACTGCACCTTCGGCGGCGGCGGTCACGCGCGCAGAATCGCGGCAGCCCTCGGCCCGGAGGGGACGTTGGTCGCGATCGACCGCGACCCGGCGGCCGCCGCGCGGTTCGAGCGCTTCGCGGCTGAGGCCCTCTGCGAATGCCGGTTGATCGGGACCGATTTCGCGGCAGGGCTTCGCACCCTGCACGGCGAAGGCATCCGCCCAGAGATGGTCTACATGGACCTCGGAATGTCCTCGATGCAGGTCGACGCCCGCGAGCGGGGGTTCTCCTACTCCTACGACGCGCCGCTCGACATGCGGATGGACACCCGCCAGGAGTTCAGCGCCGCTGACCTCCTCAACGAGTGGCCCGAGTCGCGGATCGCCCTCGCGCTGCGTCGCTTCGGCGAGGAGCGCTACGCGGGCGGGATCGCCCGCGAGGTCGTCCGTCGCCGCCCGCTGCACAGCACCGCCGACCTCGTCGCCGCGGTCAAGGCCGGGATCCCCGCCTCGGCCCGGTTCGGCGGCGGCCATCCCGCCAAGCGAACCTTCCAGGCGGTGCGGATCGCCGTCAACGCCGAGCTCGACTCGCTCGACGAGGCGCTGCCGATCGCCTGGCGGATCCTGGTCGAGGGTGGCCGCTTCGCGGCGATCTCTTTCCACTCGCTCGAGGATCGCCGCGTGAAGCAGTTCCTCGCCGACCGGGCCCGCGGTTGCATCTGCCCGCCGGAGCTGCCGGTCTGCGTCTGCGGCCGCGACCCGGAAGCCGACCTCCTGACCCGCCGCGCGGTCTCGCCCGCTCCCGAGGAGCTGGCCGCGAACCCGCGCTCGAAATCAGCCCACCTGCGGGCCGCGACCAAGATCGCGCCGAGCCCGGCGGAGGTCGCCTGATGGAGGCGGCCACGGTGCGCGGCGCCCCGGCCCGGGTCACCACCCCGCGGCCCAGGCGGGCGCCCGCCAAACGCGCTCCGGCGCGCCGGCGGCAGGCGCCGGCTCGTCGCCCGGGCGGCCAGCTGATCCCGATCGCCGTCAACACCGCCTCCGCCGTCGGCCGCCTCCCCGACTCGGGGCTGGTCGTCAGGATGACCCGCGGCCGTGCCTGGATCGGCGTCCTCGGCGTCCTCCTCGCCGGGATCGTGGCCCTCAACGTGATCACGCTGAGCTTCGCCGCATCGGCCGGCCACATCGACCAGAACATCCAGGCCCTCGACCGTGAGAACTCGATCCTCCGCAGCCGCGACGCGCAGCTCTCGGCGACCGAGAGGGTCCGCGGCGAAGCCGCGGCGCTGGGCCTCGCGGCCTCGACCGCGGAGGACGTCGGGTACGTCCAGGCCGGCCCCGACGACGTCAAAGTCGCCGCCGAGCGCCTCGCCGCCGCGGGAACCGGCGGCTAGGCCGCGATGAGCGCGGAGCGAGCAGGCGTGCATATCTGCCTCTTCGCGCAGCGAGCAAAGCGCGAGGATTGGTGATGCGGACGATCGAGCGCAGGATCGGGCTCCTCTTCGCGGGGTTCCTCCTCTGCTTCCTGGTGATCATCGGCCGTGCCGCCTGGCTGCAGGGGGTGCAGGGCGCCCAGCTCGCCTCCGAAGCCGCCTACCAGCAGACCGAAGTCGTCACCGTCCCCGGTCTCCGCGGGAGCCTGCTCGACCGCTACGGAAACCCGCTCGCCGTCTCCGAGGACGCGGCGACGATCTACGCCACCCCCTATCAGGTGAAGAACCCGGTCAAGACGGCGACCGAGCTGGCACGGATCCTGAAGCTGGGAAGGGACGAAGTCCTCGAAAGCCTGACCGAAGAATCCGGCTTCGCCTACGTCGACAAGGAGGTCGACCTGCCCACCGCGGCCCGGGTCGAACGCCTGGAACTGCCCGGGATCGGGCAGCTCCCGGCCAGCAAGCGCAGCTATCCGCAGGGGGAAATGGCGGGGCAGGCGATCGGGTCGGTCGGGACCGAAGGCGAGGGCCTGACCGGGCTCGAGCTCGGAGAGGAAGAATCGCTGCGCGGGACCGACGGCGAACGGCGGGTGGTCAAGGACGCGCTCGGCGAACCGATCCGGCTCGACACCGTCACCGAAGCCGAGGATGGCGCCAACGTCCGCACGACCCTCGACCCGGCGATCGAGAAGGCGGCCGAGGAAGCGCTCGGCGAAGTCGGCGAACTCTGGTCGCCGAAGGGGGCGACGGCGATCGTGATGAACCCGCGGAATTCGCAGGTGCTGGCGATGGCCAACTGGCCGCCGGTGGACCCGAGCGACCTCGCCGAAGCCGACCCTGCGTACCTGATGAACAGGGCGACCGGGTTCACCTACGAGCCCGGCTCGACCTTCAAGGCTTTCACGGTCTCGGCCGCCCTCGAAGAAGGCATCGTGACGCCGACGACCACCTTCACGCTGCCGCCGGCGCTGCAGGTCGCGGACCGCACGATCGAAGACGCCGAGGAACGCGGCACCGTGACCCTCTCGGTGGCGGAAATCCTCGCCCAGTCCTCGAACGTCGGCGCGGTCACGATCGGCCTCCAGGTGGGCGCCGAAAGATTCAGCCGCTGGATCGACCGCTTCGGCTTCGGGCGCCCGACCGGGGTCGAATTCCCCGGCGAGGAGCAGGGCCTCGTCCCGGCGCTCGACGAATACTCGGGCTCGACGATGGGCAACCTGCCGATGGGCCAGGGCCTCTCGGTGACGCCGATCCAGATGATGGCCGGCTATGCGGCGATCGCCGACGGCGGCATCCTCAAACGGCCGCAGCTGATCGAGGACGTCGGCGGCGAACCGGTGCACGAGCCGCGCGGCCATCGCGTGATCTCGCCCGAGGTCGCCGCCGAGGTGCGAGAAATGCTCGAGGGCGTCCTGGCGGCCGGAGGGACGGCGTCTGAGGTGAGCGTCCCCGGCTACACCCTCGCCGGCAAGACCGGGACGGCGCAGGTCGCCGAAAACGGCACCTACTCGAAAACCAAATACGTCGCCTCGTTCATCGGCTTCGCTCCGGCTCAGGACCCGCAGCTGCTGGTCGCGGTCATCGTCGACGAGCCGCACGGCGAAATCTACGGCGGCTCGGTGGCGGCGCCGGCATTCGGCAAGATCGCCGAATTCGCGCTCCCCTATCTCGGCGTCCCGCCCGAATAGGCCGCCCGTGGCCGAGCCTAGAATCGGCCGCGTTGGAACTCGCAGAGCTGATCGGAGTGCTTGAGAACCCCCGCGTAGTCGGCGATCCCGGCGTGGAGATCGGCGGCCTGGCCTACGACAGCCGCCGGGTCGGCGACGGGACGCTGTTCTTCTGCGTGGTCGGCGAGAGGTCAGACGGGCACGACTTCGCGCCCGCGGCTGTCGAGGCCGGGGCGGCGGCCCTGGTCGTCGAGCGCGAGCTCGAGTTGCCGGTGACCCAGATCGTCGTCGGCGACGCGCGGGCGGCGATGGCTCCCGTCGCGGCCCGGTTCTGGGGCGACCCGACCGCCGATCTGCGGGTCGCCGGGGTGACGGGCACGAACGGCAAGACGACGACCGCCTTCCTGATCCGCGAGGTGCTCGAGTCGGCGTCGATCCGGTGCGGCCTGCTGGGGACGGTGAAGCAGGTGGTCGCCGGGGTCGAGGAGGAGGTCGAGCGGACGACCCCTGAGGCGATCGACCTGCAGGCGACCTTCAGGCGAATGCTCGACGGCGGCGACGCCGCCTGCGCGATGGAGGTCTCCTCGCACGCCCTCGCGCTCCACCGCAGCGACTCGATCCACTACGAGGTCGCGCTCTTCACCAACCTGACCCAGGACCATCTCGACTTCCACGCCGACATGGAGGACTACTTCGGTGCCAAGCGGCTGCTGTTCGAGATGCGCCCGGGAAACGCGATCGTCAACGTCGACGACCCCTACGGCCGCCGCCTCGCCGACGAGTTCGAAGCGCTGACCTTCTCCGCCGACGGCCGCGATGCCGACTTCTCGGCGAGCGAAGCGACCTTCGACGCGAGCGGGGCGCGGTTCAGCGTCGGCGAGGTCGAGGTCCGGACCCGGCTTCCGGGCCACTTCAACGTCGCCAACGCGCTGGCGGCGTTCGCGGCGGCGAGCGCGATGGGCGTCGGCGGTGCCGAGATCGCGGCGGCGCTGGCGGCGGCGGGCGCCCCGCCGGGGCGGTTCGAGCCGATCGACGAGGGCCAGCCGTTCACGGTGCTCGTCGACTACGCCCACACCCCGGACTCGCTCGACAACGTGCTGGCGGCGGCGCGGCGGCTGACCGGGGGCGGCAGGCTGATCTCGGTCTTCGGCGCCGGCGGCGACCGCGACCGCGACAAGCGGCCCCGGATGGGGCGGGCCGCGGCCGCCCGGTCGGACCTGACGATCGTCACCTCCGACAACCCGCGCTCCGAGGCGCCGGACGCGATCGTCGAGGAAATCCTCGCCGGGATCGATGACCGCGACGGGGTCGAGGCCGAGGTCGACAGGCGGGCGGCGATCGCCCTCGCCCTCTCGCGCGCGAGGGCCGGCGACACCGTCGTCGTCGCCGGCAAGGGCCACGAGCAGGGTCAGGAATTCGAGGAAGGGCGGAAGATCCCCTTCGACGACCGCGAGGTCGCCCGCGAGGAGCTGCGCCGGCTGTGAGCGCGGAGCGAGCGAGCGTGCATGTCTGGTTCTTCGCGCGGCGAGCGAAGGGCGAGGTGGTGCTGTGAACCTCGGGGGGGAGGAGATCGCCGCCGCGATCGGCGCCGAGATCGTCGCCGTCGGCGACGCCCGCTCGCCGCGCCGGGCCGTGATCGAGTCGCAGACGGCCGGCGAGGGCGATCTCTTCTTCGGGCTGCGGGGCGAGAAGGTCGACGGCGGCGATTTCGCCGCGGCGGCGCTGGCCGCCGGCGCCTGGGGGGCGGTCGTCGGACCGACGCGCGTGGACGGCCTCGAGGGCGGATGGGTACTCGCGGTCGATGACCCGCTGTCGGCCCTGCAGACCCTTGCCACCGCCTGGCGGCGGGCGCTCGCGGCGCGGGTCGTCGGGATCACCGGATCGGTCGGGAAGACCTCGGTCAAGGACATCACCCGGGCGCTGCTGCCGGGCCGGGTCCACTCCAACCTCGAGAACCTCAACACCGAGATCGGGCTGCCGCTGACCGTGCTGGAAGCCCCCGAGGGAACCGAGTACCTGGTGCTGGAGATGGCGATGCGGGGCCACGGCCAGATCGCCGAGCTGGCAGCGATCGCCAGCCCGGAGGTCGGGGTGATCACCAACGTCGGCCCCGTCCACATCGAGCTGCTCGGCTCGGTCGCCGCGGTCGCCGCGGCGAAGGCGGAGCTGCTGGCGGGTCTGCCGAGCGATGGCGTGGCCGTCGTCCCGGTCGATGGAGGCGAGCTCGAGCCGCACCTGGAGGGCGCCCCGAGCCTGCTGCGCTTCGGCCCCGGCGGCGACGTCGAGGCCGTCGAGTGCCGGGTCGAGGACGAGGTGACGGAAGCCGTCGTCTCGACCCCGGCCGGGCGCGAAACCTTCCACTTCCCCTTCACCGAGCGCCACAACCTGACCAACGCCCTGGCCGCGATCGGGGTCGGGATCGCGCTCGGAGTGCCGCTCGAGGAGATGGCCGACGGCGCTGCGAGCATAGGCTTCTCCAGCTTCCGCGGCGAGCGCCTCGAGCTCGGCGACGGGATCGTCCTGGTGAACGACTGCTACAACGCCAACCCCCTGTCGATGCGAGCGGCGCTCGACCATCTCGCGACCTTTGGGAGCGGACGGCGGATCGCGGTGCTCGGCGAGATGGGCGAGCTGGGGGAGGAGGCGGCCGGCCATCACCGCGAGATCGGCGCGCACGCCAGGTCGCACGGGATCGATGCCGTGATCGGCGTCGGCGAGCCCGCCCGCGACTACGACCCCGACGAGCTGGTCGGGGACCCCGAGGAAGCGGCCGAGCTGCTCGCGGCGCAGCTCGAGCCCGGGGACACCGTCCTCGTCAAGGGCTCGCGCTCGGCCGGCCTCGAGGCCGTCGCCGAGACCCTGAGGGAGCTGATCTGATGGGTGCGGTTCTGATAGCGGGGATGGCGGCGATGCTTATCTGCATCTTCCTCGGGCCGAAATTCATCGAATACCTGCGGGTCAAGGAGTTCGGCCAGCACATCCGCGAGGACGGGCCGCAGGAGCATCTGACGAAGGCCGGGACGCCGACGATGGGAGGGCTGATCGTCTTCGCGTCGATCTGCGTTCCCTACCTCGTCCTCTCCGACCGCGACGCACAGAGCATGGCCGTGTTCGGCGTCGCCCTCGGCTGCGCAGCGCTCGGGTTCGCCGACGACTTCATCAAGATCGTCAAACGGCGATCGCTCGGCCTCTCCGCCCGCTACAAGCTCCTCGTCCAGCTGTTCCTCGCCTTCGGCCTCTGGTGGGTCGCCCGCCACGAGGTCGGGCTCGAACCGATCCTCTACTTCCGGATCGGCGACGCCAGCATCGACCTCGGACCGGTCCTCTACTTCGTCCTCGTATTCCTCGTCATCGCCGGGACCTCGAACGGGGTCAACCTGACCGACGGCCTCGACGGCCTCGCCGCCGGCTGCTGCGCGATCGTCCTCCTCGCCTTCACCGCGATCTGCTTCGTCACCAACGAGCAGCAGAACCTGGCGCTGCTCTCCGCCTGCCTGGTCGGCGCCTGCGTCGGGTTCCTCTGGTTCAATGCCTTTCCGGCATCGATCTTCATGGGCGACACCGGCTCGCTCGGGCTCGGCGGCGCGATCGGCGCGCTCGCGGTGATGACCCAGACCGAGGTGCTGCTGATCATCATCGGCGGCATCTTCGTGATCGAGGCGCTCTCGGTCGCCGCCCAGGTCTTCGCCTTCAAGACCTTCCGGCGCCGGATCCTGCTGATGGCGCCGCTCCACCACCATTTCGAGATGATGGCCTGGTCGGAGACCAAGATCATGCTCCGGTTCTGGATCATCGCCGCGGTCTGCTCGGGGATCGGGTTCACCCTGTACCAGCAGTCGATTGGCCGCTGAGCCCGGGCTCGAGACCGCACGATTGAGGCTGCGCCGCTGGCGCCAGGCGGACCGCGAGCCGTTCGCGGGGATCAACGCCGACCCGCGGGTGATGGAGCACTTCCTCGCGCCGCTGACGCGGGCCCAGAGCGACGCGCTGGTCGCCGAGATCGAGGAGGGATTCGAGGAGCGCGGCTTCGGCCTCTGGGCGCTCGAGCTGCGCGAGACCGGGGAGCTGATCGGATTCACCGGCCTCTCTGTGCCGGAGTTCGAGGCGCACTTCACCCCGGCGGTCGAGGTCGGTTGGCGGCTGGCGGCGCCGGCCTGGGGCCGCGGCTACGCGACCGAGGCGGCGCGGGCGGCCCTCGGGTTCGGCTTCGGGCCGGCGGGCCTCGAGGAGGTCGTCTCGTTCACCAGCGCCGGCAACGAGCGGTCGCGGGCGGTCATGGAGCGTCTCGGGATGAGGCGCGACCCGGCCGACGACTTCGATCACCCCGGGATTCCGGCCGGCGACCCGCTGCGCCGGCACGTCCTCTACCGGCTGCGCCGCCCAAACCCCTGGTGATGTCGTAGTTCTTTCGACCCCTCCGAATAAACTGCGACATCGATTGTTCAGTGGGGTGGGAGCTCGGTGGCGATGGCCGCCGCCACCGCCGCGCCCGCCGCTTCGAGCGGCTCGGTCGAGCGCAGGGCGCGGCTGAGGACGAAGGCGCCCTCGAGCGCGGCGATCATCTGGATCACCAGGGCACGGGCTCGGTCGCGCGGCATGCCGGCTTCGACGAAGCGGGCGACACCGCCCTCGATCCAGGCGTTGAAGACGTCGGCGCATGCTTCGCGCAGCTCCTCGTTGACGCTCGAGACCTCGAGCGCGACGGTCGCGATCGGACAGGCGTCGGCGTAATCGGTCTCGACCAGGGTCTCGGCGGCGCCGGCGAAGAAGGCGCGGACGCCTGCCGCGAGCTCGACCTCAGGTCCGACGTACTGGGGGAAGAGGAGGCCGTAGAGGAAGCCGGAGCGGCGGATCGTCTCGGCACCGAGCTCTGCCTTGCCACCGGGGAAGAAGTGGTAGAGCGACCCGAAGGGGGCGCCGGCCTCCTCGACGATCTGCTTGACGCCGGTGCCCATGTATCCCTGGCGCCGGAACAGCTCGCCGCTGCTGTCGAGAATCCGCTCCCTGGTGTCGGTCGCCATCGCCGCTCCTTCCTCCTGTCGTCTGGATCGCACTTCGGGTAGGGTAGCTCTTACTAGAGCGATCTATCTAGGACGGAGGCGGACGATGGCATCGACCGAGGTTTCGGCGGGGACGATCCACTACCAGGAGACCGGGCAGGGGCCGCCGATCGTGATGGTCGGCGGCCTGGCGATGGATGGGCGGCTGTGGGAGAAGGTCGCGGCGGAGCTGGCGCCGAGTCATCGCTGTCTGATGCCGACGATGCCGTTCGGCTCGCACCCCGAGCCGATGCGTCCCGATGCCGACCTCTCCCTGCGCGGGATGGGACGGATCGTCGCCGAGTTCATCGAGAGCCTGGGGCTCGATGGCGTCACGCTCTGCTTCAACGACTGGTCCGGGGCCCAGGTGATGGTCGCCGACGGTCTCCTCGGCAGGGTTTCGGCGCTCGTTCTCGCCTCCTG
>DATBHH010000069.1:0-6795 GCA_036557525.1 Solirubrobacterales bacterium | reverse complement strand
TTGGAACGAGGACGGGACCCCGTTCGGCATCGACTTGACCGCCCGCTCGTAGGTCCGCGCCGAGGTGCCGGTGCGGTTGCGGTAGCGCTCCTGCTCGGCCTCGGTCAGCTCGGCGATTCGCCTGCGGTCGATCGTCGTCATGGTCATTGGTTGACGCAGACTATCTATGGCGCAGCTCGCTCCTGCGAATCTTGCCGCTGCTGGTCTTCGGGAGGTCGTCGGCGAACTCGACGATCCGCGGGTACTTATAGGGCGCCGTCTGGGCTTTGACGTGGTCCTGGAGCGCGCGGGCGAGCTTGTCGGAGGGCTCGGCGCCGGCGGCGAGGACGACTATCGCCCGCACCACCGAGCCGCGCTCGGCGTCGGGGGCCGCGACCGCCGCGGCCTCTGTCACCGCCGGGTGGGAGACGAGCGCCGACTCGACCTCGAAGGGGCCGATCCGGTAGCCGGAGGAGAGGATCAGGTCGTCGTTTCGCCCTTCGAACCAGAGGTAGCCGTCCTCGTCCTCGCGGACCAGATCGCCGGTAGCCCACCACTCGCCGTCGAAGCGCTCGCCGTCGAGGTAGTGGTCGAAGAAGGTCTCCGAGCTCGCGGCGCGGAGCTGCAGCTCGCCCGCGGCGACCCGCGTCTCGAGTCCCGGCAGCGGCCGGCCCATCGAGCCGTCGCGCGCCGGATCGTCGTCGCCGGGCGACATCCCCGTGATCGCCCCGGTCTCGGTCTGGCCGTAGCCGTCGCCGATCGTCAGGCCGAGCGCCTCGCGGAAGATGCGGATCGCCTCCGGCTCGATCGGCTCGCCGGCGGAGACCAGGCGCCGGAGCGAGGGGACGGGGGCGAGCTCGGCCCGCTTGGCGAGCATCCGGTACTCGGTCGGGGCCTGGCAGAGGACGTTGACGCCGAGGTCCGCGCAGAGGCGGAGACGCTGGTCGGGCTCGAAGCGGCCGTCGTGGAGGACTGCGACGGCGCCGGTCAGCCAGGGGGCGACGAAGGCGTTGCGGGTCGACTTCGACCAGCCGGGGGCGGCGGTGCACCAGGCGACCTCGCCGTCCCGCGATCCGAACCAGTGCTCGGCCTGGGCGCGCTGGCCGCGCAGGTACCGCTGCGGGTAGACGACGCCGCGCGGGGTCCCGGTCGTGCCCGAGGTGAAGACGATCGCGACCGGATCGGCGGCGGTCAGGTCCGCGACCGCCGCCGGGGTCTCCTGATCGAGATCCTCGTCGAGGACCAGCGCGAGGTCGTCCATCTCCATGTAGGGGATCCCGTCCGGCAGCTCGCCGAGGTAGCGGTCCTCGCCGACCGCGAGCTTCGGGTTCGCGGCCGCCGATCGCAGCTCGAGGTCCTTGCGCCGCAACTGCGGGTTGCAGGGCAGCGCCACGGCGCCCATCCGCCAGCAGGCGAGCATCGTCAGCACCCACTCGACGCGGCTGCCGACCAGCGTCATCACCACGTCGCCGCGCTCGACCCCCCGCGCCGCAAAGGCCCCCGAGAGCCCGGCTGAGCGCGCGAAGAGCTCGCCGAAGTGGTGAACATGGGTATCGCCCGCGGCGTCGACCTCGATCAGCGCCCGGCGCGCGGCCGGGAACGCTTCGACGACGTCCTCGATGAAGTTCATGGCGGCACCGACTTATATAGGGAGAGGCTCGAGGGGAGGGCGCCCGCTCACTTTCTTATACTAAAGGGTATAATACTCTAGAGTATAGAAATAAGTCGAGACGACAGCCGTTAATATGAATACCGCTAGGTATAGGAAAGCAAGGTATAGGAATGGCCCCTCCGACCAACCCCTTTCGCTTTGGGGCGCTCGCCCTCGACGACGCCTTCGCCGATCGCGAGGACGAGGTTGCCGAGCTCGCGAGCGACATCCGCAACGGCCAGGACGTGGTCGTCTTCGCGCCCCGGCGCTGGGGCAAGTCGTCGCTCGTCTGGCGGGCCGCTCGCGAGCTTGCCGCGGAGCGGGTCATGGTCGCCCAGGTCGACCTGATGACGACCCCGACCAAGGAGACCCTGGCGGCGGCTCTCGCCGGCGCGATCTACGAGAACATCGCCTCGACTCTGGAGCGGGCGCGGGAGCGGGCCCTGGCGCCGTTCCGGGGGCTGCGGATCCAGCCGACGATCAGCGTCGATCCCGAGGACGGGTCGTTCTCCTTCGCCTTCGAGGTCGGCAGGGACGAGCCGGCCATCGACGCGACGCTCGAGCGGCTGCTCGAGCTACCGGCTGAGTTGGGTGGGGCGCGCGGCCGCCGCGCCGCGCTCGTCATCGACGAGTTCCAGGAGATCGTCGAGATCGACCCCGGCCTGCCGAAGCTCCTGCGCGCCGTCTTCCAGCGCCAGCCCGAGGTCGCCCACGTCTACCTCGGCAGCAAGCGCCACGTCATGGAGCGGATCTTCGACGACGCCAACGAGCCGTTCTGGCGAAGCGCGAAGACGATCGACCTCGGGCCGATCCCGGCGGAGCCGTTCGCCGCGTTCATAGCCGAGCGCTTCCGGGCCACGGGGAGGACGGTCGATGACCTGGTCCTCGGCGAAGTGCTCGATCTCACCGGCGGGCATCCCTATGCGACCCAGGAGCTCTGCTACTTCCTGTGGGAGAGGACCCCGGACTCCGAGGCCGCGAGCCCGGAGCGGCTGCGGGAGGCGCTGGAGGCCGTTCTGCGCTCCGAGCACGCTCACTTCAGCCTCCTCTGGGAAGGCGCTTCGGCCGCCCAGAGGCTCGTCCTCGGGGCGCTTGCCCGCGAGCCGGGCCGACCCTTCACCGCCGTCTACCGCGGCCGTCACGACCTGCCGCCCGTCACCAACGTGCAGAAGGCGCTGCGGGCGCTGACGCAGCGCGAGGTGGTCGTCGGCGAGGGCGGTTCCTACCGCATCGTCGAGCCCTTCCTCGCCGAGTGGGTGCGGGCCAGGGTCGCGCCCGCCTAGCGCAGTTCGGAGGAGCTCTTGCCGAGCAGCTGGCGGGCGACGATCAGCAGCTGGATCTGCTGCGTTCCCTCGAAGAGGTCGAGGATCTTCGCGTCGCGCGCCCACTTCTCGAGCAGGTCGTTCTCGCCGTAGCCGACGCTGCCGCAGAGCTCGACGCAGCCGAGGGTGACGTCGACGCAGGTCCGTCCCGCCTTCGCCTTCGCCATCGAGGCCTGGAGCGAGTTCGGCTTCGAGTTGTCAGCCATCCAGGCCGCCTGCAGCGTCAGCAGGCGCGCCGCCTCGTAGTCGGCCTCCATCTCGAGGAAGCGGGCGGCGGCGGCGGACTGCGAGAAGGCCGGCTTCGCGTCGTCGATCTCGACCCCCGCCTCGATCAGGAGCCCGCGCGTCTCCTCGAGCGCGGCGCGGGTGACGCCGACCGCCATCGCCCCGACCAGCGGCCGGGTGTTGTCGAAGGTCTGCATCACCCCGCCGAAGCCGCGCTTGGTGTCGATCTCGGGGTCGCCGAGCAGCGCCTCCTTCGGCACCCGGCAGTCCTGAAGGGTGAAGTTGGCCGTGTCCGAGGCCCGGATCCCGAGCTTGTGCTCGAGCCGGTCGAGCTTCAGCCCCGGGTTGTCGCGCTCGACGATGAACGACTTGATCGCAGCCCGGCCCTTCGAGCGGTCGAGCGAGGCCCAGACGACGATCAGGTCGGCGCGGTCGCCCGAGGTGACGAAGATCTTCTCGCCGTTGAGGACGTATTCGTCGCCGTCGAGCTCCGCGGTGGTCCGGATCGCGGCCGAGTCCGAGCCCGCCTCGGGCTCGGTTATCGCCATCGCCGCCCACCTGCCGCCGTAGCGCTCGAGCTGCTCCTCGCTCGCGACCGAGACGATCGCCGAGTTGCCGAGCCCCTGGTTGGGGAGGGTGAGCGTGAGCCCGACGTCTCCCCAGCACATCTCCATGATGCTCAGCACCGTCGCCAGATTCGATCCGTTGCGGTTGCCCTCGTCGGCCCCGTCCTCGGAGTCGCGGCGGACTCCGCCGGCCCCGGCGCCGCCGAGTTCGCCGCCCTCGTTGACGCCCTCGATCACCGCGGCGAGCATGTCGAGCTCTTTCGGGTAGGTGTGCTCTTCGGAGTCGTACTTGCGGGAGATCGGCCGCAGGACCTCGGTCGCGACCTGGTGCGCCTGGCCGATGAGCGGCCTGAACTTCTTCGGTGTCTCGAGGTTGATCATCTGTCTGCTTTCGCTCGCTTTGCTTTGGAAAGAATTGATCGCGCTTCGCTCAAACGAGCAGGGCGCCCTCCATCACGCCCGCTGCACGGAGGTCTCGGTACCAGCGCTCGACCGGGTGCTCCTTGACGAAGCCGTGGCCGCCGAGGAGCTGGACCCCGTCGGAGCCGATCTGCATTCCCTTGGCGGCGCAGAGGCGCCGCGCGAGGGCGGCCTCGTGGCCGAAGCCCCTGCCCTGGTCGGCGCGGCTCGCCGCCCGATAGGTGAGGAGCCGCATCGCGTCGGACTCGATCCCGATGTCGGAGACCGCGAAGGCGACCGCCTGGCGGTTTGAGATCGGTTCGCCGAACGCGATCCGCTCGTTGACGTATGGGATCACGTAGTCGAGCACCGCCTGGGAGGTTCCGACCGCGAGCGCGCACCAGGCGAGCCGCGAGCACTGGACGCACTCCGCGTAGGCGCCCGGCTCGCCCTCGGCCATCAGCGCGCCGGCCGGGACGCGGGCCCGATCGAGGAGCAGGCGCCCGGTGGCGGCGGGCCGCAGGCCCATCGCCGGCTCGTCCTCGATCGTGAGGCCGTCACCGCCCGACTCGAGGACGAACAACGACGGCCCGATCCCCTCGGCGTCGGCCGCGACGACGAACAGCTCGCACTCCTTCGCCCGCGCGAGCAGCGACTTGGTCCCGTCGATGACCCAGTCGCCGCCGTCGCGGCGGGCCCTGGTGTCGAGCTCGAGCGGGTTGAAGAGCGCCCTCGGCTCGAGGATCGCGAGCGCCGCCGCAGGCGTGTCCTCGCCGGTGAAGGCGGGGAGGTAGGCGGACTCCTGGTCGGCCGTGCCCCAGCGGCCGACCGCGGTCGCGACCGCGCCGGGGGCGAGGGCCGCGTAGGCGATCCCCATGTCGCCGTGGGCGAGGGCCTCGCCGACGAGGACGCCGGCCACCGCGGACTGCTCCTCCATCACCCCTTCGAGCTCGGCCGGGACGCCGAGCATGTTGATCCCGAGCTCGTTCGCCTGGGCGAGGAGCCCGGGCGGCACCGCCCGGTCGGCGTCGGCTTCCTGGGCTGCCGGGCGGACCTTCTCCGCCGCGAAATCGCGCACCGCCTCCTCGAACATCTGCTGCTCGTCGTCGGGAGTGAGGTCGAAGAGGTCGCGGGCCCCGCCGCTGCGCTGGCGCGCCGGCTTGCCGAGCTTTTGCACCGCCTTGAAGGTCCGCGCGGCCGCCGTCGCCGAGCGGAAGCCGCTCTTGGTCGTGGTGAAGACCATCCGCTCGAACGGCTTGCGAATGCCGATCCGGTCGAGCAGCGTCGAGCCGGCGAGCCGGTTGAGGCCGCGCAGGGCGATCCCCATCCCGCGATCGCCGGCGCCCGCCCTGTTGCCGTTTTCGTTCACTATGACTTCTTCCTCTCGCTTCTCTTTTTCGCCTTGACCCGCTTCAGGTGGCCGTCGAGGTGTGGTGTCCGTCGCCTGACGTCGCGGACCGCGAACGCGATCGCACCGCTGCTCTCGTCGCCGGCCAGGAACTCGACCCGGCCCGGCAGGAAGATCGGCTTGCGGAACCCGACCTCGACGCGGAAGGCGTCGGGGAGGCGGCTCTCGATCGCCGCCAGGCAGCGCGCCTTTGTCCACATGCCATGCGCGATCGCCCGGTCGAAGCCGAGCGGCCTCGCGGTCCAGGCGTGGATGTGGATCGGGTTGCGGTCGCCGGAGACGGCTCCGTAGCGGCGGCCGAGGTCGCCGCCGAGCCGCCATTCGCCGCTGACCGCGAGGTCCTGGGCGGCGTCCTTGCGCGTCGAGGCCTTCGCCGACCTGTCGCCGCCGCCGCGGCGGAGCATCGTGCTGACCTCCTCCCAGGCCTTCTGGCGGCCGACCCAGGCCTCGGTGACGAGGCTGAAGGTGCGGCCGCTCGGGTGCGGCTCGAGCCCGGTCGGGCGGACCGTCAGCCGCAGCTCCTCGTCGAGCCCGATCCGCCGGTGCTGGGTGATCGCGTTCTCGATGTGGACGAGGCCGACCGCCCCGAACGGGAAGCTGCCGTCCGCCATCACCGCCATCTGCAGCGGGAAGGCGAGGATGTGCGGATAGGTGGGGGGGAGGTGGTCGCGGAGCGCGAACCCGCAGACCTTCGCGTAGGCGGCGACCTCGCCCGGCTCGGCGCTGACGCCGTTCAGCTCCAGCTCGAGCTCGGGGATCTCGCCGCCGCCGCCGGGGATGCCGGGGATCAGCGAGGCGCCGGGAATCATCGGCGCCGCCGCCCGCACATAGAGCGGCAGGATGCTGGGCGGGCTCTCGAGCGTGCGCGTCGCCATCACGCCCCCAGCAGGTTCTGGCCGCAGACGCGGACCGTATTCCCGGTGACCCCGGTCGAGCCCGGGCTGGCGAACCAGGCGATCGTCTCGGCGACGTCGACCGGCAGGCCGCCCTGGGAGAGGCTGCTGAGCCGGCGGCCCGCTTCACGCGGGCCGAACGGCATCGCCGCGGTCATCCTCGTCTCGATGAAGCCGGGCGCGACGGCGTTGATCGTGGCTTCGCGGCGGGCGAGCTCCGGGGCCATCGATTCGACCATCCCGATCACGCCCGCCTTCGAGGTCGCGTAGTTGGTCTGGCCCGAGTTGCCGGCGATCCCCGACATCGAGGAGACGCAGACGATGCGGCCGTTGGGGCGGAGCAGGCCGCGAT
>DATBHH010000068.1:0-24438 GCA_036557525.1 Solirubrobacterales bacterium | reverse complement strand
CCGGTCTACGCCGGGCTCGACCGGATCGACGGCAGCCTGCTCGAGGGCGCCCGCGACCTCGGCGCATCGGCCTGGCGCACCTTCCTCCGCGTGACCCTGCCGATGAGCTGGCCGAGCATCCTCGCCGGGACGATCCTGATCATGCTGCCGATGTTCGGCGACTACTACACGAACGACCTGATCTCGGGGTCGCCGAACACGAACATGCTCGGCAACAGCGTCAACCTCCTCGTCCAGGGCGGGCCCCAGAAGAACCTTGGCGCGGCGATGGTCCTGGTGCTGATGACCCTGCTCGCGGTCGGGATGGTCTATTACCTCTGGGAGATCGCCCGCCAGGAGAGGAAACGAGCGTGAGCGCGGAGCGAGCAAGCGTCGCACTCTGGTCCTTCGCGCAGCGAGCGAAGCGCGAGGATTGGTCGTGAGCGCGGCGGCGACCCGAGTCGAGGAGCCCCGTCCGGCGATCCGGCCCAGCCGGCTGCCCGACTGGCTCGCCAACCCCTGGGGCCGCCCCCGCTTCCTGGCGCTGACGACCTGGCTCTACATCATCTGGGCCCTCGTCCCGGTCCTGTTCGCGATCGCGTTCTCGTTCAACGACGGGCGCTCGCGCAGCGTCTGGCAGGGGTTCTCCACCCGGTGGTGGTGGGGGGACGAAACATTCTCGGTCTTCCACGACCCGACCTACACCCACGCGCTCGAGCACAGCCTGACCCTGGCCGTCCTCGACATGGCGATCGCGGCGCCGCTCGGGATCCTTCTCGCGATCGGGCTCTCGCGCTGGCGCGGCTACGGCTCGCGGGCGGCGAACTTCCTGATGCTGGTGCCGCTGACGACGCCGGAGCTCGCGATGGCGGTCTCGCTGCTGCTGGTCTTCACCCAGCTCTCGCTGGTCCCGTTCAGTGCGATCCACCTCGGGACAACGGCCCAGGTGATCGGCCAGGTGACGTTCTCGGTCTCCTACGTGGTCGTGATCGTCCGCAGCAGGCTGGCCGCGATCGGGCCCGACTACGAGCAGGCGGCGCGGGATCTCGGCGCCTCGCCGCGGCAGGCCCTCCAGCACGTGCTGCTGCCGCTGCTGACGCCGGCAATCCTCGCCAGCATGCTGATCGTCTTCGCGCTCTCGATCGACGACTTCGTCGTCACCCAGTACATGTCCTCGAGCGGCGAGACGACGACGATCCCGATGCTGCTCTACTCGAACGCCCGCGGCGGGGCGACGACGCCGGCGCTGAACGCGGTCGCGACGATCATGGTCGTCGTGACGCTGGTCGGGGTCGGCGGCGCCTACGCAGCGCTGCGCTGGTTCGGCCACCGCACCGAATCCGACAGCGGCGGGGCGGCGATGCGCGAGCTGGCGACGGTGGAAGCCTGATGGCGACCCGGGAGAGAGATGCGATCGCGGCCGAGGCCTCCGAGCGGAGCGGCGCCGTCTCGCTGCGGGCGCTGACCAAGGCCTTCGAGGAGGTGACCGCGGTCGACGGGATCGACCTCGACGTCGCCGCCGGGGAGTTCTTCTCGCTGCTCGGCCCGTCGGGCTGCGGCAAGACGACGACGCTGCGGCTGATCGCCGGCTTCGAGCGCCCGACCGGCGGCGAGGTCCTGCTCGACGGCACCGACCTCTCGGCCGTGCCCCCCGAGCGGCGCAATGTCAACACCGTCTTCCAGAGCTACGCGCTCTTCCCCCACCTCAACGTCAGCGACAACGTCGCCTTCGGCCTCCGCTACCAGAAGGTCGACCGCCGCGACCGCGAGCGGCGGGTGCGCGAGGCGCTCGAGCTGGTCGAGCTCGGCGAGCTGGCCAAGCGTCGCCCGCACCAGCTCTCCGGCGGCCAGCAGCAGCGGGTCGCCCTCGCGCGGGCCCTGATCCTGCGGCCGGCGCTGCTCCTCCTCGACGAGCCGCTCGGCGCGCTCGACGCCAAAATCCGGCGCCAGCTCCGACTCGAGCTGAAGTCGCTGCAGGAGGAGGTCGGGACGACCTTCATCTTCGTCACCCACGACCAGGAGGAGGCGCTCAGCATGAGCGACCGGATCGCGGTGATGAATCGCGGCCGGATCGACCAGATCGGGACGCCGCGCGAGGTCTACGAGAGCCCGCGGACGCTGTTCGTCGCCGATTTCCTCGGGGTCGCGAACACGATGAGCGTCGAGGCCGTCGGCGGCGAGGGCGGCGGCTGCAGCGTCCGCGCCGGCGAGTTCATGCTCGAGGCCGGCTGCGGCGATCTCGACGCCCGCGGCGAGGTGACGGTGGTCGTCCGGCCGGAGCGGCTCGAGGTCTCCGATCACGATCCCGACCCCGGCCCCAACTGCCTGCCGGGGATGGTCGACCGGACGGTCTTCGTCGGCTCCAATCTCCAGGTCATGGTCCGGCTGGCGACCGGGGCGCTGCTCCAGGCCTCGGTGCCGAACGGCGGCGAGGGCCTCGACCGCTTCCGCCAGGGCAGCCCGGTGAAGGTGCGGATCCCGGCCGACGCGCTGCGGGTCCTCAGCGGCGCTTGACGAGGGCGATCTTCCTGCTTTTCGTCAATGCGTCGCCGCCGGTCGGCGTGTAGGTGACGCTGGCAACGACCTTCGCCCTCCCGGTCCGGTCGAGCGCCGACTCCCAGCGGCCGGTGGCGACGATCGCCAACCGTGCCGTCCCGGCCCCGCCGAGCACCAGCGTCGAGCCCGGTCCCTTTCGGGCGATGAGCCCCTTCCCGCCGAGGAGCAGGGTGCCGGGCCCGGGCACCCTGACCGGGAGGCTCGCCGTGCCGCGTCCCCTGTTGTAAACGACCTTGCCGAAGCCGAACGCGTTCGAGGGTCTCGCCGGGGCCACGGCCTGGGCGGGCGGCTGTCCGCTGCCGCCCCCGCTTGGCGGCGAGGAGGGCGAGGCGCCGATGCCGGAGAGCGCGACCGTCGCCGGTGGTTCGGCGGCGTTAGTCGGAACCTGAAGCGTCGCCGACTTCGGCCCCGCCGAGGTCGGCGCGAAGACGACGCCGACGTTGCACCCGGCTTCCCCTCCGGCGGGTAGGTCCATCGAGCTGCAGGTGTCGGCGCCGGCGCTGATTTCGAACTGGCCGGCATCGGCGCCCGACAGGGCGACGGTTTCGATCGCCGCCGGTTCGGAGCCTTCGTTTTTGACCACGAAGACCTGTTCGGCGGATTTCGAGCCCGGCTGCACGGTGCCGAAGTCGAACGGCGAGGGCGCGATCAGGAGCCCCGGCGGGTCGGCCGCCGCCGGGGTGGGCATGACGATGGCGGCGCCGCAGGAAAGCGCCACGAGCAGGATCCCCCGGTGCCTGCGATTCGACATCGCCGCCATGATCCCATTGCCGGGAGCCGTGCGGCGCCGGACGCCGTCAGTAGTCGAGCCGGGACTCCTCGAGATCGAGCTCGCGCTCGACCCGCCGCATCACCTCGCCCGAGATCTCGCCGCGGTTGCGGAGGTCGATGAGGACGTCCCGCTGGGCGCCGAAGATCTCGTGCATCAGCCGCTGGTAGGAGAGCGAGCGGTCCTCGATCCCGTCGTCGTCGAACTTTCCCGCGCGGACCTTGAACCGGCGGCGGCGGAACTCGTACTGGTCGCGGACGCGGCGGATGGTGTCGTCGTTGGTCCAGTCCTCGAGCTCGAGAGCATCGAGGCGCTCGAGGGCGGCGCGGGCGGAGACGAGCCGGGCTCGGATCTCCTCGCGCTCCTCGAGGTCCTCGCCCAGCGGGATCCCCAGCCGGCGGACGAGCAGCGGCAGGGTCAGCCCCTGGCCGACGAGGGAGAAGAGGATCACGGCGAAGGTGAGGAAGAGGATCAGGTCGCGGCCGGGCAGGGGGGCGCCGGCGTCGGTCTCGAACGGGAGGGCGAGGGCGGCCGCGAGCGAGACCGCTCCCCGCATCCCCGACCAGGCGCCGATGATCCGGACCGCGTTCGACACCCGTCGTTCTCGCTGCGACGGCCGGCGGTCGAGGGTGCGGATGATCGCCGTCATCACCGACGTCCAGGCGAACCGGATCCCGACCACCGCGGCGCAGGTCAGCGCCGCGTACTCGAGCGCGGTGCCGGCCGAGATCCCCGCTTCCCTGACCCCGTCGGCGATCACCGGCAGCTGCAGCCCGATCAGGATGAAGAGCGTCGCGTCGATCAGGAAGATCAGCGATTCCCAGACCGCGAACGTTCGCAGCCGCGTTTCCGGAGAGACGATCCGCGGCGCCCGCCAGCCGAGGTAGATGCCGGCCGTGACCGTCGCCAGCACGCCTGATACGCCGAGCTCGTCGGCCGGGAGGAATGCCGCGTAGCCGGTGAAGAGCGAGATCGTCACCTGGGTCATCGGGTCCTCGAGGCGAGTGCGGATCTCGGCGATCAGGTAGCCGACGACGGCGCCGATCGCGATGCCTCCGGCCGCGATGCCGACGAATTCGAGACCGCCGTCGAGGGCCGAGACGCCGCCCCCGACCGCGGCCGCGAGCGCGATCTTGTAGGTGACGAGCGCGGTCGAGTCGTTCAGCAGAGCCTCGCCCTCGAGGACGTCGACCAACCGCCTCGGCATCCCCAGGCGGCGCAGGATCGCCGTCGCCGCCGTCGGGTCGGTCGGGGCGACGATCGCCCCGAAGGTGAGGGCGATCGCCCACGGGAGATCGAACACCTCGTGGGCGAGCAGGCCGACGCCCGCCGTCGTCGCCAGCACGAGCCCGATCGCGAGCAGCGAGAGGACCCGCAGGTTCGACCGCAGGGCCGGAAGGTCGGCGAAGAACGCGCCGGAGTAGAGCAGCGGCGGCAGGAAGATCAGCAGCACCAGGTCCGGGTCGAGTTCGACCTGCGGTATTCCGGGCACCAGGCCGAGCAGGAGCCCGCCGATGACGAGGACGATCGGATACGGGACCGAGAGCCAGTTGGCGAGCGAGTTCAGGACCGCGACCGAGACCAGCAGCGCGGCGATCAGAATCTGGATGTCACCCACGGCGCCGAAATGCGATCGCGGCCTTCACCGGTCCAGCGATATCACGAAAGGAGTCACGGCATGGAGATCACCAGGAACTCGGTCGAGACGATGGCGGGGCCACGGGAGTGGTTCACCGGGGCGGTCTACATCGACACCGTCGCCGAGGCGGCGGGGGCCTCGCGGCTGGCCGCCGCCGCCGTCCACTTCACCCCCGGCGCCCGGACCGCCTGGCACACCCACCCGAACGGCCAGACGCTATTCGTCACCGAGGGCGTCGGCCGCTGTCAGGTGCGCGGCGGCCCGATCGAGGTCATCCGGCCCGGGGACCGCATCTTCTTCGAGCCCGGCGAGGATCACTGGCACGGAGCCGCTCCCGACCGGTTCATGACCCACATCGCGATGCATCAGCTCGACGATGAGGACAACGCCGTCAACTGGGGCGAGCCCGTGACCGACGAGGAGTACGGGCTGGCAGCCGAGTAGAGCAGCGGATATTTTCGGGTAGTGGAAGGCCCTAACTCGCAGCACTCCCGCGACGAGGCCCGCGACCGGCTGCTCGAGGCCTGGCGCGGCGAGGTCGAAGCCGGCGCCATCTACGAGCTGATCGCCAGGCGGACCGACGATCGGGACGCGACGATTCTGCGCCGGATGGCCGACGCCGAGGGAGGTCACCGTCGTCGCATCGAGCAGCGGATGGAGGAGCTCAACATCCCGATCCCCGATCCCGCGTCCGTGCGGCTTTCGCTCTGGGTGCGCCTGCAGGCGCGGATCGCCCCCGTCGACCGGCTGCTGCGGGCTCGCGAGGCGGCCGAGCAGGAGGAGATCGACGACCGCTATCGGACACCGACGGGGGACCCGGGAACGGACGAGCTGCTGCATGAGATCCGCAAGGACGAGCGATCGCACCAGCTGGCCGTTCAGGAGATGAGCCGTGGGAGCGGCGAGCCGAACGATCCTTCGCCGGTCGCGGTGCCGGGCGCGCGGGAGCAGCTCGACCGGATCCTCGGCCGCGAGAGCTGGCACCGAACCGGCGGCGGTTGGATCTCGGGGGCGATCTACGGCGCCAACGACGGCCTCGCGGCCGTGTTCGGGATCGTCACCGGCGTCTCCGGCGCCACCGGTGGGTCCAGCTTCGTCCTCACCGCCGGCCTTGCCGGCGCGGTCGCGTCGGCGCTCTCGATGGCCACCGGGGCGTTTCTTGCCGAGCGCTCCGAGGCCGAGGTCGTCGAAGCCAACGTCGAGAGCGAGCGGCGCGAGATCGCCGAGCACCCCGAGGAGGAGAAAGAGGAGCTCTCGCTCTTCTACCAGCTCAAGGGCGTCGACCCCGAGGCCGCCGATCAGATCGCCGAGCGGCTGGCGAAGGACCCGGACGCGATGCTCGATGCGCTCGCCACCGAGGAGCTGGGGGTGGGCGAGCGGCCGGGCAGCCCGCTCCAGGCATCCGCCGCGGCCGGCCTCAGCACCGGCGTCGGCGCGATCATCCCGGTGATCCCGTTCATCTTCGACACCGGGACGGTCGCGATCGTCGCCGCCGCGGTGATCTCGCTGATCGCCCATTTCCTGGTCGGCGCGGCCAAGTCGCTGGTGACGCTGCGAAGCTGGTGGGCGGCGGGCCTCGAGATGACGGTCGCGGGCGTGATCGTCGGCGGCGCCACCTACCTGGTCGGGCTCGCCTTTCCGACCTAGAGCGTCGAGCGGGGTGCCGTAGCATCGGCCCAATGGAGATCCTGGTCGTCGAGGACGAGGCGGGGATCGCCGACTTCCTGGCACGGGGCCTCGAATCCGAGGGCTACCAGGTGACGGTCGCCGGCGACGGCGTCAGCGGCGAGCGACTGGCGCTCGACGCGACGGTGGATCTCGTCGTCCTCGACCGGATGCTTCCAGGCAGGGACGGCCTCGAGGTGCTGGCCGCGATCCGGCGCGCGAAGCCATCTCTCCCGGTGATTCTGCTCACCGCCCGGGCGGAGGTGTCCGACCGGGTCGAGGGGCTCGATCGCGGAGCCACCGACTATCTGACGAAGCCGTTTGCCTTCGAGGAGCTGCTGGCCCGGATCCGCGCCCGGCTGCGCGACTCCGGAGGTCGCGAGGAGACGAGGATCGAGGCCGGCGGGGTCGGGCTCGATCTCCTCACCCGCGAGGCCACCCGCGATGGCCTCTCGGTGCGGCTGCCCGAGCGCGAGGCCGAGCTGCTCGCATACCTGATCCGCCATGCGGGCCGGGTCTGCAGCTATGAGGAGATCCTCGCCGCCGTCTGGGGCTACGACCACGACCCGGGGACCAACGTCGTCCAGGTCTACGTCGGCTACCTGCGTCGCAAGCTCGATCGGCCCGGGTCGGCGGCGCCGATCGAGACGGTGCGCTCGGTCGGCTACAGACTCAGAGAGGCCGGATGAGCCGCCCCGCGGGGCTCGGCCTGCGGGGTAGGCTGGCGCTCTCGATCGCGGCGATCGTGACGATCGCCTTCGCCGTCGTCTTCGTCGCCGTCAAGGCCCAGATGGACCAGGAGTCGAGCGTGATCGGGCGCGAGGAGGGGAAAGAGAAGAGGGCGCTGGGGCCGGGCGAGTCGAGCGACCATTCCTCGATCTCGCCGATCGAGGATGCCCGCTCCGACGTCGAAAGGACCTTCGTGCTGGTCGGTGGGGCGACGCTGGTCGCGGCGCTGATCGGCGGCTACCTTGTCGCCGCCAGGACCTCCGGGCCGCTGCGGCGATTCGCCGAAACCGCGGCGAGGATCGACGCCGGCGATCTGACGCCGCGGCTCGAGGCGAGCCCGTCGGACGCAATGGAGCTCAGGACCCTCGCCGAAGCCTTCAACCACATGCTCGACCGTCTCGACGAGGCGTTCGCCCGTCAGCGGCGGTTCGTGTCGGACGCATCGCACGAGCTCCGCAGCCCGCTGACCGCGATCCGCGGCCAGCTGGAGGTCCTCGCTCGGGAGGAAACCCCGGACGCAGAGGAGGTGCGGAGGGTCGAGCGGGTCGCCGTGACCGAGATTCGGCGAGTCGAGCGGCTGGTCGAAGACCTGCTGACGCTTGCCCGGTTCGACGAGGGGGTGGGGCCGGTTCTCGGCGAGATCGAGGCCGCCGCGTTCCTTCGCGGCCTGGCCGAGGGCGGCGGCATCGCCCTCGGGCCTCGGGCCGAGGGAACGCTGATGGCCGATCCCGACCTGATCGCGCAGGTCGTCCGCAACCTGCTCGCCAACGCCCGCCGCCATGCCGGGCCGGGGGGGAACGTCACCCTCTCCTCGGCGGCCGAGGCGAGCGAGCTGATCGTCGCCGTCGACGACGACGGGCCTGGCATCCCGCCGGCCGAGCGGGAGCGGGTCTTCGACCGCTTCCACCGCAGCGAGCCCGGGCGCGATCGGGCCTCGGGCGGGAGCGGTCTCGGCCTCGGTATCTCGCGATCGATCGTCGCGGCCCACGGCGGTCGGATCTGGGTCGAGGAGTCTCCGCTCGGCGGCGCCCGGGTCGCGTTCGCGCTGCCCGGCTTCAGGCCGAAGATGAGAGATCTCTCAGCGAACGCTTAGCCGCGAGCAAACCTTCGGCCGCACGATCCGGCCCGTGTACCGGCAGGACGAGACGGTCGTCGGCGGCGGGGTCGCCGGGAACGCCAGGCTGACCGGGGCGGTCGCGGCCGCCCTGCTCGTGCTGCTCGCGGCCGAGGGGGTGACGATCCCCTTCATCGGCTCGCTCCTCGGGCCGCACATCTTCATCGGCATGCTCCTGATCCCGCCGGTGGCGCTGAAGCTCGCCAGCACCGGCTACCGGTTCGCGCGCTACTACACCGGCAGCCCGCCGTATGTTCGGAAGGGGCCGCCACACGCCGTGCTCCGGTTCCTGGCCCCGGGCGTCGTGCTGACGACCCTGGCGCTGTTCGGCACCGGGGTGGCGCTGCTGATCGCGGGGCCGCCGAGCAACACCCTGATCTTCGCCCACAAGGTCAGCTTCATCGCCTGGGTCGTGCTGATGACGGTTCACGTGCTCGGTCACCTGATCGAGATGCCGGCGCTGGCGCTGCCGGACTGGAGACGCGGCGGCGAGGCACGGCTGGCGGGTGCCGGGCTGCGGATCATGGCGGTCGGCTCGACCGTGCTCGGCGGGGTCGTCGTCGCGGCGCTCACGCTCTCGGTCGCGCGGCCCTGGCTCTGAGAGGATTCTCAGCCGCCGTTTAGCGGCTTTTTCCCTCTCCTCGCGAAGGTCTCCGGCATGGACGGAGCGGATCTCCGGGCGCGAAGCCGTGAGGCCCGACGCCGGCTGCAGGCGCAGCGCCGGCGTGCGGGAGAACTGCGGGCGCGGATGGTGGCCATCTCGATGGTCGCGTTTGCCCTGCTGTGGGGAATCGTCTTCGTCCAGATGGTCACCGGCCACGATCCCGTGCTCGGCAGCGCGCCGAAGGCCTCTGCCGCCGGCCGGGGAGGGGCGCGACCCCGCTCCGCCGACGGCGGCTCCGACGGCGGCGAAGCCGCGGCTGCCGCCGCCGCCGAATCGGTGGAAACGACGACGCCCGACGAGGTCGAACCTGAATACGTCGAACCCGAACCGGTCGAAGTCGAAGTCGCCGAACCCGAACCGGCGCCGGTGATCACCGGCCAATCGTGAGCGCCGAAGCTCACAGGAGCTTTGCCTGTTTCGGGGGGACGGCGACGGTGCACGTAGGGGGAGCGGCGGGCGGACGCGAGGCCGAGGTCGCGGCCGCCGTTACCGAGGCGCGGCTGCTGGACGCGCACAATCGGCTCTCTCGCTTCCTCCCAGACAGCGAGCTCTGCCGGCTCAATGTCGATCCCCGCGAGACCGTGCCGGTGAGCCCGCTCCTGCTCGAGGTTGCCGCGTCCGCCCGGCGGGCCGGGGTGCTCAGCGAGGGGCTGGTGGACGCGACGCTCCTCCGCGACATCGAGCGCGCCGGCTACTCCGAATCGCTGGCCGGGAGGGACGGCCGGCGCGAGGTCGGCGCGATTCCCGCGGGCAAGTCGCCGCGGCCGGCGTCCGCCGGTCCGTACCGAGGCTGGAGCCGGATAAGCGTCGACCGGCGAGCTGGCACCGTGACTCGCGACCCGGGCGTCGAAATCGACAGCGGCGGGATCGCCAAGGGCCTTCTCGCCGACCTCGCGGCGAACGACCTCAGGGGCCACGCCGACTATGCCGTCGACTGCTGCGGCGACGTGCGTGTCGGCGGCACCAGCGGCCGGCTGCGCCGGGTTCTGGTCGAGGATCCGGCGGGAGGAGCCGCAGTCCACGAGCTCGCGCTCAGAGACGGCGGCGTTGCCACCAGCGGGATCGGGCGCCGCTCGTGGATCGCCGGCGACGGCCGTCCGGGGCATCACCTGCTCGACCCCTCGACCGGCAGGCCCGCCTTCACCGGCGTCGTCCAGGCGACCGCGCTGGCGCCGACCGCCTTCCTGGCCGAGGTGTACTCCAAGTACGCGCTGCTCTCCGGGCCCGAGCGGGCCGGCGAGCGCCTGCCCCATGGCGGTGTCCTGGTGCTCGAAGGCGGCGGCGTCGAGGTCATCGCGCCCAGCGGCGGGAGGGTCGCGGTCCCGGTGCCATGAACGTCGAGCCCCATCTGTTCTGGATCACGAGTCGGGCGGCGGGCGGGGCGGCCCTTCTCGCCTCCAGCGCCAGCGTCGCGCTCGGTCTGATGATCAGCGCCAAGGGCTCCGGCGCCAACAAGCGTGACCTCCGCGCGCTCCACGAGGCGCTCTCGCTCACCGCCCTGGCGATGGTCGCCCTCCACGGTGCCGCCCTCCTCGGCGACGCCTACCTGCGTCCGGGGCTGACCGGCATCACCGTCCCCTTCGCCGGCAGCTATCGCCCGCTCTGGACCGGGCTCGGCATCGTCGCCGGCTACGGCCTGGCCGCCCTCGGCCTCACCTACTACTGCCGTGACCGGATCGGCGCCGTCCGCTGGAGAAGGATCCACCGGCTCACCGGCCTGTTCTGGCTGCTGGCGGTGCTCCACACGATCAGGGCGGGCAGCGACGCCGCGCAGCTCTGGTTCCTGATCCTCAGCGGTGCCCTGGTCGTCCCGGCCGCGCTCCTCCTCCTGCTGCGCTGGCTAGAGCGCTTGGAGGGCGATGGTCAGGCATCCGGCCCGGCGCTCGACCCGCGGACCAGCTCTCGCGCGCGGTCCTTGGAGCCCTTCGGCACCCAGCGCGAGAGCGCCGAGCGATTCTCGGCGACCCAGCGGTAGCCGCGTTCGGTCAGGTGGGGGAATTGGGCGAGCACGGCGGCCGGGAGCCGCCCTCCCGGCAGCAGTCGCAGAAGCGGTGCGACTGCGGCGCCCCCCGAGGTTCGCGCCCCTTCGGGAGAGATCAGGTGCCAGGACGACATCCGCTCGGCCTCGTCGAGGTCGGCGAGGTGCTCCGCCGCCTCCGGGGCCTGGAGCGGGACCGGGCGGAGACCATTGTGGCGATCCCAACGCAGGAGGGCGGCCAGCAACCACATGCAGAAGCCGCAGTCCGTGTCGTAGAGGACTAGCCAGCGCCCTGATGCTGGGCGAGCCGCTGCGGCCACTCCCGCTCGATCTCCCGGATCATCGTCGGGTAGACGATCAGGTACCGGAACGGCGCGATCACGCTCATGTAGGCGGCCCCGAATGGGCCGTTCCGCTTGACCAGCACCGCCATCTGACCACGGTACCCGCCCTCGGGACGCGGGACCCAGCCGAGGTGCATCACGCCGTGCACCGTGCGGTTCGCTATCTCGGCCGCGTACTCGTCCTCGAGCAGGTAGAGAGGTTCGAACGGCAGCGAGGAACCGGCTTCTGGCGCCGTGCCGCGGAGGTCGGGGGGAAGCCTGTCGCGCAACGTCGCGACCCGGCCCCCGACACCGGCATCCTCCTCGTCCCAGCCGAAGATCTCGCCGAGCTTCCAGCGCAGGGCGAAGAGGGCGCGGACGGTCCGGGAGGCGCTTTCCGACGTCTCGAGCGCGGTCGCCCCCCGGACGAGGGCGGGGAAGTCGCCTCGGTCACCCGGCGTCGGCAGCGCCCAGACGTCCTCGACGCGGAAGTCCCGGGTCAGCTCGTGGATCCGCCACGGGCGGGAGGTGTGCTCGCTGCGGGGAAGCCGCATCGACGACATATCCATACGGTAGCGTATGGACGGCGATGGCGCTGACACGCACCCCACCGGACCGATGGATCGAGGAGGGTCTGCGTGCGCTTGCGGCCGGCGGGCCCGAGGCGGTGAGGATCGAGCCGCTCGCGCAGGCCCTGGGCGTCTCGAAGGGCGGTTTCTACTGGCAGTTCGATGACCGGCGCGCTCTGCTGGAGAGCATGCTCGACAGCTGGGAGCGGGCGAGCGTCGACGATGTCATCGAGCGCGTAGAGGGCGGCGGCGGTGACGCCCGCGGGAAGCTGCGGCGGCTGTTCGCGATCGCCGGGCGCGAGCCCCTCCGCACCGAGCTCGCGATCCGCGACTGGGCGCGGCGCGATCGCGCGGTCGCCGCCCGGCTGCGTCGCGTCGACAACCGCCGCATGGACTACATGCGATCGCTGTTCGGGGAGATCCTCGGCGACGAGGACGAGGTCGAGATGCGTTGCCTCCTCGCCGCTTCCCTTTGGATCGGCAACCACTTCATCGCCGCCGACCACGGCGGGCGGACCCGGGGAGAGGTGGTGAGGCGCGCCCTCGAGTCGCTGATCGCCTTGCCGAGTGGGTCAGGGCGATAGGTTCGCTGCGATGAGCGTCGAGTTCGACCGCCTGGCCGGGTCCCTCGCCGAGGACGTCGCCGGCGTCGCACCCGGCGAGGGCGACCTGGCGTACGTGCTGCTCGACGTCTTCACCGACACCCCGCTCGAGGGCAACCAGCTCGCGGTCTTCGCCGACGGACGCGGCCTCGACGCCGGGCTGATGCAGCGGCTCGCCCGCGAGATGAACCTCTCGGAGACGGTCTTCGTCCTCCCCGCCGAGAGGGGCGGCGACGCCCGGATCAGGATCTTCACCCCGCTCAGCGAGCTCCCGTTCGCCGGCCACCCGACGCTCGGGACGGCGTTCGCGGTCGGGTCGGCGCTCGGGCTGCCGGCGGTGCGGCTCGAGACCGGAGTCGGGATCGTCCCGGTCGAGCTCGAGCGCGATCGGGGGCGGATCGTCTTCGGGCGGATGCAGCAGACGATCCCGGAGTGGGCGACGTTCGAGCGCGCGGCCGAGCTGCTGGCGGCGCTCGGGGTCGAGCGCTCGGGGCTGCCGGTCGAGGCCTACGCGAACGGTCCCCTCCACGTCTACGTCGAGCTCGAGAGCGAGGAGGCGGTCGCCGCCCTGCGGCCCGACATGGCGGCGCTGGCGGCGATCGGCGAGATCGGAGCCAACTGCTTCGCCGGCTCGGGGAGGCGCTGGAAGACCCGGATGTTCGCTCCGGCCGACGGCGTCCCCGAGGACCCGGCGACGGGGTCGGCCGCCGGCCCGCTCGCGATCCACCTCTGCCGGCACGGTCGCATCTCGTTCGGAGAGGAGATCGAGATCCGGCAGGGCGCCGAGCTGGGCCGCCCGTCGGTCCTCCACGCCCGCGCCGACGGCACGCCTGAGGCCGTCGAGCGGGTCGAGGTCGCAGGCGCGGCGGTGATCGTCGCCGGCGGCCGCCTCTCGCCCGCGGGCATCGCCTAGAGCCCCCTGCGCCGGCCTCACGGCCCGCGCCCGCGGCTCAGCGGCGGCGAAGGACCCTGAAGCGGAAGACGCTGGCGGTCTGGTCGATGCCCCCCGGGTCCTCGGCCTTGACCCGGAACGCGTGCCGGCCGATCCTGACCCGGTAGCGCTTCGGCGACCGGCAGCGGGAGAACCTGCCGCCGTCGAGCTTGCAGAGGAAGCCGCGGGCTTTGCCGATCGGGCGGAAGCGGAACCGGACGCCGGTCGTCGCCGCATCGATCCTCGTGACCCGTTTCGGGTGGTGGGTGATCCTCACCGTGTGGCGGCGGTGGCCCTTGCGCGACCTGACGTTGGCGGGCCGGGTGCCGGCGAACGGGCTGGTCGAGGTCAGGATCTGGCCGCCGGTCCCTGCTGCGGCGCAGAATTCGGTCGTCGGGCAGGAGATCCCGAACATCCCGTTGGGCGGGATCGGGATCGCGTTCGTGAACGACCAGGCCGCGGAGCCTC
The DNA here is from genome assembly GCA_036557525.1 of Solirubrobacterales bacterium. Taxonomy (GTDB): domain Bacteria; phylum Actinomycetota; class Thermoleophilia; order Solirubrobacterales; family 70-9; genus VRUE01. Next base: position 10,452 of record DATBHH010000068.1, on the reverse strand, counting down.
CGGTCGGGTCGGTGGAGGTGATGATGTCGGCGTTGTCGTCGACCGCCGCGCAGGCGCTGTCGGCGGGGCAGGAGAATGCCGTCGTCTGCAGCGGCGTCACGTCCGGGATCGCCTGCCATGACGCCGCCGGCCCGGCCGGGATGGTGCTGACGAAGAGGTCCGCCGCGTTGCCGGTCACGCACAGCGAGGGCGAGGAGCAGGAGAGGCCCTGGAGGACCCCGAAGCTGCCCGACCCGGGCGCCGCGATCCAGGTCGGCGCCCCGCCGCCGGGGTCGGTGGTGCTGATGACGGAGCCGTCGCTGCCGACCGCCACGCAGAGCGATTCGGTCGGGCAGGAGACCCCGGTCAGTTCGAGCGGCGCGCCCAGCTGGCTCACGCTCCAGGCGGTGGCACCGATCGGTTTGGTCGAGGTGACGATCCTGCCGCCGGAGGCGACGCCGACGCAGAGGGACGTCGACGGGCAGGAGACGCCGTAGACGTGGACCCGCGGTTTGTGTTCGCCCTGGAGGGCGACGGCGCCCCAGGCCGGCGCCCCGCTCGCGGGGCTCGTCGACGCGTAGACGTAGCCCTGGCGGCTCATCGCGGCGCAGAATTCGGTCGACGGGCAGGAGACGCCCCTGACCTGGGCGGCGGCGAAAGTCGCCTTCGGATCGCTCTGGTGGACTTCTTCGAGTCCGTTGAAATGCGTCACCCCCCAGGTCGCGGTGCCGCCGGTCGGGTCGGTTGAGATGGCGAGGGTCCCGTTGCTGCCGACGACCGCGCAGAGCGTGGGCGAGGGGCAGGAGGCGCCGAAGAGCAAGGTCGACGGTTCCGCAAGCTTTGTCAGGTTCCACTGGAGGGCCGACGCGGGGGCCGCCTGGACGGCCGGTGCGCACACGGCCAGCGCCGCCAGAATCATCGCTCGGCCGGGGCCCCGGCGTCTCCTCAAGGCGATCGTCCCTCCTTCGATCGACTTCGGCAATCGCTCTGAAGCTCGAAAACCGCCCGTCTCGGGAGAGTTTCGCCTCGGGCGGCACGAGCCACTCCTCGCCTCATCCCGCTTGACCGGCCGGAGTCGCGGCGCCGACCTCCCCGCCCGCGTACTCGCCCGCCAGCGTCAGGGTCGCCCGGGCGGCACGGCCCACGAGGCTTGCCGGGACCAGCTCCGGCAGCTCGACCACGAACGCGGTGCTGCCGCCGATCGCGTGGTTCTGCCAGCTCGTCGCGCTTCCCGGGTAGCGCCGGAGGCGGACCAGCGGAAGCCCGACCAGCCGCGCGTAGCTGCGCTCGAGTGCGGCGTCGCCGCCGGAACGGTCGACGAGGCCGAAGGGCTGGTGAAACCAGATCGTGATCGCGGGTCGGGTCCGGCGGATCAGGTTTCGGGCCGCCCGCGACTCCGGCTCCGAGAGCGGGTGGGGGCCCGAGTATTCGAGCCCGCCGAGCGGTCTCCACGCGAACGGGAAATTGCGGTTGAGGTCGACGCCGTGGTCGTTCCCACGGGTGTCGCGGGCGACTCCGTCGGGATTGAGCGTCGGGACGACGTCGAGCTCGGTGCCGGCCGGCGCGGCGGCGGCGATCAGCCTGCGCGCGACCCGCATCCCGGCGGTCTCGTTGCCGTGGATGCAGCCGAAGACCAGCACCCGGAGGTCGGCCCGCGGCGCCCGGTCGACGGCCTCGACGATCGGCCGACCGTCGACCGAGCGGCCGATCACGGCCCGCCGGTCCGCGGCGGCGGCGGCGGCGCGCAGGGCGATCGGCAGCAGGCACGCCGTGACGGCGAGGGCGGCGAGCATCGATTTGCGCCGGACTGGCACGGCCCCTGAGCCTAGACTGGGGGCGTGTCGCTGCTCGAGCGCCTCGGCGTCGAAATCCCATTCGTCCAGGCGGCTCGATGACGATCGCCCGGTCGATCTGGCGCGGGCTGCCGGTGCTGGTGCTCGACCCGGTGGCCCTGATCCTGCTCGCCGCGCTGCTGCCGGGCTTCACCCTCGACGATGCCTGGGCAGCGCTCGGGGCGGCGATCGTGATCGGCGTCCTCAATGCCCTGGTCTGGCCGCTGCTGGCCCGCGTCGCGCTGCCGCTCACCGTCGTCACCTTCGGCATCGCGGCGCTGCTGCTCAACGCGATCCTCGTGACGTTCGCGATCAACCTGATCCCCGGGGCCCACGTCGACAACGTCATCGACGGGATCGTGATCACGATCGGAATCAGCGCCCTCACCGCGATCTTCTACTCGCTGCTGGCGATCGACGAAGACGACACCTGGTACCGCAACGTCGTCGCGCGCCAGGTGAGGGGACGGCGGGCGACGATCGACACCGAGGTCCCGGGCATCGTCTTCCTCGAGATCGACGGCCTCGCCCACGAGGTGCTGCGGCGCGCCGTGATCGACGGCAACGCCCCCCATGTCGGGCACTGGCTGCGGAGCGGGACCCACCGGCTCGAGCGCTGGGAGACCGATTGGTCATCGCAGACCGGCGCCTGCCAGGCCGGCCTCCTGCATGGGAACAACGACGACATGCCGGCCTTCCGCTGGTGGGAGAAGGACCGCGACCGGGCGATCGTCACCAACCACCCCCGCGACGCCGAGGAGCTCGAGCGGCGCCACTCCGACGGCCACGGCCTGCTCTACGCCGACGGCGCCAGCAGGGCGAACATCCTCTCCGGCGACGCGCCGCACTCGATGCTGACGATGAGCACGGCGCTGACCCGGCGGCGGCCGATAGGGCGCGACTACGCGGCCTACTTCGCCCGCCCCTACGCGGTCGCCCGCACCTTCACGCTCGCGATCGCCGACGTGGCCCGCGAGCGCCGAGCGGCGCGTGCCCAGGTCCGCGACGACGTCCGGCCGAGGATCGAGCGGCCGCGCGCCTACGCGCTGGTCAGGGCCTGGGCGACGGTCGTCCAGCGCGACCTCCAGGTCGCGACGGTGGTCGGCGACATCCTCGCCGGCCGGCCCGTCATCTACACGACCTTCCTCGCCTACGACGAGGTCGCCCACCATTCGGGGATCGAACGCCACGACGCGCTCGCCGTCCTTCGCGATCTCGACCGGCAGATCGCGCGGATCGAGCTCGCGGCGCGGGGAGCCCCCCGCCCGTACCGGCTGGTGGTCCTCTCCGACCACGGCCAGTCGCAGGGCGAAACCTTCCTCGACCGCTTCGGCGAAACGCTCGAGGACATGGTTCGCGCAGCCTGCGACGCCGAGAGCATCATCGCCGTGACCGCGGGCGGCGACGACGCCCTCAGCTACATGAGCGCGGGCCTGACCGAGTTCGCCCGCGACGACACCGTGGCCGGGCGCACGGTCCGCACCGTGACCCGCGGCCGCGTCGCCGACGGCGCCGTGGCGCTCGACGCCGACGTCCGTCACGAGATCGAGGAGGCGCACGGCGGCACGGTGCCTGAGCTGTCGGTGATGGCGTCCGGCTGCCTCGGACTGATCAGCTTCCCGCGAGCGCCGGGCCGGGTCACGCTCGAGCAGCTCGAGGCGATGCATCCCCGCCTGCTGCCGGCGCTCCGGGACCACCCGGGCATCGGCTTCGTCCTGCTCCGCTCCGAGCGGCGCGGCGCGATGGTGATCGGGGCCGCCGGGACCAATTTCCTCGACGATGGCCTGATCGAGGGCGAGGACCCGCTACTGCCCTATGGGCCCAACGCGGCCGCGCACGTCCGCCGCACGGACGGCTTCCCGCACTGTCCCGACCTGGTCCTGAACAGCACATTCTGGGAGGATTTCGAGGAGGTCGCCGCGTTCGAGGAGCTGGTCGGCTCTCACGGCGGGATGGGGGGGACGCAGAGCCATCCGCTGGTGCTCCACCCCGCCGATCTGCCCTGGCCCGAGGAGGAAGTCGTCGGCGCCGAAAGCGTCCACCGGATCTTTCGCTCATGGCTCGCGGCGCTCGGCCAGGAGGCCTACGCTGAGAGCGAGGTCGCCTCGCCCGGATCGAGCACGCGGACGTCGACCTGAGGCGCGAGCTCGCGGCAGCGCCGCTCGAACTCGCGCGGCGGGGCGATCAGGTGGCGGCGCCCGATCCGGGAGAGGCCGACCGGAAACAGCGTCCCCCAGTGGATCGGGATCGCGATCCGCGGCGAGAGCATCGCCGCGGCCTCCGCCGCACGCTCCGGGTCGAGGTGCCCGGGTCCGAGCGTCGGGCCCCAGCCCCAGACCGGCAGCAGCGCGAGGTCGAGGTCGCCGGAGAGATCCGCCATCGCGTCGAAGAGGTCGGTGTCTCCGGCGAAGTAGACGCGGTGGGCGCCGGTGAGAACGAACCCGATCGCATCGGACCCGACCGAGCGCCAGCCCCGGCCGCCGGCGTGCTCGGCCTCGACCGCGGCGATCTCGACGCCGCCGATCCCGTGCGACTCGCCGGGCGCCAGCTCGGTGACGTCGTGGAAGCCGCGACGGCGAAGGAACCTGCCGGCGCCCGGCGGCGCGACGATGGCCGTCTCCCGGCCCAGCCCCCGCAGCGAGGGCACGTCGACGTGGTCGTGGTGAAGGTGGGAGATCAGGACGGCGTCGAGGTCGGCCGCCGATCGCTCGTCGTGTGCCGTGACCTGGCGGCGCAGGTGCAGCAGCCGCGAGCGCAGCACCGGGTCGGTGAGGAAGCGCAGCCCGCCGAGCTCGAGCAGCACGGTCGCGTGGCCGACGTAGGTGACCTGATCCTGGTCCGAGTTGGTCCGCACCGATGCCTATGTTGAGGCCATGAAGGGTCGGAGGATCTCGCCCCGCCGCAGCTGGCGCCGGCCGCGCCTCGGACGGGCGGCCGCTCACCGCGAGTACATCGAGATCGAGCCCGGCGAGCTGACGACTCTCTTCCAGGCGCCGCAATGGCTGCGCAACCTCGGGATCGCGGCCTGGCTTCTGGTCGGGGTCGCGGCCGCGCTGGCGGGAACCGTCTGGCTGCTGGCGCTGACCCAGACGATCGTGCTACCGGTGATCACGGCCGCCATCATCGCCGCCGTCTTCGGCCCGGCCGTCGGCTGGCTCAAGAAGCGGGGGCTGCCGAGAGGCGCGGGCTCGATCGTCGTATTCGTCGCGATCATCGCCGTCGCGGCCCTGGCCGGCTTCCTCGTCCTGAAGGGAATCAGCACCGAGGCCGCCTCGCTGAGCCGGCACCTGCAGCAGGCATCGGACAGGATCGAAGGCTGGGCGCGGGACCTCGGGGTCGGCGCCGGCACCGCCGAAGACGCCAAGGAACAGGCCGACTCCTCGATCAGCGGCGCCGTTCACGCTCTGCTCCGGGGCGTCGCGGTCGGGATCGACAGGCTCGCCTCGCTCGCCGTCTTCCTCTCTTTCACCGCTCTCAGCCTCTTCTTCCTGCTCAAGGACGCGCCGACGATCGGCGGCTGGGTCGAGCGCCACGTCGGCCTGCCGCAGCCGCTGGCGCACGCGATGCTCGGCCGGGTCGCGAGTTCGCTGCGGGGCTACTTCCTCGGCGTCACGATCGTCGCCGCCTGGAGCGCGCTGATCGTCGGCGTCGGCGCGCTGATCCTCGGCGTGCCGCTGGCGGGGACGATCGCCGCGGTCACCTTTCTCGGCGGCTACATCCCGTACCTCGGGGCGTGGGCGGCCGGCGCCTTCGCGGTCCTGATCGCGCTCGGCGCGAACGGGCCCGAGACGGCGATCGCCCTGGCTGTGATCGTCCTCCTCGCCAACGGCATCTTCCAGCAGCTGGTCCAGCCGGTCGCCTACGGCGCCGCGCTCGGGCTGCACCCGCTCGCGGTCCTGATCGTCACCGTCGCGGCCGGGGCGATGTTCGGGACGATCGGGCTCGTCCTCGCGGCGCCGCTGACCTCGGCGGTGGTCAAGATCTCGGCCGACATCGCGGCCGGGCGCGCCGAGGAGGAGAGCCGGGCGCCGGCGGGCGCGGCGGCCGGGGGCGCCGAAGAGCCGAGCCCCGCCTAGCGACCTGGATCGGGTGCGGGCGCTTCCCACATAGATACGTTTCAGATGTGAGCACGCCCGAGTTCGCCGACGCGCGGGTCGAGCCCGCGGCCGGGCTCCGGCTCCCACGCTGGGCGCTGGTCAGGCGCTGCGCCCTCGCGTTCTACCTGGCTGTCCTCGTGGTCTGGAGCGCGACCTACGGAATCCCGGTCCAGCGGGAGCTCGTCATCGCCTGGGTCTGCGGCGCGCTCGTCTGCGTCTCGATCGGACGGGACCCGCGCCTGATCCCGCAGCTGGTCCTCGACTGGCTCCCGATCGTCGCCGTCCTCCTCGCCTACGACTTCACCCGCGGCGCGGCGGACTCGCTCGGGATCGGCGTCCACGTCCACCCGATGATCGACTTCGACCGCTTCCTCTTCTTCGGCCAGACGCCGACCGAGTGGCTCCAGGCGCGTCTCCACCGGCCCGGCGTCGTCAGCCCGTGGGACGTCGCCTTCACCCTCGTCTACACCTCCTACTTCATCGTTCCCTTCGTCCTCGCCGGCTTCCTCTGGGCGCGCGAGCGCCCCGCCTTCCGCGCGTTCACGAGGCGGCTCGTGACCCTCGCCCTCGCCGGTCTCGCGACCTACATGCTGTTCCCGGCGGCCCCGCCCTGGATGGCGTCGGAAATGGGCCTCCTCGAAGGCGTCCACAGGACGACCGCGGAAGGGTGGCAGGTGCTCGGGGTCGGGACCGCCGGCCTCTTCTCCGAGGGCCAGGCCAGCGTCAACGTGGTCGCGGCGGTGCCCTCGCTGCACTCCGCCTTCACGGCGCTGGTCGCGATGTTCCTCTGGAGGCGGGTCCGACCGCCGCTGCGACCGCTGCTCGCCCTATACCCGCTGGCGATGGGCCTGACCCTGATCGCGACCGGCGAGCACTACTTCTTCGACATCCTGCTCGGCTGGCTCTACGCCGGCGCCGTTATGGCGGCCTGGGGCCGGTGGGAAGCGCGGCGCGCGCGGGCCTATCGGGAGCGGGTCCCGTTCAGTGGCTGACCTCCAGCGCGTCGGCGCCGGGCTGCGGCACCCCGCGTTTGGCGATATCGCAGGTCGGGTTGATCTTGTCCTCGTCGTCGGCGTAGACGACGTCCTTGCCGGGCCCGCAGAACACCCGGTCGGCCTCGCCGTCGCGGACACGGACGATGTCGTTGCCGCGGCCGGCGCGGATGACGTCCCCGCCCGGGAGCTGGGTGTCGATCGCGGCGAGTGCGACGATGTGGTCGTTGCCCGGGCCGCCGAAGATGACGTCGGCGCCGGCGCCGCCCCAGATGAAGTCGTTGTCGGCGGCGCCGCGAAGGTTGTCGTCCCCTTCGCCGCCCCACATCTTGTCGTCGCCCTCCTGGCCGAGCAGGGTGTCGTTGCCCGCCTGCCCCATCAGGCCGTCGCCGTTGACTCCGCCGACGAGGACGTCATTGCCTTCCCCTCCGGTGAGCCCGTCGAACCCGATTCCGCTTTCGATCCGGTCGTCGCCGGGGCCTCCGTCGACGTTGTTGTCGCCGTCGCCGGCGTTGACGACGTCGTTGCCTTCGCCACCGAGGATCGTGTCGTTGCCTCCCCCGGCGGTGATCGAGTCGTTGTCGGCGCCGCCTTCGACGAGGTTGTTGCCGTCGCCGGCATCGACCGAGTCGTTGCCGGTCCCGGCGTTGACGGTGTCGTCGCCGCCGAGCGCGCTCACCGTGTCGTCGCCGCCCTTGGCTTCGATCATGTCGTTGCCGGGCGTCCCGGTCAGGGTCTCGCCGGTGTCGTCGCCGATGATCGTCGCGGCGTATGCCGCCGTCGCGCCGAGCCCCGCGGCCAGGACAGCCGCTGCGAGCACCGTGGCCATGCGCTTTCCTTTCAACGTTCCTCCCCGGTCATTTGAATTGAGTAGGCGATTCACCAAAAGAAAGGAGAGCGTTATACCTAAAACTTCTGACACAGTCCAGACTCTTCAACCTTGCTGCAACGCGTCTGTCAGGACCGGCGTCGTCACAGCTAGTGTCCGGGCGATGGCGAACGAGGACTACGCGATTCGGCGGGCGGAGCGCGGCGACGTCGGCGAGCTGCTGGCGATGATCACCGAGCTGGCCGAGTACGAGCGGCTCGCCGAAGAGGTCGTCGGCGACGGCGACCGCCTCGAGCGGTCGCTGTTCGAGCTCGGCGCCGCCGAGGCGCTGATCGCCGAGGTCGAGGGCGAGGCGGTCGGGTACGCGATCTACTTCACGACCTTCTCGACCTTCCTCTGCTGGCCGGGTCTGTGGTGCGAGGACATCTTTGTCCGCCCGCGCTGGCGGGGGCGCGGGATCGGCCGGGCGCTGTTCGCGGCGGTCGCCGGAGTCGCCGCCGAGCGCGGCTACGAGCGGCTCGACTGGGTCGTCCTCGAGTGGAACGAGCCGGCGATCGCCTTCTACGAGGGCCTCGGCGCCGGCCATCTCAGCGACTGGCAGACGATGCGGCTCGATGGTGAGCGGCTGCGACGGGTCGCCGCGGAGGCTCCCGCTATCCCTTCACCCTGACCTTCTCGCAGTGGCTCGGCTTCGGGTCGATCCGGTCGATCACGGCGACGTCGTGCTTGCCGGGCCCGCAGTCGACCCGGTTGTCCTTGTCGCGGTCGGCGGCGAGGATCAGGTCGTCGCCGGGGCCGCCGTCGAAGCTGTCGTCGGTCGGGAAGGTGTCGTCCTTCGCGTGCGGGCCGCCGTCGAGGACGTCATCGCCGCCGCCGCCGATGAGGAAGTCGCCGCCGAGGTCGCCGATCAGGTGGTCGTTGCCCTTCTGGCCGTACAGCGAGTCGGCGCTGTAGAGCGTTTCCGGCGGAGTCCCGAAGCCCGGGCTGTGGGACGCCACTCCGCTCCCGTGCAGGACGTCGTCGCCGTCGCCGCCTTTGACTTCGAAGTTGCCGATCGATTTCGCGGCGTTGAAGGTGTCGTTGCCGCCCCGCAGGTTGGCGACGATGTCGTCTCCCGTTCCCGGTTCGCCGACCGAGGTGCCGTCGGGGCAGAAGTCGTGGGTCGCGTCTTCGGTGATGCAGGCGAAGCCCTCGGGGTTGGTGATGTTGTCGATCCCGGCCGTGTCGGAGACGTAGTTGCCCCACATCGGCGCGCCGCCGCCGGGGTTTTCCTTCGGCGGGCCGTAGGTGACGAGGATGTGGTTGACCGTGTTGTCCCGGGCGGCCCTGAGGCTGACGAATGCGCCCTGGTCGAGCGTCGTCGGGGCGGCGCACGCGGTTGCGGCCGCGATCAGTAGCGCCGGCGCGAGAAGCGACAGCACCGCGAGCGTGTGCGCCGATCTCCTCACGTCATCACGCTAACGCCGGCGCGCCCCCGTTGCAACGCCAGGAGGTAGCCTGCCGGCGATGGCGGAGAAGACTGTCCTCGTCACCGGCGGGTCTGGATTCCTCGGCAGCTGGTGCGTGATCGAGCTGCTGCGCCGCGGCCACCGGGTCCGCACCACGGTCCGCGACCTCGACCGCGAGCCGCGGGCCCGGGCCGCGATCGCCCGCGAGGCGGATCCGGGGGACCGGCTCTCGTTCTTCGCCGCCGATCTGCTCGGTGACGACGGCTGGCGCGAGGCGGTCGACGGCTGCGATTGCGTCCTCCACGTCGCCTCGCCGTTCCCGCCGGTACAGCCGAAGGATCCCGACGAGCTCATCGTCCCCGCCCGCGACGGCACGCTTCGCGTCCTCCGAGCGAGCCTGGCGAGCGACGTCGATCGGATCGTCATCACCTCGTCGGTCGCGGCCATCGGCGGCAGCCGCAAGCCGCTCTCGGAGAAGCGAACCGAGGAGGACTGGACCGATCTCGCCAGCGACGAGCTCTCTCCCTACGTGCGGTCGAAGACGATTGCCGAGCGGGCGGCGTGGGATCTCGCCCGCGAGGAGGGGGCTGAGGGCCGGATCGCGGTCGTCAATCCCGGGGCGATCTCCGGCCCCGTCCTCAGCGAGGACCGCTCGTACTCGCTGCAGGCGATCGAACGCCTCCTGAACGGGATGCCCGGGATTCCGAGGATCGGGTTCAGCTTCGTCGACGTCCGCGACGTCGCCGATCTCGAGATCAGGGCGATGGTTTCGCCCGAGGCGGGCGGCGAGCGATTCATCGCCACCGACGAGTTCATGTGGATGGCGGAAGTCGCCGCCGCCCTGCGCGAGGAGCTCGGGGACGAAGCGTCGAAGGTCCCGACGCGATCGGTGCCGAGCCTGCTGGTCAAAGCGATGGCGCTGTTCGACCCCGCGATCCGCGGCGTCGTCGGCCAACTCGGGCGCAAGCTTCAGTACTCGAGCGAGAAGGCCCGCACGGTGCTCGGCTGGTCGCCCCGCTCGAGCCGGGAGTCGGTCGTCGACACCGCCCGCAGCATCCTCGCCGCCGGGTGAGCGGCGGCTCGGTCAGCGGCGTCTGCTTCAATCGCACCACCAGAGAAAGGAGGTGGTCCTACGTTGAGTCACATGCTTTGCGGGACACTGGAGGTGCAGGGCCGCTAGGCGCCGCACGGGTACGGGCGCCCGCGGAATCCACCCCGGGCACCGGCGGGCAAGGGAGGCCGGGCACGTCCCTCCCGGTCGCAGCTCCCGCGTCC
>DATBHH010000067.1:0-1989 GCA_036557525.1 Solirubrobacterales bacterium | reverse complement strand
CGGGACGGTGACGATCGCGCTGATGCAGGTCGATGCCTTCAACATCGACTTCTCCCCGAACACCACGCCGCTCGAGTTTCACGTCGACGACTTCGAGGCCGTCAAGGCCGAGCTGGAGTCGCGCGGCGTCGAGTTCGTCACCGACGTGATCGACAGCGGTGTCTGCAAGCAGGCGATCTTCACCGACCCCGACGGCAACGCCCTTGCGATCCACCATCGCTACGCGGCGGGGGCCCCGCCGCAGTCTGACTAGCCGAGCCCGTCCAGGAAGGCGAGCATCCGCCGCCAGGCGTCCTCGGACTCCTCGGCGAACTCGTCCTGCTTCTTGTCGAAGAAGGAGTGCGGGGCGCCTGGGTAGACGTGGATCTCGTGCTCGGCGCCGGACTCGGAGAGCAATGATTCGAACTCATCGACCTGCTCCCGGGGGATCGCCTGGTCAGCGCCGCCGAACAACCCGAGCAGCGGGCGGCGGGTCTCAGCCGCCGTCGTCAGCACCCCGTGCCCATCGAACCGGTCGCGATCGAGGACGCCATAGAGGCCGACGACGCCCGCAAGGTCGAGGTGTGCATCCGTCCCGGCGACGAACGAGAGCGAGCCGCCGAAGCAGAAGCCGACGCTGATCACGGCGCCGGCGTCGGTCCTCTCGCGAAGCGCGGCGATCGCAGCGGCCAGGTCCTCGAGGGCCTGGCCGAGCTTGACCTGCTGGCGGTGCGGCATGTAGTCGAACTCGTCGTCGCGCGGGCCGAGGCCGGCCGTTCGCCCGTAGTAGTCAAAGGCGATCGCGTGATGGCCGGCCTGCGCGAAGCGCTCCGCCAGCTCGATGTAGAAGGGGTAGAGCCCGCGGACGTCGGGGACGATCACGACGCCCGGGCCGCCGCCCTGCGGCGCCTCGGCAAGCGCGGCCGAGAAGTCCGTGCCCCCGGCGGACGTGAGCACGAGCCTCTCGGCGCCGGCTCCGCCTGAGATGCGGATCAGATCGGTCGGGAGGTCGGGCGGACTCGAGTCGTGGTCGAAGCACATGAGCGATCAGCGTCCTGCCCAGATTGCTTCGCCATAAACGGCGGCCACAAACACCGCCGCCGGATCTAAGCCGCCTTCAGGGTGGCGCCGGCGTCGACCTCGAGCTCCTGCGCGATCGCCTCACGCGCGGATTCGGGCTCGAGCACGACCCATTCGCCGGCGCCCTTGAGGATCTCGCGCAGCAGCCAGTCGAGCGAGCCGTAGGGGACCTCGATCACCACGGCCCCGTCGGTGAGCTCCTCGGTCACCGTGTGCTCCTCGCCCGCCCAGCGGGCTCGCTCCGGCGAGACCCAGACGCGCGCAACCTCGGCGGCGGGGACGTTCTCCCCCGAGAGCCAGGTGCCCTCGATCGCCGCGATCTCCTCCACCTCGGGCCTCGGCTCGAAGGTCTCCTTCGAGATCTCCGCCTCCTTGATCCGGTCGAGCCGGAAGTGGCGGACGTCCTCGCGGCGGCGGTCGTAGGAGGCGACGTACCAGCCCTCCGGCCCGTTGGCGAGCCGGTAGGGCTCGATGTCCCGCTTGGTGAACTCGTCCTCGTTCTCCTTGTAGTAGTGGATCGAGAGGACCCGCTGGCCCTCGATCGCCTTGTTCACCTTGCGCGCGACGTCGGAGTCGTCGCCGCCGGAGGCCGCGATCTCGAGGCCCTCCTCGGAGGGGTCGTGGCCGAGCGCGCCGACGATCTTCTTGCGGGCGCTCGCCAGGCCGCTCTGCGGGAGATGGTCGCCGAACAGGTCGATGGCGGCCACGAGCGCCTTCGCCTCGAGCGGGAGCAGCCGGGCGGGGCGCGCGAAGTTGTCGCCGTAGGGCTCGGCGTCGACCTCGATCTCGTCGCCCTGGAGCTCGGCGTAGAGGACGTAGGTCCCACCGCCGAAGTTGACGACGTTGAGCAGGTCGATGTCGTCGCGCAGCTCCTCCTCGGTGATGTGCAGCTTCTCCACCACGTCGGCCGTTGCGAGACGCGCCTCGCCC
>DATBHH010000066.1:0-11501 GCA_036557525.1 Solirubrobacterales bacterium | reverse complement strand
GACCCGGGCGGCGCAAGCAAGACGAACCTGATTCAGAGCACGGCCTGGGACGAGCGCTCGGCAGCCTCACCCGACGGAAAGACCGTCGCCTACGCAAGCCACGTCAACCTCAACGACGTCGGGATCTACCTGATGAACGCGGACGGGTCGAACGAGCACATGCTGATCGACGACCCCGAAGTCATCGAGACCGACCCGGCTTTCACCCCCGACGGCGGCGCCGTTCTCTTCAGCGGAGAACCGACGATCAGCAATCCCGACGTCTACAGGGTGGCCGTCGGTGGTGGGACGCCCGTCGATCTGACCAACAACGGGGCGATCGACAGGAACCCGGATGCCTGTGCAACCAACGGCAAGATCGCTTTCGTCAGCAGCCGGACCGGTGACAACGACATCTACGTCATGGACGCAAACGGCGCCAACCAGACCGACCTGACGGAAGTCTCCGGGTCACAGGAGATCGAGCCCTCGTGGTCGCCGGACTGCTCCCACATCGCCTACATCAGCAGCCAGAACGCCGGCAACTACGAGGTCTACGTGATGGAAGCGAATGGCGGAAGCCAGACCCGGATCACGTCGACCGCCGCATTCGAGCGTGAGCCGACCTGGTCGCCCGACGGCAGCCTCCTCGCCTACGCCTCAGGGCCCGACGTCGTCACCCAGGCGCCCTCACCGGGCGCGGCGACGAACCCGATCGACGTTGGGCCGGTGGGAGCCGAACTCGCCCAACCCAGCTGGGCGCCCGTGCCTGGCTCGGGCCCCGGCGGAAGCGGGGGAGGGGGAGGGGCCGGCCCTCTCTCAGGAGCCACCCACCCCGAGACCAGGATCCGGGCGGTCCACGTGCACGGCAGGACGGCGATCGTCATCTTCTCGGCCTCGGGAGGCGGCGTCAGCTTCAGGTGCAAGCTGGACAAGGGCAGGTTCAGGCCCTGCGCCTCGCCGAAGAAGTACAGGCACCTGAAGCTCGGCAGGCATGCGGTCCAGATCGAGGCGATAGACCGGACGGGAATCGCGGATCCGACCCCGGCCAAGAGGAAATTCAGGATCCATTAGGGAACAGAAAACGCCCCGCCGGGAGGCGGGGCGTTTCCGGGGGTCACTGCGGGGGGGACGAGTGGGTCTCTCCGCAGGGGCGTGCGGGGAAACCGCATCGCGATGTCATACGGCGCCTGGCCGAATTCGGTTCATTTTGTCGCTCAGGGGCCGATTGACCGGCGTGGGAGCCGGGGCATAGGCTGAGCTGCGTCCGCTGTTCCCGGCCGTGCCCCCGACCAAGGAGGCTGAGATGCGCCCACGACTCACCTACGCCAACGTCATGGCGACGGTTGCCGTCTTCATTGCCCTCGGGGGCAGCGCCTACGCGTTCCACCTCGGCAAGAACTCCGTGGGCTCGAAGCAGCTGAAGAAGAACGCGGTCGTCACCGCGAAAGTCAAGAACGAAGCGATCACCGCCGCAAAGGTCAAGAGGGGAGCGTTGACGGGGACCCAGATCAATGCCGCGACCCTCGGCACTGTGCCGGATGCCGCCCATGCCGGAAGCGCTGACGTCGCCACTTCCCTGCCCCCCGCCGAACGCTGGCACGCCGTCGGCGGCCCGGGCGAGCCGCAATTCCAGAATGGATGCCACAACTCCGGCCTTCCGGACGCCGCCACTGTCAGGTTCTACAAGGACCAGATCGGCATCGTGCACCTCGAGGGGATCTACAACGGCTGCTCGACCGAAAATGTCACCGCATTCCAACTGCCTGCCGGATTTCGCCCGCGACCAAACCTGAACTTCTCCTTGCCGCTGTTCGGGGAAGAAGGCGTGGTCGTCGTCTATGGGAGCGCCCCGAACCTGCCTCCGGGCGACGTAGGGGCGGTCCAGTGTCCGGTCGCGCTCTGCATCCTCGACGGGATCACCTACCCCGCCGAAACCTGAGCCTAGAGTTTGCGCTGGACCTTGAGCTCGCAGAGGTCGACCGAGGCCCGGGAACCTGGCGTCTCCGACGCATCCATGGCCTCGAATACGGCGCTCGCGTCCCGAAGCTTCTCCTCAGTCTCGAAGTAGCCGACGAAGATCGCGGTCCCCTGCGCCTCGTCGAAGAACAGCTCCAATCCGGCCGGATCGATGCCGGGCGGCGGGCCCTGGCCTTCGACTTGGGAGACGATCTCCGCGATGTGCTCAGGGGTGACGTCGGTGAATCTCACGACCCGTGCATGCATGGGTTCCTCCTCGAGGTGGGACTGGTTGGCGAGATCGTATGCGCCTTCCGCCCGGAGCGGTGGCCCGACAACAGAAAACGCCCCGCCGGGGAGGCGAGGCGTTTCTGGGGTTACTACAGGGAGGAGAGATATGTATCTCTGTATATGTGGATCGATGGGAGGTAGGTGGGCCCTCAATGCGTCGCGCGGAGCTCATCGAGGGAGATCGATGGGCACCGTATGGGCGGCGCCAGACCCAACCGGGAAGTTCGTCTAAACCAAGCCTTTCATCGGTCCTCGTCTGCGAATCCTTGAGCCAGGATACGAACATATGTGCGATCTATGTGTGAGCCGAGTCACAGAGGCCCTCCTTGGATCCCACATCGAGGAATCTAATACCCAATTCTAAGGATTGGCTAACCTCGGCGCAAGGGGGGGCTAAAAACGTCGGAATCCCTGCATCTGGCGGATTCCGAGTACCGTTCCAGCCGTGACGAAGGCCCGAATCGACGCTGTCTTGGCCGAGCGGGGCCTGTTCCCGTCGCGCTCGGCGGCGGCGAGCGCCGTTCGCGCGGGATCCGTGCGCGTGGGGGGAGACGGCCCGATCGCGCTCAGGCCCAGCCAGCTGGTCGATCCCGAGACCGAGCTCGTGGTCGACTCCGGGCCTCGCTACGTCTCCCGTGGGGGGATCAAGCTCGAAAACGCGCTCAACGGCCTCGGAATCGACGTCACCGGCCGCGATTGCCTCGACGTCGGCGCCTCGACCGGCGGCTTCACCGATTGCCTGCTCCAGCGCGGGGCGGCGCGGGTGGCGGCGCTCGACGTCGCCTACGGGCAGATCGACGTCGGTCTGCGCGAGGATCCAAGGGTGGTCGTGATCGAGCGCCAGAACGCCCGCAACCTCGAACCGTCGGATCTCCCGTTCGCACCGAGCCTGACCACGGTCGATGTCTCGTTCATCTCCCTGACGAAGGTCCTCCCCGCGGTCGCCGGCTGCATCGCGGCGGGAGGGGAAATCCTGGCGATGGTCAAGCCTCAGTTCGAGCTCGGCCGCCGGCGCGTCGCCAGGGGCGTGGTCCGCGATCCGGCCGACCGGCGCGAGGCGATCCTCTCGGTCGCGCGCGCCGCCGAGGATCTGGCCCTGCCGGTGCGCGGCTTCGCGTCCTCGGGGCTGGCGGGCCCGAAGGGGAACCTCGAGACCTTCGTCTGGTGCGGAGGTGAGGGCGAGGGCGTCGCCGACCTGAGCTCGGCCCTCGAGGAGGTGGAGGCATGAGAGCGGCGCTGATCACGCATTCGCACCCACCGGCGACGACCGACGCGGTCGAGCTCGCCGCGTCGGCCGCGGCCGACGCCGGCTGCCGCCTCCTCGCCACCCCCGACGAGCTCTCCAAGCACGGCGTCGCGGCGGAGGGAATCGAGACGGTGGAGTCGCTTCCGCGAGACGTCGACCTCTGCCTGGTGCTCGGCGGCGACGGCTCGATCCTCTACGCGTTGCGCCACTTCGCCCGCACCGGCGTCCCGGTCTTCGGCGTCAACTTCGGCACCGTCGGCTTCCTCGCCGCGGTCGAGCGGGAGGACGCCCGGAAGGGCATCGAGCGCGCTCTCGCCGGGGACCTGGAGATGGTCGACCTGCCGGGCCTCGAAGTCGAGCTGGAGGGGGAGGCCCTCGTGGGCTTCAACGACATCAGCCTCATCCGCCGGCCCCAAAACCGGGTCGCCGAGCTGACCTACAGAATCGCCGGCGAGGTCGTCGGCGACGTCCGCTGCGACGGCCTCGTCGCGGCGACCCCGGCCGGCTCGACCGGATACAACCTCGCCAATCAGGGGCCGATCCTCGCCTGGGGGGTCGAGGGATACGTCGTCAGCTACATCTCGCCGCACTCGCTGACCGCACGGGCCCTCGTCGTCGCCCCCGACGACATCCTCCACGTCGGCAACGCGGAGGGCCGCGAGCCGGTCGACGTCTCGGTCGACGGCGGCCAAACGGGCACGCTCGGGCCCGGTGGAGAGCTCGAGATCCGCTTCGTCAACGACGTCGGCAGGCTCGCCCAGCTGCCTGGCTCCAGCTTCTACCAGCGCATCCGCGAGAAGTTCGGCCATCTCGCGGTCTGAGCCGGCGAGACCGGTTGTCTAGGGTTGCGAAGGATGGAGCGCAAATGGTGGACCCTCGTCCTGATTTCGATCGCGACGTTCATGCTGCTGCTGGACATCACGGTCGTCAACGTCGCCCTGCCCGACATCAGGACCGACCTCCACGCGAGCCTCTCGAGCCTGCAGTGGGTCGTCGACGCCTACTCGCTGATGCTGGCCTCGATCCTGTTGACGGCGGGATCTCTCGGCGACCGGCTCGGACGGCGGCGCGTCTTCACGATCGGGTTCGGGGTGTTCACCTTCGCCTCGTTCCTCTGCGGGATCGCCGGCGACCCGACCCTCCTCAACCTCTCACGAGGCCTCCAGGGAGTCGGCGGCGCGGGGATGTTCGCCACCTCGCTGGCTCTGATCGGCCAGGAGTTCCACGGCAAGGACCGGGCGACCGCGTTCGGCGTCTGGGGAGCGACGATCGGCGGCGCGATCGCGATCGGCCCACTCGTCGGCGGTCTGATCACCGAGCACCTCGGGTGGGAGTGGATCTTCTTCGTCAACGTCCCGATCGGGATTACCGCGATTGCGCTGACCGAGATGAAACTGGTCAACGTCGCCGCCCAGGACCCGCAGCGGGTCGACTTCCCCGGGCTGATCACCTTCTCGCTGGCCCTGTTCTGCCTTATCTTCGGCCTGATTCGCGGCAACCCGGACGGCTGGGGCAGCCCCGAGATCATCGCCTTCCTCGCCGCGGCGGTCGTCCTCCTGTGCGCGTTCGTCGCGATCGAGGCCCGCAGCGACCACCCGATGCTCGACCTCAGCCTGTTCCGCAACCCGGCGTTCAACGGCGTCTCGGCGGTCGCCTTCGGCCTCTCGGCCGGGATGTTCGCGATGTTCCTCTACCTGACGATCTACATCCAGGGCGTGCTCGACTACTCTCCGCTGGAGGCCGGCCTGCGGTTCCTGCCACTGACCTTCCTCTCCTTCATCGCCTCGCCGATCGCCGGCGCCCTCTCGCATCGGATCGCGATCCGAGTCCTGCTCGGCGTCGGTCTTGCGACGGTCGGCGTCGGCCTGCTGCTGATGCACGGGGTAAGCGCCGACTCCGAATGGACGACCCTC
Organism: Solirubrobacterales bacterium; assembly: GCA_036557525.1. Lineage (GTDB taxonomy): Bacteria > Actinomycetota > Thermoleophilia > Solirubrobacterales > 70-9 > VRUE01. Next base: position 6,113 of record DATBHH010000066.1, on the reverse strand, counting down.
CTGGCCGGCTTCCTGGTCGCCGGGGTCGGGATCGGGATAACCAACCCCGGGATCGGGCAGGCGGCGATCGCCGTCGTCCCGGTCGAGAAATCGGGGATGGGCTCCGGCATCAACACGACCTTCCGCCAGGTCGGGATCGCGACCGGCGTCGCGGCGCTCGGGGCCGTGTTCCAGTCCCAGGTCGACTCGAAGCTCAGCGAACTTCTGCCGAACGCTCCAGCCGGGCTCTCCGAACTCGTCGCCTCCGGCGGCAGCAAAGCCGCGACGGCGGTCGTGCCGCCGGGGCAGAGGGCGGAAGTCGCGCATGCCTCGACGGTGGCGTTCGCGAGCGGCTTCAACGAGATCATCCTGATCGCCGCCGTCCTCTCCTTCGTCGGCGCCGCCTGCGGCTTCGCCCTCGTCCGCTCGAGGAACTTCGTCCAGCAGACGTCGTCCGAGGCCCAGCCCGCCGGCGAGCCCGTCCCCGCCTGAGGGTTGGCCGCCGCGGCGGGTGCTAGACAGGGGGCGTGCTCCGAGAGCTCCGGATCGAGAACCTGCTCCTGATCGAGAGAGCTGAGCTGAGGCTCGGAGCGGGGCTCAACGCGATCACCGGCGAGACCGGGGCCGGGAAGACGATCCTCGCCCACTCTCTCGACCTCCTGATGGGCGGCAAGGCCCGCCCCCAGATCGTCCGGCCCGGAGCCGACGAGGCCTGGGTCGAGGGATGCTTCGACGCTCCAGACGACCTGCTCGAGGAGCCCGAGATGGCGGAGCTCGCGGAGCGAATGCCCGACGGCGTCGAGGAGATCGTCCTCGGCCGCCGGGTATCGGCCTCGGGGAGGACGGCGGCGTTCGTCGCCGGCCGCGCCGCCTCGGCCGCCGACCTGAAGCTGCTCGGCGGCCGGCTCCTCGCCTTCTACGGCCAGCACGAGCACCGCCGGCTGACGATCTCCTCGGCGCAGGCCGAGGTCCTCGACGGCTTCGCCGGGCCCGAGCACCTTGCGCTGCGCGAGAAGTACCGCGCCGCCCACCGCGAGGCCCTTCGGCTCGAAGCCGAGCTCGCCGAGCTGCGCGAGCGCGACGGGGCCCGCGAGCGCGATCTCGATCTCTTCCGCTACGAGCTGTCGGAGATCGAGGCGATCGCTCCGGATCCCGACGAGATCGCGGAGCTGTCGGCCGAGCGCGAGCGCCTCCGCCACGCCGAGGGGCTGCGCGAAGCGGCGGCCGGCGCCGTCGCGGCCGCGGCCGGGAGCGGCGAGGCCGATGAGGCCGGCGCCGCCGGCGCGATCGCCGGCGCCGGGTCCCTTCTAGACGGGGTCGGCGGAGTCGACCCGCTTCTCGACGCGATCGCCGTGCGCCTCACGTCGCTCGCGGTCGAGCTCGGCGATGTCGCAAGCGATCTCCGCTCCTACCTCGACGGGATCGAGGCCGACCCGGAGCGGCTCGCCGCGGCCGAGGAGCGCCTCGACGAGATCGACCGCCTGACCCGCAAGCACGGCGGCGATGTCGAGGCGGTGCTCGCCCACGCCGAGCGCTGCCGCGCCGAGATCGACCGCCTCGAGTCATCCGAGGTCCGCTCGTCCGAGGCGCAGAGCGCGCTCGAGGAGGCGACGGAGCGGCGGGCGAGGTTCGCGCAGAAGCTCAGCCGCGGCCGTTCCGGTGCGGCAGGGGCCCTGAGCGAGCAGGTGGTGGCGGAGCTGGACCGGCTGGCGATGCCGGGGGCGACCCTCGAGGTCGTCCTCGAGGCCGACGAGGACGGGTTCGGCCCCAATGGCGCCGAGCGGGTGGAGCTGCGACTGGCGCCGAACCGCGGCATCGCGGCCGCGCCGCTTCGCGACGCCGCATCGGGCGGAGAGCTCTCGCGGGTGATGCTGGCGCTGACCGGGCTCGGCTTCGGGGCCGGGGCCGAGACCCTCGTCTTCGACGAGATCGACGCCGGCATCGGCGGTCGCACCGCCCGCACCGTCGGTCAGCGGCTGCGCGACCTGGGGCGGGGGAGACAGGTGGTCTGCATCACCCACCTGCCTCAGGTTGCCTCGCTGGCCTCGACCCATTTCAGGCTCGAGAAGGATCGCGGCGAGCCTGCTCGCGCGACCGTGCAGCAACTCGCCGGCGAGGGCGTGGTCGACGAGATCCGGAGGATGCTGGGCGACGAGGGGGACGCCGCCGAGCGCCACGCCCGGGAGCTCCTGGCCGCGGCCTGAGAGCGCGGAACGAGCAAGCCGGCATGGCTCGCAAAGCGGGTAGTCTGGCCCGGTGGCCACCGCCAGTCGCCGCCGTTTCCCCGCGCTTCTCACGCGCCGGAACGGGGCGTCCGGCAACGGTGCGATCCGCGGCCCGGCCAGGCTCGGGCGACGCACCAAGAACCTCGTCAAACGCCTCCGCCCGGGCGACGTCGCGGTCATCGACCACGCCAACATCGACCGGATCGCCGCCGAGGAGCTGATCGCGACCGGCGTGCGGGCGGTGCTCAACGCCTCCGAGTCGACCGACGGCCGCTACCCGAACGCCGGGCCGCTGATGCTCGCCCGGGCCGGGATCGTCCTCGTCGACTTCCCCGACGACGACCCGTTCGAGGCGATCGGGGAGGGCGACACGGTGACGGTCTTCGACGGAACCGCCAGCGTCGGCGGCGAGGTCGTCCTGCGCGGCACTGAACTCGCCGTCGAGGAGCTCGAGCGCCGCTTCGACGAACAGCGCGCGAGGGTCGACGAGGCGCTCGCCGAGTTCGCCGAGAACACGGTCGCCCACGTCCGGATGGAGTCCGACCTGCTCACCGACAGGATCGAGTTCCCGGCGACTCGCACCTCCTTCCGCGACCGCCAGGTCCTGATCGTCGTCCGCGGCGAACGTCACCGCCGCGACCTGAAGGCGCTCCGGCCGTATATCCGCGACGTCAGACCGGTGATCGTCGCCGTCGACGGCGCCGCCGACGGGGTGCTGGAAGAGGGGCTGAAGCCCGACCTGATCCTCGGCGACATGGACTCCGCAAGCGATCGGGCCCTGGGCTGCGGCGCCGAACTGATCGTCCACGCCTACCCCGACGGGCGAGCCCCCGGGCGCGAGCGGCTGCTCGAGATGGGGATCGACCACACGATCGTCCCCGCCGCCGGCACCAGCGAGGACGTGGCGATGCTGATGGCCTATGAGAAGGGAGCCGACCTGATCGTCAGCGTCGGCGCCCACTTCAACCTGATCGAGTTCCTCGACCGCAAGCGGGGCGGGATGTCGTCGACCTTCCTCACCCGCCTCCGGATCGGCGAGAAGCTGGTCGACGCGAAGGGGGTCAGCCGCCTCTACAACCCCGGGACCGGGTTCGGCCCCGCGGCCCTCTTCATCGCCGCCTTCGCGATATTGCTGGCGATGGTGGTGATCGCCTCGCCGGCGCTCAGCGACCTCACAGAACTGATCTGGCTGAAGATCAAGATTTGGCTGGGCATCTAGCCTCTACTCGCACATATGGGCTACAGCGCGCGCTACCACGCGACCTCGCTGATCGCGATCTTTCTCGCCCTTGCGATCGGCGTCGTGATCGGGGCCGCCCTCGGCGGCGACACGATCAACAACACCCGCAAGGATCTCGAGCAGAGCCTGACCGGGAACCTCGAGGACGCGCGCAACCACGCCGAGGAACTGAGCGTCGAACTCGGCCAGGCGAACGAATTCGCCGATCAGGTCTATCCGGCCCTGGTTCGCAACGATCTGCACGGCATGCGGATCGGGGTGGTGGCGATCGGCGGCCTCCCGGGCGAGATCTCGGGGGCGATCGACGACGCCCTGGGCCCGACCGGGGGAAGGCTGGTCGCCGTCGGCGTCATCCGCGAGCCGGTCGACACGGCGGCGCTCTCCGGCGACCTCTCGAAGACGAGGTTCGCCGACATCGCGGACGATCCCGAAACGCAGACCGAATTCGCGACCGGGGTCGGCCGCCAGCTCGTCCTCGGCGGCAACCTGATCGGGCGCGTGCGGGGTCACCTCTTCTCGCGCGCCAGCGGCAACTTCCGCGCCCTCGACGGCGTGATCGTCGTCCGCGACCAGCCGCAGGACATGGGACCGGTCCGGCGCTCGACCGCGGCCCGGTTCGAATCGGCGCTGCTCGGTGGTGTGACCGCGACCAGGACCGCGGCGGTCGGGGTCGAGGCGACCGACGCCGAACCGTCGTCGATCTCCTTCTTCCAGGCCAACGACATCGCCACCGTCGATGACCTCGACCAGAGCGCCGGCAAGCTGGCGACCGTCCTGGCGCTGCTCGGCGCCGAGGGCAGCTTCGGGGTCAAGGGGACGGCCGACCAGCTGCTGCCGGACCTGCTCACGCCGCAGCGGAAATGAGCGCAGAGCGACCCCGATGAGGCATATCTGGTTCTTTGCGCCGCGAGCGAAGCGCGGAGCTGTGCGATGACCTGGGTCGGCTTCCCGGTCGCGATCGCGGTCGCCCTGTTCGTCGTCCCCGCCGGGATCCGCGGCCTCTGCGACGCCCGGCTCACCCGCGAGAACTATCGCGGGGCGGAGCTCGCGTTCCCGCTCGGCGCGGTTCTCGCGACCGCGTCGCTGGTCGCGCTCGCGCCGCTCGCGTTTCTCAACGACCGCGGCGACCTCGACCTCCTCGACCCCGACCTGCGCCACTGGATGCCCTACGTTCTCGGCGTCGCCTTCCTCGGCTTCCTCGACGACTCGTTGGGGCGCGGCGCGGCGGCCGACACGCCGCGCGGGTGGCGCGGCCACGCGCGGGCGCTGCGCGAAGGGAGCCTCTCGACGGGCGCGATCAAGGCAATCGGGGCGCTGGCGCTCGCCGCCTACGTCGTTTCGGGCAGGGGGCTGGAATCGTGGCGATACCTCGCCGACGTCGCTCTCCTGATCCTCGCCACCAACTCCTTCAACCTGCTGGACGTGCGGCCCGGGCGGGCCGAGAAGGCGCTGGCACTCCTCGGTGCCGCGCTCTGCATCGGCGGCTGGACGCTGGCGCCGATCGAGCTGCTCGGGATCTTCGCCGGACCGGTCCTGGTCGGAGCATGGTTCACCCTGCGCGAGCGGGCGATGCTCGGCGATACCGGCTCGAACCTCGTCGGCGCGATCGCGGGCGTATGGCTGCTGACCTCGCTCGGGGGCGACGAGCGGTTGATCGCCCTGACGGTGATCGCCGGGGTCACGGTTTACGGCGAGATGCGCTCGATCTCGACCACGGTCGAGTCGTTTCCGCCATTGCGCTGGTTAGACTCGCTGGGCAGATGAATTACGGGCTCGACCGACTGTCGCTCACGAAGATTCAGACTGCGACCCTCGGGAAAGTCGGTCCCGGGTGAGTAGCAAAGGGGATACGAGATTCATCTTCGTCACCGGCGGAGTGGTCTCGGCTCTCGGCAAGGGAATCGCCGCCTCCTCGATCGGCCGCCTGCTCGTCTCCCGCGGCTACCGGGTCCAGCTCCAGAAGTTCGACCCCTACATAAACGTCGACCCGGGGACGATGAGCCCGTTCCAGCACGGCGAGGTGTTCGTGACCGAGGACGGCGCCGAGACCGACCTCGACCTCGGCCACTACGAGCGGTTCACTGACGAAAACACCTCACGCGCCTCGAACGTCACCGCCGGCGCGGTCTACAACTCGGTGATCAAGCGCGAGCGCCGCGGCGACTACCTCGGCGCCACCGTCCAGGTGATCCCCCACATCACCGACGAGATCAAGAACCGGATCCTGATCGTCGCCGAGTCGCAGTCGGTGGACTTCGTGATCACCGAGATCGGCGGCACCGTCGGCGACATCGAGTCGCTGCCGTTCCTGGAGTCGATACGCCAGCTCTATACCGACCTCGGCTCGAAGCGGAGCATGTTCGTCCACCTGACGCTGGTGCCCTACGTGGGGCACGCGGGCGAACTGAAGACGAAGCCGACCCAGCACTCGGTCAACGAGCTGCGCCGGATCGGGATCCAGCCGCACGCCCTCGTCTGCCGCTCCGAGGGCCGCCTCGACCGCGACATCCGCAACAAGATCGCGCTGTTCGCGAGCCTTCCGGTCGACGCGGTGATCTCGGCCCACGACGTCGACAACATCTACAAGGTGCCGCTCGTGTTCCGGGCCGAGGGCGTCGACGACCTCGTCCTCGACCACTTCGGGATGGAGGCGCCCGCCCCGGACCTCG
>DATBHH010000065.1:0-23958 GCA_036557525.1 Solirubrobacterales bacterium | reverse complement strand
TTCGCAGCACACGAAGTGGAGGCAATGCATGCCAACCGGAACAGTCAAGTGGTTCAGCGACGACAAGGGCTACGGGTTCATCACTCCCGATGACGGCTCGAAGGACGTCTTCGTCCACCACAGCGCGATCCTCGGCGAGGGCTTCAAGTCCCTGACCGAGGGCGCGAAGGTGACGTACGAGTCCGAGGAAGGGCCGAAGGGCCCCGCCGCGGCGAGCGTCCAGCAGACCTCGTAGACGCGCTGACACATTGCGCTGACGAGGCCCGCCTCCGGCGGGCCTCTTCTTTGCCTACGCTGGGCCAGACCCGAGGATTGAATGCAGACCAGAGACGACCTCAGGAACATCGCGATCATCGCCCACGTCGATCATGGCAAGACGACGCTGGTCGACGCGATGCTGTGGCAGACCGGGGCCTTCCGCGAGGGCCAGGAGATCGCCGAGCGGGTGATGGATTCGATGGACCTCGAGCGCGAGAAGGGGATCACCATCCTTGCCAAGAACACGGCGATCCACCACGCCGGGGTGAAGCTGAACATCGTCGACACGCCCGGTCACGCTGATTTCGGCGGTGAGGTCGAGCGCGGGCTGACGATGGTCGATGGAGCGCTGCTGCTGGTCGATGCCTCCGAGGGGCCGCTGCCCCAGACCCGCTTCGTCCTCCGCAAGGCGCTCGAGGCGAAGCTGCCGGTGATCCTCGTCGTCAACAAGGTCGACCGAGCAGACGCGAGGATCGACGAGGTCGTCGAGGAGGTCTACGAGCTCTTCCTCGAGCTCGACGCCGACTCTGATCAGATCGACTTCCCGATCGTCTACACGAACGCGAAAGCGGGCTGGGCCGCGCTCGAGGAGGGGGTCGAGGGAACCGACCTCTCTCCTCTGCTCGACCTGATGCTGGAGCGGATCCCGGCCCCCGAGTACGACCCCGACCATCCCTTCCAGGCCCACGTCACCAACCTCGATGCCGACCCCTACGTCGGCAGGCTGGCGCTGTGCCGGGTCCGCAACGGGACCGTCCGCAACGGCCAGCAGATCGCCTGGTGCCGGGCCGACGGCAGCATCGAGCGCGCCTCGATCACCGAGCTCTACGTGACCGAGGCGCTCGAGCGGGTCGCCGCCGAGGAGGCGGGGCCGGGCGAGATCATCGCCGTCGCCGGTCTCGCGGACGTGACGATCGGCGAGACGCTCGCCGACCCCGACGACCCGCGGCCGCTGCCAGTCATCACGGTCGACGAGCCGTCGCTATCGATCGTCGTCGGGATCAACACCTCGCCGCTGGCCGGGTCCGAGGGCGACAAGCTGACCGCGCGCCAGATCCGGTCCCGGCTCGACGCGGAGCTCGTCGGCAACGTCTCGATCCGGGTGACCGACACCGAACGGCCCGATGCCTGGGAGGTTCAGGGGCGGGGCGAGCTGCAGCTGGTCGTCCTGCTGGAGATGATGCGCCGGGAAGGATTCGAGCTGACCGCCGGCCAGCCGCGGGTCATCACCCGGGAGGTCGAAGGCAAGGTCCACGAGCCGGTCGAGCGCCTCGCGATCGACGTCCCCGAGGAGCACGTCGGCGCGGTCACCCAGCTGCTCGCGGGCCGCAAGGGCCGGCTCGACCACATGACCAACCACGCGACCGGGTGGGTGCGCATGGACTACCTGATCCCGGCCCGCGGGTTGATCGGGCTCCGAACGGAGTTCCTGACCGAGACCCGCGGCTCGGGGATCCTCCACCATGTCTTCGACCGCTGGGAGCCCTGGGCAGGAGACCTCCGCACCCGGCCGACCGGGTCGCTCGTCGCCGACCGGCGCGGCTCGAGCGCCAGCTACGCGCTGCTCAGCCTCCAGGACCGCGGCACCCTCTTCGTCGGCCCCGGCGAGGAGGTCTACGAGGGGATGATCGTCGGCGAGAACAGCCGCTCCGACGACCTCGACGTCAACGCGATCAAGGAGAAGCAGCAGACCAACATGCGAGCGGCCAGCGCCGACGTCCTGGTCCGCCTCTCGCCGCCGAAAGAGCTCTCGCTGGAAGCTGCGCTCGAGTTCCTCCGTGACGACGAGTGTCTCGAAGTGACCCCCGCCTCGGTTCGGCTGCGCAAGGTCGAGCTCGACAAAATCCGGCGCCAGAAGGCGGCGCGCGCCAAGGCCCCCGCCTAGCCGCGCTCGCCGCGGTGGCGCGCCAACAGCAGCCTGATCTGATCGAGCACCTCCTGTGGTTCGCGTTCGATGCGCGGACCGGTGATACGTCCGACCTCGACCCCGGCTGCGCGCAATTCGAGGTCCCGCCGGCGGTCCCGCTCGAAGGCCGCGCGGGTCCCGTGGGTCTCGAAAGTGTCGATTTCGACGGCGACCCGCGACTCGGGCCAGTAGAGATCGAGCTCGTGGCCGGCGACGTTGAAGCCGGTGGCGGGCGGGTCCACGCCTCCTTCCCGGATGAGCTGGAGCACTCTGCGCTCCAGCTCCGAGCGCGTGAACCAGGGTTCGCGATACAGGTGCAGCGCGCGCCGCAGCCGACCGTGGCCATGATGGCCAACGGTCCGGGCCAGCAGGGACTCGACTGGCCCGAGGTCGAACAGCTCGAGCTCCTCGGCTCTCTCAAGGCACCGACCCAGCTGGTCGCGTCGAATCGAGGCGGCGAGATCGAGAAGCGTCCGCGGCACCGCCGTGACCGGAATGCGCTCGACGAGCGCGCGGTCCTCGGGTTCGAGCCGGCGGGCCCTGTGAACGACGAGCGGACGCTTCGGTCTGCGGGGGATCGGGCCGGTGACCTCATATGGCGCCGGCGCCGATCGCCAGATGCCCCACAGCCAACCGGCAGAGCGGTGACTCAGCAGCGCGCCGGGACCGGCCGCCAGCACGCCGGCCAGGCAGCGTCCCAATGGACTGAGATCCGTGTGCCCCACCGCATACACCCCTTGGTGGAGTCGGTGGAGCCGGCCGGCAAGGACCGCGCGAGTGACTGCGGGCTGCGAGTAGCCGAGCGGGCCGAGGAGTTGGCGGATCGAGACAACCCCATGCTGCCTCGTCGCCAGCTCGGCCAATCCAACCCCCCCTTTGCGTGGTCGCCATTTCTCTCCCACACTGGATCAAATGGCGACCACCACGATTTCGCCCCTGGGTGTGGTCGCCATTTCTTCCGCCCATCGGAAGAAATGGCGACCACACCCTCGTTGAGGGGAGCACCCGCGATGCGGCGGGAGGCCCGGGACTAGGCATCCTCGGCCTCGAGGCGGCCGGACTCGATCGCGTCGAGCAACGCCGCGTGGTCGCGCTCGTTCTGGTCGGCGTAGGCCTCCGAGAAGTCGGCGATCGCCTCGTCGAATGCGCTGCCGGAGCCGAGGTAGGCGCCGATCGCGACCGCGTCGCCCGAGCGCGCGTGGGCCCGGGCCAGGGTCCAGCCGCAGGCCTGGGCGTAGATCCCCAGCGCCCGCGGGCGCATCGATTCGATGTCGCCCGAGCCCTTCTGATCCCAGAGCTGGCGTACGTAGTAGTCGCGCGGCCGGCCGTCGGCCTCGACCCCCGCGCACCAGCCGAGGAAGCTGTCGCTGGCCGCCTGCATCAGCCACTGCCCCTCGACCACGCGGCGGCCGTGGTTGCGGAACCGACTCTTGCCGGCGTAGGGCTCGAAGACGGAGGCCTGCGCTTCCTTGGCCTGGAGGAACAGCGCGTCGGAGTCGTCGCGGCCGGTCAGCAGCGTGACCCAGGCCCTGGTTCCGACGCTGCCGACGCCGACGACCTTGTGGGCGAGGTGGCGGTAGCGGTACTCGGAGAGGAGGTGGCGGCGGTCGCCCTTCATCGAGTCCGCGTACTCGGTCAGCACGGTCCGCACCGCCTGCTCGGGGTCGATGTCGCCGAATTCCGCGACGATCTCCTCGATCGGGACCAGCAGCGGCGGCCTGCTCGCGATCCGCAGCTCCCCGTCGACCGTTTCGGTGAGCCGATCGAGCGCCCTGAGACTGTCCTTCGCCCGTGCCTTCGCGGCCGCCTTCTCGACCTTCCGCACCGCCTTCCCGCGGTCGGAGCGCAGCGATTCGAGCGCTTCCTCGGCGTCGAGCCGCGCGTACCAGATCTCGAGGTTTCGCATCTTCGCGAACTCGCGAATCGACTCCCTGTAGGTGCGGCCGACCCTGACGACCGCCGCCCGCCGCTCCTTGCGCTTGAAGCCGTTGTCGCGGGCGGCGATCTCGAAGCTCGCGGCGAGGCGCTTCAGGTCCCACTCCCAGGGTCCCGGCAGCGTCTCGTCGAAGTCGTTGAGGTCGAAGACCAGCCGCCGGTCGGGGGCGGCGAAGACGCCGAAGTTCGAGAGATGGGCGTCGCCGCACATCTGCACCTCGAGCCCCGAGACCGGGGTGCCGGCGAGGTCGGCGGCCATCACCGCCGCGGCACCGCGGTAGAAGGTGAACGGCGAGACGGCCATCCGCCCGTAGCGGATCGGCAGCAGCTCCGGGACTCTCGCCGCCGCCTGCTCTTCGAGAATGGCGACCGGGTCGGCCCGATCCGCCGGCGCCTCCCATCCGGCGTGGGCCGGGCGCGGAACCCGCGTGCGCGCCTCCCTGCCGGCGGCGGCCCTCTCGGTGACGTCCATCGCTAGGAGGCCGGCGGCGGCGTCGCCGAGGGAGCCTGGCCGACTGCGACCTTGCCGCCACCGCCGAGATCGAAGTAGAGGACGCTGACCGCGATCGCGTAGACCGGCGCGGTGATCACCGCGGCGATGATCGAGGCGATCACGGTCGAGACCTCGCCGCCGATCGCGCTGGCCAGCGCGGCGAGAACCACCGAGACGGCGAGGACGATCAGGAAGACGACGACGAGCACGGCGAAGACCCTCCAGCCGTCGCCCCAGACGAGTTTCCAGCTGCGGCCGAAGGCGCCGATCGGCCCCTCCCCCTCGACGACGATCGCCGGTGCGCCGACCGACCACATCGTCAGCAGGAAGAAGCCGGGGATGATCAGCAGCAGGAACCCGATCCCGACCCCGATCCCGAACAGGATCCCGAACGCGATCAGGGGAACGATCGCATCGGATGCCGATGAGAAGAGGTCGCCGACCGAGTGGTCGCGCCTTCCGTCGCGGACGTCCTCGACGAGCTTGACGACGAAGCCGACGAAGATCGCGCGCCCGGCCAGCTCGACGATCAGCGCCAGGGTTCCGAGAATCAGGCCGCCCGCATGCTGAAGCAGGCCCGAGGCGACGCCAACGATCACGAAGACCGCGAGCGAGCCGCCGATCAGCGCCCCGAGATTGTTCCCGTAGATCGAGAAGGTCTCGTTGAGGACGTCGCCGACGCTGATCTGGCCGCGTGCGGACTCCATCACGAATTCTCGCGCTTCGCCCGCTGCGCGAAGAGCCAGAGTTCGACGCTTGCTCGCTCCGCGCTCATTGCCCCCCGATCCTACGCAGCGGGATCGAGGGGGGCAACCGCCCCCGCCCTAGACGGTGGCGGCCGCCTGCTCGGCCTGGCTCTCCTCCGACTCCTTCGCGGCCAGCGCTTCGGCCTCGGGGGTCGGCTCCTCGGCCTGGCGGGGCAGCAGGACTTCTTTGGCGATCACGAGCCGCTGGATCTGGCTGGTGCCCTCGTAGAGCTGCATGATCTTCGCGTCGCGCATCAGTTTCTCGACCGGGTACTCCTTGATGAAACCGTAGCCGCCGTAGACCTGGACGGCGTCGACGCAGATCTCCATCGCCGAGTCGGCGGCGAAACGCTTCGCCATCGAGGAGACCTTGCTGTTGCGCAGGCCCTGGTCGAGCATCACGGCGGAGTTCCAGACCAGCAGCCGGGCGGCCTCGACCTTCGTCGCCATGTCGGCGATCATGAACTGGATCGCCTGGTGCATCGCGATCGGGACGCCGAACTGGACCCGTTCTTTCGAGTACTCGGTGGCGAACTCGGTCGCGGCCCGGCCGATGCCGACGGCCATCGCCGAGACGCCGGGACGGGTGCGGTCGAGCGTCATCATCGCCAGTTTGAAGCCCTTGTTTTCCTCGCCGATCAGATTCTCGGCCGGGATCTCGACTTCGTCGAAGGAGATGGTCGCGGTGTTGGACGCCCGCTGGCCCATCTTGTCCTCCTTCTTGTCGACGCTGACCCCGGGGAGGTCGGCCTCGACGACGAAGGCGCTGATCCCGCGGTGCCCCGCCTCGGGATCGGTCTTGGCGTAGACGGTGAAGAAGTCGGCGTAGGTGCCGTTGGTGATGAAGCACTTCGACCCGGTGATGACGTACTTGTCGCCGTTCTTGACAGCGCGGGTCTTCATCCCCGAGACGTCGGAGCCGGCGTCCGGCTCGGTCAGGCAGAACGAGGCGAGCTTCGGCTCCTCACACAGCATCCCGAGGTACTTCTTCTTCGTCTCCTCGGAGCCGCCGAGGGTGATCGGCGCCGAGGCGAGGCCGTTGGCCATCAGCGAGGTGCCGATCCCGGAGCATCCCCACCCCATCTCCTCCTCGATCAGGCAGCCGGAGAGGTAGTCGAGCCCGGGACCGCCGTAGGCCTCGGGGATGTGGGTGTTCATCAACCCGACCTCCCAGGCCTTGTCGATGATCTCCTGGGGCCAGGTTCCGTCCTTGTCGTACTCCCAGGCGACCCTGCGGATCTCTTTCTCCGCGAAATTGTGCGCCAGCTCGCGCAGGTCCTTCTGCTCGTCGGTCAGGGTGAAGTCAACCACTGCTCGAAGCTCCTTCGTCTCGGTGGGAGTGATGCCCGATTGACTGGTCAGTCAACCAATGCGAAGAGTAGCGAATGGCCGCTCCAGCCGTGAGGCCCGTAAGCTGAAGCGATGGCTGCGATCGGGATCTCGAGCGGCACCGCGATCGTCCTGATCACCCTCGCCGTGCTGCCGATCGCGGCGGTCAGCTTCGCCCGCGCAGGGCGTGCCTGGAGGGGGATCGGCGGCGGTCGGTTCTCGATCGAACAGGCACCGCCCCCGGCCCACTCCGGGAGGCCCCTGGAGGTGGACCGCGCCCTGCAGGAGACCGAGGCCCGGCAGATGCTCGAGGCGAAGGCCTACCGGCGGCGGCGGCGGGGCGAGGAGGAGGAGATCGACGTCGACGCAGAGGTCGCGCGGCTGCTCGCCCTCGGCGCCGAGGGCGGCGGCGGCCACGACGAGGAGCTCCGGGCCGAGGTCCGCGCCCTCGTGATCGCCCGCAACGAACGCCGCGCGAGGCGCGGCGAGGAGCCGCTCGACGTCGAGGCCGAGACCGATCGGCAGCTCGCCGATCTCATAGGATTGGAGGAGAGATGACCGCGGCGAGGGAGAATCTCTACGAAGTCGAGGAGCTGCTGATGCAGCCGGGGACCTACTTCAACCCCCAGACCGAGGTGATCGTGATCGTCGACGACTCGACATCCCTCGACCAGGAGGTCTTCAACATGGAGGACTACGAGGGCGCCGAGTGGGTCCGCGTCTCCGACGACGTCCCGATCGACGAGGACCGCCGCGACGAGGCGCTGGAGCGCTTCCAGACCCACTACCACCCGGGCTCCGGCGGCTCGATCTCGGAGACGGCGCTCGAGCAGGGCGACGAGGAGGTCGACGGCGACGAGACCGGGCAGGATCCGGGCCGCGAGGACTAGGCCGTGCTCGAGATCGGCCAGGAGGCTCCCGACTTCACGCTGCCCGACCAGAACGGAGACGAGGTGACGCTCTCCGACCTCCGCGGCCAGACCGTCGTCCTCTACTTCTACCCGCGGGCGGACACCCCGGGTTGCACGACCCAGGCCTGCGGGATCCGCGACCACCGCTCCGACTACGCGGCCACCGGAGCCCGGGTCCTCGGCGTCTCCCCGGACGAGGTCGAGGCGGTCGCGAAGTTTGCCGAGAAATTCGACCTCGACTTCACCCTGCTTGCCGACGCCGACCATTCCGTCGCCGAGGCCTACGGGACCTGGGGCGAGAGATCGATGTACGGCAAGACGTACTGGGGCGTTCAGCGGGCGACGTTCCTGATCGATCCCGAGGGCACGATCGCCCGGGTATTCCCGAAGGTCTCGCCGAAGACGCACGACGAGGTCGTGCTCGAGGCTCTGGCCGAGCTGCAGGCCGCGTGAGCGCTCAGGCCGTGGCCGCGACGGCCACGATGTAGCACCCGTACAGGGCGAACCAGGCGACGACGACCGGCAGCGAGAAGCGATCGCGCCGGTGCAGCGCCTCATAGGCGAGCAAGCCGCCGATCAGCCCGAGGGCGACCGAGAGCGCGGCGTCCCCGCTCAGGGACCAGTCCGTGAACAGGAGCCCGATCCCGAACGGAATCGTCGACTGGAAGACCATCGCCCCGGTGATGTTGCCGAGCGCCAGCGAGTCCTTGCCCTCCCTGACCCAGAAGAAGCTGTTGACCTTCTCCGGCAGCTCGGTCGCGAGCGGGGCGAGGATCAGCGAGAGCACCACCGCCTGTATTCCGAGGCTCTCGGCGATGTGGAGCAGCTCCTCGACGAAGAGGTGGGCGCCGCCGACCATTGCGGCGAGGCCGACCAGCAGCTGGGTCACGCAGAGCCCGATCCCGGGGTTCGTCCGGTGCTCCTCGCGACGCTCGAGGATCAGCGGGTCGAGCGAGCCATGCGACTGGACCTCGCCGCCGGCCCGCAGGGTGCGACGGATGTAGACGACGTAGGCGAGGAAGACGATCACCCCGACCGGCATCCTGACGGCGGCGGGCGCCCCCCAGGAGAGCGCCAGCGAGAGCGAAAAGAAGAAGAGGAAGAAGAGCAGGTCGCGCTCCAGGGTGGGCCCGTGGGCATCGAGGGTCAGGCCCTGGGTGCGACGCTCGCGGTAGACGTAGGCGAAGAGGCCGACGAGGCCCATCGCCAGGGTCGCGAGCAGGAACGGGGCGCCGACGATCGCGCCGATCGCCACGTCTTCGCCGCCTTCGGCGCTGCCGACCAGGGCGACGATCGCGATCAGCGTCTCCGGCATCGCGGTTCCGACCGCGGCCAGGACGCTGCCGACGGCCCCTTCGCCGAGCTTCAGGCGGTGGCCCAGCCACTCGACCGCGTTGGTGAAGAGCAGCGCGCCGGCGAGGATGACGGCGAAGCTGACCGCCAACAGGAAGTAGCTCACGGCGAACGTTCGCGCTTTTCTCGCTGCGCGAAGAGACAGATTGCGACGCTTGCTCGCTCCGCGCTCACGACACGGCTACAACGCTGCGACGCACTTCTGCAGGTCCGCCGCCGAGCGCGCCCCCCTCACGCATTCGGCATAGGACAGCGCGCGTTCGGCCCCGCCGGCTTCCTTCGTCCCTTCCCCGCCTTCGTCGGCTTCGCCGCTGCCGAACAGGTTCGGCAGGCCGCCGCCCTTGCCGAGCTGTTCGAGCAGCGGTTGGACCCCTTCGCCCCTCTGCAGCGAGCCGGCGAGTTCCAGCGGATTGATGCCGAGCTTTGCGAACAGATCGCTGAGCGGCTTCGCCCCGCTCGGCGCAACGATTTCCTGTTCTTCGTTGACGCCTTCGAGGGTGAGGTCGAGGTCGATTTCGCTGCTTTCCTTCTGCGAGCCCTTGGGTTCGACGAGAAGTTCGGCGACGACGCGGCGGACGATGTGGTCGTCTTCGCCGACGTAGAACTCGACGTGCGCGGTCTTCAGCGATTCGCTCAGTTCGCCTCCCGACTTCTTCAGGCTGCCGACCGACGGGATCTTCCCGGCGGCGCCGAGCAGGGTCCGGCAGGCCGGGTCTTCGCTCAGTTCGGAGAGCAGGTCTCCGGCCCCGGTCGGGTCGAGATCGCCGCTGAGCTTGGTCGTGTCGGTCCCACCGACTTCGACCGTCCCTTCGTTCTTGAGGTGTTCGCCGAGCTTGGTGAAGTCGAGCGCGCTGACCGCCTGCCGGCAGCCGGTGATCCCCTTCGATTCGCCGCCCGCCCCCTTCTGGCTGCGGTTGAGGAGCGATTCGACGAAGCTGAAGGTCGCCTGGTCGACTTCGTACTCGACGCCTTCGTACCTGACGAAGGCGCTGTTCGGGAGCAGCACGAGGCCGCCGTCGAAATCGACGTCTTCCCCCTTGTAGTTGCCCTTCGCGGTCGCTTCGATCGCCATCTGCGGCAGGTTGCCGCCTTCCTGATTTTCGAACGGGCCGGAGACGCTGACTTCGAGGTCGCTGCCTTCCTTGCCGGTCGAGTTGACCTTCAGCGAGAGGTCGAGGTTGGCGCTTTCGATCCCTTCCAGGGTCGCGTTTTCGATCACCGCCTGCGGGCTTTCTTCGCTGCTGCCGCCGCCGCCTCCGCAGGCCGAGAGGCCGATACCCAGCGCGGCGACGGCGCAGAGGGCGAGGGCGATCTGAAGTCTGCTTCTCAAAACGTGGGGTCCTCCTGCAGGTCGGGATCCGAGCCGAAATCGTACGGCAACCCCCTAAGGTCCCCGTTAACGGGGTTCGTGGACCTGCGGCGGGGTGCTCTCGGTGAGGTTGATCGCGAGCGGGAAGAGCAGCGCGCCGAGGACGATCAGGGCGATCCCGACCGCGACCAGCCAACGCGAGCTCGACATGTAGCCGAGGATCCCGAGCGCGAACCCGGCGAGGACCATGACGATGTAGGGGGTGCCGCTGTGCGGCAGCAGGGTCGCGGCCGGGAGCGCGAGCTCGTGCATCACAAGGCCTCGCGCTTCGCTCGCCGCGCGATGAACCGGACTGTGACGCTTGCTCGCTCCACGCTCATGGACGCCGATTATCATCGCCCCATGCCCGACGCGCCGATGCCCTCATCCGTCGCCGAGATGAAGGAGGCCCTCGCCGCCGCCGAATATCTCGCCGACGAGCCGGCCGCACTGGTCTCATTCCTCGCCCAGCGGCTCGGCAAGCCGGTCCTCGTCGAGGGGCCGGCCGGGGTCGGCAAGACCGAGCTCGCGAAGGCGCTTTCGCGCGCCAGCGGCCGCGAGCTGATCCGCCTCCAGTGCTACGAGGGCCTCGACGAGTCGAAGGCGCTCTACGAGTGGAACTACCGCAAACAACTGCTGGCCATCCAAGCTGCCCCCGGACGCGGAAGCGACGGCGAAGCTGCCCCCGGACGCGGAAGCGAGGGCCAGTCCATATCTGCTTCCTCTGGCTCGAGCGAGAGCGGAGGAGGCAGCGCTTTACTGGACGACATATTCGCGGCCGATTTCCTGCTCGAGCGGCCGTTGATGCAGGCGATCGCCAGCCCCGACCCGGTCGTCCTGCTGATCGACGAGATCGACAAGACCGACCAGGAGTTCGAGGCGATGCTGCTCGAGCTCCTCTCCGACTTCCAGATCACGATCCCCGAGCTGGGTCAGATCGCGGCGACGACGATGCCGATCGTCGTCCTCACCTCGAACAACTCACGCGAGCTGACCGAGGCGCTGAAGCGGCGCTGCCTCTACCTCTGGCTCGATTACCCCGAGCTCGAGCGCGAGATGGAGATCGTCCAGCTGCACGCGCCCGATCTGCCCGAGACCCTCGCCCGCCGCCTGGTCGAGGTCGTGCGGATGGTGCGCGGGCTCGACCTGAAGAAGCCGCCGTCGATCGCGGAGTCGATCGATTGGGCCCGGACCCTGCTGCTGATGGGCGCCGACGACATCGACCATGAGACCTTCACCCAGTCGATGTCGATCATCGTCAAGCACCGCACCGACATCGACCTGGTCGCCGAGCGCGTCGGGTTGAAGATGCCGGGCGCGCCGACGCAGACCGCAGGGTGAGTTCCGTCGCGGGATCCCCGTACGGGCCGAAGGCGGAGACCGGGCCGCCGGGGCTGGCGGCGAAGCTGCTCGGCTTCTGCGAGGAGCTCCGCTCGGAGGGTGTCGCGGTCGGGACCTCCGAGATCCTCGATGCCTTCGCGGCGCTCGAGCGGGTGCCGTGGACCTCGCAGGACGATTTCCGCGAGGCACTGGCAGCGACGATCGCCAAGTCGCAGGAGGATCGCCGCCTGTTCGAGCTCCTGTTCGAGCGCTGGTTCTTCCGCGCCGCCGAGGCCGAGGCCGTCGCCCGCGAGATCGGCGAGGGAGGGCAGGGCCAGGAGGGGGCGGAGCGCCTCGACATCGACGACCTCCGCGAGCAGATCCGCGAGGCGATCCTCGACGGAGAGGACGGCGACATGCGCGACCTCGCGCGGCTCGCGATCGCCGCCTTCGGGCGCCAGGGCGAGGGCTCGGGCGTGGTCGGCGTCGACGTCCAGCGGATCCGCCGCACCCTCGGCCTCTCGACCGGCCCGCAACCCGCGGACGAGGAGGGTGAGGAGCGGCCGGAGATCGACCGCGACCAGCTCAACCGCTTCGAGCGCCACCTCCGGCGCGAGCTCGAACGGGACCTGATCGAGCGCACCTCCACGCTGCCGCCTTCGCGGCCGCTGGCCGAGCTCGACCGGGCGCTGCCGACGAGCCCGACCCAGGACCTCGCCGCCGTCCACCGCGCCGTCTCGCAGATGAAGCGGCGGCTGGCCACCCTCGGCCACGAGCAACGCGGCAGGCGCAAGGGGCGCTCGGTGGATGTCCGCCGGACGATGCGCTCATCGCTGGAGACCGGCGGGGTCCCGCTCCGCCTCCGCTACCGGCCGAAGCGGCCGCGGCGGCCGGAGATCTACGTCCTCTGCGACGTCTCGACCTCGGTCACCTCGGCCAGCGTCTTCTTCCTCTCGGTCCTCCACGCCCTGCACGACTCGTTCCGCAAGCTGCGCAGCTTCGTCTTCATCGAGCGGATCTCGGAGGTGACCGAGATCTTCGAGCACGAGCGCGACTTCCGCACGATCGCGCAGCGGATCTCGAGCGAGGGCGGCGTCGCCGACGTCTCCGGCTACACCGACTACGGCCGGGTCTGGCTCGAGTTCCTGTCCGAGATCTCCGACGAGCTCGATCCGCGCTCGACCGTCATCGTGCTCGGCGACGCCCGCACCAACGGCCGCGAGCCCCACGCCGAGGTGTTCGCCCAGGTCTCGGAACGTGCCGGGCGGCTGTTCTGGCTCAACCCGGAGCCGCGGCTCTACTGGAATTACGGCGACTCGGTGATGGCCGCCTACGAGCGCCACTGCGCCGGCGCCTTCGAGTGCTGGACGACGCGCCACCTGGAGAATTTCGTCAACGTCGTCGCCGGCGGGCCGGCGCGGGACTAGCGCGGCGCCCAGGCGTCGGGCTGGGCCGACAGCTCCTCGACCACCGCCGGCATTTCGCCGGATACCAGGTCGGCGAGGGTCACGTGCTCGAGAACCGCGCGGAGGTTGGCGCGGACGGCGATCCATACCTCCTGCAGGTGCTCGGCGTTGCCGCGGTATTCGATCGACTCCGGCGGGTCGGACTGGACGTGCGCGATCGGGCCCTCGACGGCGCGGACGAGGTCGGCGATCGTGATGTCGTCGGCGGGACGGGCGAGCCAGTAGCCCCCCTTGGCGCCGCGGCGGGCACGGACCAGGCCGGCGTGCTTGAGCTCGAGCAGGATGTGCTCGAGGAACTGCAGCGGAATTTCCTGCGCCTCGGCGAGCCGCTCCCCCTTGACGGGACCGTCCTCTCCGACGGCGGCCAGCTCTGCCGCCGCACGCACCGCGTAGTCGGCCTTCGCGGAAACACGCATCGACCTAGTTAATCAGTCGGCCGGCAACGTTCGCCTGAGGGCGGCCGCCCGGTCAAGCTCTTGCCTGGCTTCCTCTTCCCGGCGCTGATTCTCGCGGCGGCGGTTGAGCCAGTGCGGCGCGTAGACGATCAGGCCGAGGCCGATGGCTGCCACGCCGGCGGCAATCGGCCAGACCGAGGGGTCGCCCTTCTGGATCGTGACGATGCCGGAGCCGACGAGGACGAGGCCGAGCGCGGTCCGGATGAAGCCCTGCGGAGCCCGGTCGGAGAGGGCGGCGCCGATCACGACCCCCGGGACCGACCCGAGGAGGATGTTGCCGGCGAGGCTGAAGTCGACATTGCCGCCGACCCAATGGGCGATGCCGGCCGCCCAGAGCAGGATCGCGGCGTGGAAGACGTCGGTACCGACCACCTTCTTCGGCGAGAGGCGGTAGAGGGCTATCAGCAGGATCGCGATCACGGTCCCCGAGCCTGCGGAGGTGATGCCGATGACGAAGCCGGTGGTGGCGCCGATCACGATCGCGGCGACCTTGTGGCGTCGCTCGACATCGAAGCGATCGCGCTCGTCGATCATGTTGCGGAGGATCAGCGCCCGGGTCAGGGTGATGACGCCGACCATCAACAGGGTGCCGCCCAGCACCGCGTAGACCAGTTCGTTGAGCCGGTCTTCGCCGACCTGGCCCTGCACATAGGAGACGAGGGCGACCCCCGCCACCGCGGCCGGGACGCTGCCGGTCGCAAGCCAGCGGACAAGCTCCATGTTCACCGTCTGCATCCGAAGGTGGCGCCAGCCGCCGACCGTCTTCGTCACGGCCGAGTAGAAGATGTCGGTGCCGATCGCCGTCGTCGGCTGGATCCCGAAGATCAGGATCAGCAGCGGCGTCATCAGCGAGCCGCCGCCCATGCCGGTCATGCCGACGAGCACGCCGATGCCAAGGCCGAAGAGGATGATTGCCGGGTCCACGTGGTGCAGAGGGGAGAGGTGCCTTATCGACTTTCCTGAGTTCTTTGGTCAGGAGAGCGCCGTGCGCCAGGATACCAGGGTGCCGACGGAAGCGAGGGATTTCGCCGCCGATGGCGGGTCGCCTGCCGGAGCAGCCGATCCCGCGGGGGTCGCGGTCCGCGGCCTGCGCCACGCCTACGGCGATCTGATCACGATCGACGGCCTCGACCTCGAGGCGCGGGCTCACCGCGTCCTCGGAATCGTCGGCCCCTCGGGATGCGGCAAGTCGACGCTGCTGGAGCTGATCGCCGGCCTGCAGGAGCCGGGGAGCG
The DNA here is from genome assembly GCA_036557525.1 of Solirubrobacterales bacterium. GTDB lineage: Bacteria > Actinomycetota > Thermoleophilia > Solirubrobacterales > 70-9 > VRUE01. The sequence continues at coordinate 9,203 of DATBHH010000065.1, read as the reverse complement.
GGGAGATCGCGGTCGGGGGCCGGGTCGACGCCGCCGACCGCCTCGCCGGATGCGCGTTCATGCCGCAGCGCGACCTGCTCCTCCCCTGGCTTCCGGCGCTCGACAACGCCGCGCTCGCGCTGCGCAACCGCGGCGTCGGCCGCGCCGCCGCCCGGCGCGAGGCCGGCGGGCTGTTCGAGCGCTTCGGCCTCGCCGGCTTCGAGCTCGCGGCGCCTGCCGAGCTCTCGGGCGGGATGCGGCAGCGGGTCGCCTTCCTGCGGACCCTGGTCGCCGGCAAGCCCGTGCTCGCCCTCGACGAGCCGTTCGCTTCGCTCGACGCGATCACGCGGGCCGAGATGCAGGCCTGGCTCGCGACCGCGCTGGCGACCGACCCGCGCACGGTCATCCTGGTCACCCACGACGTCGAGGAGGCCCTCTACCTCTCGGACCGGGTCGTCGTGCTCTCGGCCCGCCCGGCGGCGGTGGTGGCCGAGTTGAGCGCCCCCACCGCGCGCGCGCCCGACCGCGACGCGGCCGTGACCGATCCGCAGTTCATCGCAGCCCGCGAGCGGGCGATGGCGGCCCTGCACGAGGGAGCACGATGAAGAAGTGGCTGCTCCCCGCGCTGCTGCTCGCCGGCCTGATCGGCGCCTGGCAGGTCGCGGCCAGCACCGGGGCGATCGCCGACGCGCTCAACCTCGAGCACTTCCTCGTCCCCTCCCCTGCCGAAATCGCCTCATCGCTCTGGGAGAACCGCTCGCTGCTCGCCGAAAACGCCTGGGTCACCCTGCGGGAGGTGATTTTCGGCTTCGCCTGCGGCCTCGCCGCCGGCCTCGCCTTCGCGGTCGCGCTCCACCTCTCGGAGACCCTGCGCCGGGCCGCCTACCCGCTGGTGATCGCGTCGCAGACGATTCCGATCGTCGTCATCGCCCCGATCCTCGTCGTCTGGTTCGGGTTCGGGATCGGGCCGAAGCTGGCGATCGTGGCGCTGATCTGCTTCTTCCCGATCACGGTCAACACCCTCGACGGCCTGCGCTCGGTCGACCCCGAGGCGACGAAGATGATGCGCACCCTCGATGCCTCTCGCAGCCAGATTCTCTGGCGGCTCGAGGCCCCCACGGCGCTCCCCTACACGTTCAGCGGGGCCAAGATCGCGGTCGCCGTCGCGGTGATCGGAGCCGTCTTCGGCGAGTGGGCCGGGTCCGACTCCGGACTGGGCCATCTGATGCTGCAGGACAACGCCCAGCTCGAGACGGCGCGGCTGTTCGCCTCGGTGTTCGTCCTCTCCGCGATCGCGGTCGGCCTGTTCGGCCTGCTGGCGCTCGCGGAGCGCCGCATCGTCACTTGGCGATAGAACTCAGACGATGAGGCGCTTCCGATCCGCGGCCGCCGTGGCTGTCCTCTTCGTCGCGGCCCTCTCGCTTGGGCTGGCGTCCTGCGGCGAGAAGAGTGAGGGCGGCGCCCCCGAGTCCGAACCGTTCACCCTCACGCTCGACTTCTACCCGAACCCCGACCACGCCGGGATCTACATGGCGCAGAAGCTCGGCTACTTCAAGGAAGCCGGGCTCGACGTGACGATCCAGACCCCGTCCGACCCATCGGCTCCGATCAAGCAGGTCGCCGCCGGCCGCACCGACCTCGCGATCTCCTACGAGCCGGAGGTGATCCTCGCCCACGAACAGGGGCTCGACGTGAAGGCCGTCGGCGCCCTTGTCGACACCCCGCTGACCTCGATGATCTGGCTCAAGAGCTCGAAGATCGGTGGGATTGCCGACCTGCGAGGGAAGACGATCGCGACCGCCGGAATCCCCTACCAGGACGCCTACCTGAAGACGATCCTCGCCCGCGCCGGGCTCTCGACCTCCGACGTGACGACGGTCAACGTCGGCTACGGGCTGCTGCCGGCAATCGTGAGCGGCAAGGCCCAGGCGATGCTCGGCGGCTTCCGCAACGTCGAGGGCGTCGACCTGCGGCTGCGGGGCAAGGAACCGGTCGTCATCCCGGTCGACAAGCTCGGGGTCCCGACCTACAACGAGCTGGTCTTCGTCGCCCAGGGCCAGCGGCTCGAAAAAGACTCGCAGCCGGTGCGCCTGTTCCTCGCCGCGCTCGCCCGCGGCACCACCGCCGCGGCGGCCGACCCGCAGGCGGCGACCGAAGCCCTGACCGCCGCCAACCCCGACCTCGACCCGCGCCTGACGGCGGCCGAGGTGAGGGCGACGCTGCCGCTGCTGAAACCGCCGCAGAGAAAGACGTCCGGCGGCGGCGGCGGCGGCGGCGAAACCCAGGCCTACGGAGAAATGAATCCCGAAGAGTGGGAGAGCTTCATCCTCTGGATGCGCGACCACGGCCTGATCAGCGGGCGGCCGGCGCCCTCGGACGTGCTCAGCAACGAATATCTACCTGGCAGGATTCCCAAGTAGCTCGAGCTCTCCCTCGCGCACCAGCCGGGTGATGTCGCGCGCCGGCAGCGGCCGGGAGAAGAGGTGGCCCTGGCCGTACTCGCAGCCGAGGCGCCGCAGCTCCGACAGCTGGACGTCGCTCTCGACCCCGACGGCGATCGCGTCGAGCGAGAGCGCGCGGGCCATCCCGATGATCGCCTCGACGATCGCGGTCCGCTCCTGCTCGACGCCGAGGCCCTCGATGAACGAGCGATCGATCTTGAGCGCGTCGAACGGGAAGCGGCTGAGATAGGCGAGCGAGGAGTAGCCGGTGCCGAAGTCGTCGAGGACGAGGCGGACGCCGATATCGCTCAGCGCCTCGAGCGTGGTCGTCGCCATCGCCGACTCCTCGACCAGGATGCTCTCGTTGACCTCGAGCTGGAGTTGGATCGGCTCGAGCCCGGTCCGGGTCAGGATGCCGGCCACCGAGTCGGCGAGGTCGCGGTGGGCGATCTGCCGGGCCGAGACGTTGATCGAGACGGCGATCGGCCTCCGGTCGGGGCGCTCCTCCTGCCACTCGACGGCCTGCCCGCACGCAGCCTCCTCGACCCAGCGGCCGATCGGCCCGATCAGGCCGCACTCCTCGGCGACCGAGATGAACTCCTCGGGCTCGAGGAGGCCGCGCCGCGGATGCTCCCAGCGCAGCAGCGCCTCGAGCGAGACGATCTCACCGTTGTGGAGGTCGACGAGCGGTTGGTAGTGGAGCTGCAGTTCTTTGTTCGCGAGCGCGTCTCGGAGGTCGCGCTCGACCTCGAGCCGGCGCGCGGCGCGGGCGCGCATCTCGGCGTCGAACAGCTCGCACCGGGCCCGGCCCCGCTCCTTGGCCCGGTACATGGCGGCGTCGGCGTCGCGGATCAGTGACTCGGCGCCGATCAGCTCGGTTCGGGTCGGGCGACCGACCGCGATTCCGATGCTGGCGCTGACGAAGTGCTCGACGCCTCCCATCGAATAGGGCTCGGCGAACGCGGCGGAGACGCGGTTGGCTATCGCGATCGCCTCGTCCTCATCGGCGAGGCGATCGATCAGGACCCCGAACTCGTCGCCGCCGAAGCGGGCGACGATGTCGCCCGGGCGCAGGTGGGAGCGCAACCGCGGGGCGATCGCCCGCAGCAGCTCGTCGCCGCCGTGGTGGCCGATGCTGTCGTTGACGAGCTTGAAGCTGTCGAGGTCGAGGAACAGGACCCCGACCGGGGTGCCCGCCACCGCCCCGCGCTGGAGCGCGACCTCGAGCGACTGGACGAAGCTGGTCCGGTTCGGGAGGCCGGTGAGCGAGTCGTGGAGGACGCGGTGCCGCAGAGCCCGGTCGGTGGCGTGGCGCTCGACCGCGTCGGCGAGGACGTTCGCCGAGGCCTGGGCGAAGTGGACGTCCTGGGGGGTGAACCGGTTCGGCTCCAGCGAGTGGATGTCAAGGACGCCGAAGGGCCGCTCGCGGCCGTCGATCGGAACCGCGAGGCTGCTCCTAACCCCCATCACCCGCAGGGCCGGCGGCATCGAGAAGCGACGCTCGGCCTCCCAGTCGTCGACGATCACGTGCAGGCCCGATTCGAGCGCCGCCCCGGCATGGGAGTTGCGGCCCGCCGAGGCGCGACGACTGCCATCGGTCCCCTGGATATCGGCGCCGGCGAGCATCTGCAGCCGGCGCCCATCGCGCCCGACCTCCCAGATGCAGGAGCTGTCGACGCCGTCGATCTCGACCATCAGCTCCACCGCCTCCTTCATCAGGGCATCCGACTCGCCGTGCTGGAGGGCGTGGCTCGAGAGCCGGGCGACGGTCGCCTGCTGGGCGACCGCGCGGCGCAGGTCCTCCTCGGCGATCTTGCGCTCGGTGATGTCGTAGAGCACCCCGTGCCAGACCGGGACGCCATCGGGGTCGGGTTCGAGGACCGCCTCGTCGAGAATCCAGACGACGTCGCCGTCCCGGGTGATCATCCGGTAGTCGATCGGGCGGCCGTTGCGATTGTTGGAGGCCGCGTGCTCCACCTCCTGGGCGAGCGCGCGCTCCCGGTCGTCGGGATGGAGCTGCCGCGCCCAGAGCGCGGGGTCGGCAACCCATTCCTCAGGCGTGTAGCCGAGGATCTCCTCGATCTGCGGGCTGACGTAGCGCCAGCGGCCGTTCTCGCCGACCTCGCAGGCGTAGACGATCGCCGGCAGGCGCTCGACAAGGCGGCGATAGTCCTCTCCCGCCTCGGAGATCTGGTCGAGAAACTCGCTTACCCGATCGTCGGGCCACTGCTTTCCGGTCGGCGCGCCGTCCATATACCCAGTATCGGCATTTCCCGGGCAGGGGCTTGATCGCCGGGCGATTTCAGTGGCCGACCATCCACGACCCGGCGAGGCCGCGGTACGGGGCGTAGGGCGCGAAGAATTCCTCCACCTCCTCGACCGTCGCGCGGCGGCCGAGACGGGCCAGCCTTCCGACCAGCTTGAGGAACATCAGGTCGCCGGCCGGCAGCGAGTCGGGTTCGCCGCGGCCGAAGAAGCCGAGGCACTGCACCGTCCAGGGCCCGATCTCGGGGACGCGAAGGAAGCGAGCGTCGGCGGCCCTCTCGGCGGGGTCGCAGCGGCCGGCGGCGATGTCCCGGGCCACGGCCCGGAGCGCGATCGAGCGGCCCGCCGAGAGGCCCATCGACTCCAGTTCCGCCGGAGCGCGGCCGGCGATCGCCGCCGGCCGCGGGACGTCGCGCAGGGTGACCCTCTCGCCGGCCCAGCCAATCGAGCGCGCTTCGCTCGCCGCGCGTGGAACCAGAGATGCCTGCTCGCCTGCTCGGCGCTCCAGCCTGGTGCCCCAGCGGCCGACGATCCGGCGCTGGATAGAGGCCGCTCGGCCGCTCTCGATCAACTGCTTGACGATCGCCCAGGCCAGCGCCTCCCACGGCCACGGCCGCCGGTGCGGGCGCCGGTCCGGGCGGCGCCGCAGCAGCGGGCCGAGCAGCGGGTCGCGGCGGAAGCGACGATAGAACTCGCCGAGATCCTCGTCGACGCCGAGCGCAAATCGCATTCGCTCGACGGCGGAGCGGAGGTCGTCATCGCGGGCGGCGCGGCGCGCGCGCTGCGAGAGGAGATGGGGCGGTTCGGTGACCGCGGCGGGGTCGACCGGCTCGGCGCGGAAGAGGACGCGCCTCGCCTGCGGCTGCCAGGCCCGGACCAGGACGGGACTGCCGTCGACGTCGAGCAGCCGCGTCGCGACCCCGCCCCTCACCCTCATCACCCGGTCCTCGCCGCCGAAGCGGGGCATCAGGAACGGAGAGGCGGGCGTCACCTCCCGCTCGAGGGCCGCCGCCACGGGCGCTCAGCGACCGAGCAGATGAACGTCGACCAGGAACGAGCGGCTGGCGACGATGTTGGCCGGGCGCTGATCCCGGCGGCGCCGAAGCCGGCGCGAGCCGGCGCCGCGCGTCGTCGCGGCTCCGACCGCCCGCACGGCGGCGACCGTCGCAGCCCCGGCGAGCACACCGCCGGCCGCGGCCAACGCCGCGGTCCGGACCTCGGTGCGGAGGATCGGCGAAGCAGCCTCCCGGTAGGGCTCGATCGCGCGGACCGGCTGCTCGGGCCCCGCTTCGACGTCCTCTTCGGTGAGGACCTCGCCCTTCACTTCCAACTCCGTCACCCTCGCGACCTTAGCGATGCGGGCGGGCGAGTTCGCGGAGGCTGCCGTGGAAGACCGCAAGTTGCGAACTTCCTCAGAGCGCCTTTTCGTAGATGCGGTAGCGCTTGACGATCGTTCCGCCCATCCCTTCCATCGCCCGGTTCATCGGCTCGTTGGTCTCGAGGATCCAACCGGTCTCGCCGGCCGGAACGCCGTCCGGGCTGGCGGCCTCGAGATGCTTGAGGTAGAGGCCGGCGGCGACGCCGGTATGGCGGTAGGCGTGCTTGACGCCCAGCGCGAAGACCCGGACGCGGTCGATCTTCGGCTTGCCGCGAAGGAAGTGAAGCCAGCCGAGCGGCAGCAGCCGCCCCCCCATCTTCGCCAGCACCTGATTGATGTCGGGGAGGGTGAGGGCGACCCCGACCGTATCTCCGTCGCGTTCGGCGACGAACGCCCAGCGCTCGTCGATCACCTGTTTCAGCAGCTTGGCGTGGAACTCGATCTCGGCGTCCGTGGGCGGGACGAATCCCCAATTGTCGGACCAGGCCTCGTTGTAGACCTCGGTGAACCGCCGCATCTCGTCGGGCAGGTTGCGCTTGTCGATGTTGCGGATCGTGACCCCTTCCCCGCGCAGAGCGTTTTCGGCTGCGGCGTGGATCGAGGCGTCGAACTGGTCGCCTTCCTTCAGCTCGCCCAGCGCCAGGTGCCACATCAGGAGGTCCATCCCCTTCTCGTAGCCCGCTCCTTCGACCAGATCGCGGTAGAACCGCGGGTGCCAGTTCTGAAGGATCATCGGCCGGATCTCGAAGCCCTCGATCAGAAGCCCGACCTCGTCGTTGGTCGTGAAGTCCATCGGCCCGAGCAGGCGGGTGCGGCCGCGTTCGCGCAGCCACTCCTCGGCGGCGCCGAAGAGCCGCTCGGCGACCTCGTGGTCGTCGACGGTCTCGAAGAACCCGAACATCCCGTCCTCGCCGCCCTGGAACTCGTCCCAGCGCCGGTCGAGCTGGGCGGTGATCCTGCCGACCGGCTCGCCGTCGCGCTCGGCGATGAAGTACTCGGCCTCGCCGTGCTCGAAGTAGGGGTTCTTGTCCCGGTTGAGGAACTGCATCCGGTCGAGGATCAGCGGCGGCACCCACTGGGGGTGGTCGCGGTGCAGCTGAAACGGGACCCTGACGAAGCGCTTCAGATCACGCCTCGAGCGCACCGGTCGTATCGAGACGCCAGCCATCTCCGCGGGCAACCTACACTCTTGACTCATGAGCGAGGCAGCCAGGGCCGCGGCCGACGTCTTCGCGAAGGCCCGCAGCCACGATCGGCTCGAGCAGCTCGAAGCCGCCAAGGAGCAGGATCTCCTTCCCTATTTCAGGCTGCTGACCTCGGCGGCCGGGCCGGTCGTCGAGATGGAGGGCCGGGAGACGATCATGCTCGGCTCGAACAACTACCTGGGGCTGACCGGCGACCAGCGGGTCAAGCAGGGCGCTCGCGACGCGCTCGAGGCGTTCGGCACCGGGGTCACCGGGTCGCGGCTGTTGAACGGCACGACCCCGCTGCACATCGAGCTCGAGCGCGAGCTGGCGGAATGGATGGGCGAGGAGGAGGCGATCGTCTACACCACCGGCTACCAGGCGAACGTCGGCTGCATCGGCGCGATCCTCGAGCCCGGCGACACCGTCATCTGCGATTCCGGCGACCACGCCTCGATTCTCGACGGCTGCCGGCTCTCGGGCGCCCGGCTGCGGCCCTTCCGCCACAACCGGATGGACAAGCTCGAGAAGATGCTGGCGCGCGCCGCCGAGGACGGCGGCGGCGTCCTCGTCGTCGTCGACGGCGTCTTCTCGATGGAGGGCGACGTCTGCGACCTGCCGCGGACGATCGAGCTCTGCAAGGCCCACGGGGCCCGGCTTCTCGTCGACGAGGCGCATGGGGCCGGCGTCCTCGGCGAGCGCGGGGCCGGCGCCTGCGAGGCCTTCGGCCTCGAGGACGAGGTCGACCTGAGGATGGGCACCTTCTCCAAGAGCCTCGCCTCCTGCGGCGGCTTCATCGCCGGGCCTGCGGAGGTGATCGAGTACCTGCGGATCTCCTCGCGCTCGTTCGTCTTCAGCGCCTCGGCGGTGCCGGCGGCGGTCGGCGCGGCGCTGGCGGCGCTGCGGGTCGTCCGCAGCGACGGGCCGCCGCTGTTCGAGCGGCTGCTCGGCAACGCCGAGTACCTGCGCGAGGGGCTCCGCGGCCTCGGGCTGCGGGTTGTCGAGCCGGGCTCGCTCGCCGACGGCTCGGTCGTCACCACCCCGGTCGTGCCGGTGATCGTCGGCGACGACTGGCAGGCGGTTCTGCTCTGGAAGGCGCTGTTCGAACGGGGCGTCTACACCAACGTCGCGATCCACCCGGCGGTCCCGCCCGGCGGCGCGCTGCTCCGGACCAGCCTGATGGCGACCCACGAGACCGAGCACCTCGACGCCGCCCTCGAGACGATCGCCGAGGTCATCGCCGACTTCCCCGATCTCCCCCGGGCCTGACACCCACCGCCCCGGAACAACCGCCGGTTTATTTCTACCCCGGTGGGGGTAGTTTCGGCCTTGTCCAGATTCGGACAAGTCGCCGGCGGCGAGAAATTGATGCTCTTAGCGAATGTGTCGCGGCCAGTTTGCCGAGCCTGGGTTGACGCTCGACCCGGCGCCGAATAGCTTGCCCATCTCGCCTTTGCTTCCCGGGGCAGGGAGGCGGCGGAAGACACTCGACGCGACTGGCGAAGGCCGGGCTGGGCGCGGGAGTTACCCCAGTTTCAGTCACCTCAGGGAAGGAGCCCTTGTGAACACTGCTGCGATTGCCCCTGCTTCGACCACCGCCACCGCTCCCCAGCACATGCAGGCGCTCGCCCGCGCCAACCGGGTCCGCCTCGCTCGAGCCGAGCTGAAGCGGTCGATCGCCCGCGGGGAGGTGGACGTCGCCGGGGTCATCGAGGAGTCGCCCTGGGAGACCGAGAGCATGACCCTGGCCGAGCTGCTGACGAGCCAGCGCCGTTGGGGCCGGACCCGCGCCCGCAAGTTCCTCCAGGGCCTGGCGCTGAACGAGAACAAGCGGCTCGGGACGCTGACGTCGCGCCAGCGCTCGCTGCTCGCCGGCGCCCTGCTGGCGAAAGCTGCGCCACGCGAATCGCTCTTCGTCTGAGCGTCGCTCTAGCCGCGCAGGCCGCCGACCTTGTA
>DATBHH010000064.1:0-6925 GCA_036557525.1 Solirubrobacterales bacterium | reverse complement strand
TCTCGGCCAGCTGATAGAGCCGGTGCACGCCGGTCGTCGTCTCCTCGGTGACCCCCCTGATCCCCTCGGCGATTCGGGTCCAGCGCTGAGGGTCGGACTCGAGCGAGCGCTGCAGGGCCTCGAGCACGACGCGGAACTCCTCCGAGTCGGCCGAGGCCGGGTCGGGCACCGCCCCCGCCTTCTCGAACTCGACGCCCTTGTGGACGAGCAGGGTGGCGTCGCCGCCGTCGTCGAGGATCATGTTCGGGCCCTCGCCCTCGGGCCAGAGCAGGGCCTGCTCGGTGCACCACCAGTACTCCTCGAGGGTCTCCCCTTTCCAGGCGAAGACCGGGATGCCCGCGGCGGCGATTGCGGCCGCGGCGTGATTTTGCGTGGAGAAGATGTTGCAGCTGGCCCAGCGGACCTCGGCGCCGAGGGAGATCAGGGTCTCGATCAGCACCGCGGTCTGCACCGTCATGTGGAGCGAGCCGGTGATCCGCGCCCCCTTCAGCGGCTGCTGCGCGGCGAACTCCTCGCGAGTCTGCATCAGGCCGGGCATCTCCACCTCGGCGAGGCCGATCTCCTTGCGCCCGAAGTCGGCGAGGTCGATGTCGGCGACTTTGTAGTTTGAGGTGGCGGTTGCCATCGGTTCCTTTCGTCAGCGGTCGTGCGAAGAATACGGAGATGTGAGGGCCGGTCCGGGACTCGCGGTCAGGCCCCGCCGAGAGCGCCCTTGAGGCGGTCGATCGCCTCGATCGGCAGCGGGTCGACACCGCGCGCGGCGGCCAGCTCGAGGCTGACGAGGTCGCCGAGCATCAGCGCCCAGAGCAGCCGCTCGCAGCGGCTCTCGCCGGCGGCCTCGATCCGGATCGCCGGCGCTCCGGCGGCCTCGATCGCCGCCGCCGTCAGCTCGAACCTGCGCCCCATCCGTGGATGCTGTCCCGGCTCCTCGATCATCACCGCCGCGGCCCTCGCCCCGGTGGCAGGGACGCCGTCCCAGCCACAGATGTCGTTGTGGTCGGCCTCGGGCAGCTCGACGAAGAAGGACGGCAGCTTCGCGTTCTCGTTGATCTGCGTCTTCCAGCGCTGAGCGACCGGGGTGGTCAGACCCGCCCCGTAGACGACCGGCAGCGTCCCGGCGAGGGCGGCTGCGACCTCGGAAGCCCGCCGGCGGAGATCGTCGGCGCCGGCCGCGAGGAGGGACGCGGCGGCCTCGATCTCGCCGGCGATCCGCGGCGCCACGCCCGCCAGGGCGGCGACCTCGGCGGCGCAGACGAGCATGTAGGCGACCCCGACCCGGGGCGCCGGCAGCAGGCCGGGCAGGCCGATCACCGGGACGTCGGCGGGCCGGGCCAGCTCGACCAGCCGGCCGCCCGTGCTGGCGACGATCCGGCGGGCGCCGGCAGCCCCCGCGCTCTCGAAGCAGGCGAGGGTCTCCTCGGTGTCGCCGGAGTAGCTCGAGCAGAGCACGGTCCACCCGTCGCCCGCCCAGCTCGGCAGCGAGTACTCGCGGACCGTCAGCAGCGGCCCCGTCAACCTGTCGCCGAGCGCGGCGGCGGCGAGGTCGCCGCCGATCGCCGAGCCTCCCATCCCGCAGACCAGCAGCCCCTGCGAGTCCGCCGGGGAGATCCGCGCCGACTCGACCCGCCAGAGCGCGTCGCGCAGGTGCTCGGGTATGGCGAGCACGTCGTCCAGCATCGTCCTCAGCTCTGGACCTTCTCGCGCCGGCCGGCGACCGCGCCCTCGACCGACGTCTCCGGCGCGACCTCGGCGCCGGGGGCGAGGATCGAGCCGCTGACGCGGGCCCCCGCGCCGACCGCGCAGCCCTCGAGCAGGACCGATTCGCGGATCTCGGCCCCGGCCCCGACCCGGCAGCCCGCCGAGACGACGGCGCGCGGCCCGACCCGGGCGTCGGCGGCCACCTCGGCCGAGTCGGCGACGAGGATGCCGGGGGAAGTCGGGACGACCGCTGTCCGAACCGAGCCCTCGAGGACGTCCCAGGTCGCCTGCAGGTAGCGCTCCGGAGTCCCGATGTCCATCCAGTACCCCTCGAGGGCCCGCGCGTAGAGGCCTCCGCCGATCAGCCGCGGGAAGACGTCGAGCTCGATCGAGACGTTCTCGCCCGGGGCGATCTCCTCGAGCACCGAGCGCTCGAGCACGTAGGCGCCCGCGTTGATCACCCCCGGGACGTGCTCGCCGGTCTTTTCCGCGAACTCGGTCACCTCGCCGCCCCCCCCGGTGCTGACGAGCCCGTAGGTCGCCGAGTCCTCGACCGCCCGCAGGCCGATCGTCGCCAGCGCCCCGAGCTCCTCGTGGGCGCTCAGCAGAGCGGTCAGGTCGAGGTCGGTGAGGACATCGCCGTTGAGGGCGAGGAAGCGCTCCTCGAGCGCATCGCCGAGCTCGTCGGCCGCGAACCGGATCGCCCCGGCTGTGCCGAGCGGCTCCGGCTCGGCCGCGTAGCCGATCCGGATCCCGGCCCGCTCCTCCTCGCCGGCCAGCGCCTGGCGGAGGACGTCGGGCAGGAACCCGCAGGCGAGGACGACCTCGGTGACGCCGTGGCCGGCGAGCCACTCGACCGTGTAGGCCAGCAGCGGCCGGTCGACCAGGGGCAGGGCCGGCTTGGGAACGGTCGCGGTGAGCGGCCGGAGCCGCGTCCCCTCCCCACCGACGAGAACGATCGCCTGCACGGGATTCAGTCGGCCCTCGAGGGGGCGGGCGCGTCGACGCGGGCCCTGCCGATTCCCTCGTACTCGAAGCCGGCGGCGCGGAGCGCGTCGGGGTCGAGGAAATTGCGGCCGTCGACGAGCAGCGGCCGGGCCATCCGCGCCGCCGCCTCGCGCCAGTCGAGCTCGGCGAACTCCGGCCACTCGGTGACCAGGACGGCGGCGTCGGCCCCGTCGAGGGCCTCGAGCGCGGAGTGCGCCAGCTCGACCGTCGGCAGGAGAATGCGGGCCCTGTCGGCGGCGATCGGGTCGTAGGCGACCGCCTCGGCCCCCTCGCCCTCGAGGCGCGCCGCGAGCACGAGGCTGGACGCGTCGCGCATGTCGTCGGTGTCGGGCTTGAAGGCGAGGCCGAGCAGCGCGATCCGCCGGTCGGCCAGCGAGCCGAGGTGATTCTTCAGCTTGCCGACGACGCGCCGCTTCTGGAGCTCGTTCACCTCGATCACGGCGTTCAGGAGCTGGAAGTGATAGCCGCTGTTCCCGGCCAGCTTCTTCAGCGCGATCGTGTCCTTGCCGAAGCAGCTGCCCCCCCAGCCGATCCCCGCGTTGAGGAAGCTCGGGCCGATGCGCTCGTCGAGGCCCATCCCGCGGGAGACCTCGCCGACGTCGGCTCCGACCTCCTCGCAGACGTTCGCGATCTCGTTGATGAACGAGATCTTGGTCGCGAGGAAGGCGTTCGAGGCGAGCTTGATCATCTCGGCGCTGGTGACGTCGGTCCGGACCAGCTCGCCGCCGAGCGGCTCGTAGAGGGCGGCGACCAAGGCCCCGGCCTCCTCGTCGCCGGCGTCGGCGCCGATCACGACCCGGTCCGGGTGGAGGAAGTCGGCGACCGCGCTGCCCTCCTTGAGGAACTCGGGACAGGAGACGTAGGCGAGCCCGGGCAGGTCGCGGCGGATCGCGTTGCCGGTGCCGGCCGGGACCGTGCTCTTCATCACCAGGACGTGCTCGCCGTGGTCCTCGAGCTCCTCGACCACGGCCCGGACGCGGCTGAGGTCGGCGTCGCCCGAGTGGGTGGGCGGGGTGTCGACGCAGACGAACAGCAGCCGCGCCCGATCGAGGACCCGATCGATCTCGGTCGTGAAGGTGAGGCGCTCGGCGTTCTTGCGGACGAGCTCGTCGAGCCCGGGCTCGTGGATCGGCAACTGGGCGCCGCGCGAGAGCGACTCGACCTTCTCGGGGACGATGTCGCGCGCGATCACCTCGTGGCCGAGCTCGGCGAAGCAGGTGGCCGTCACCAGGCCCACCCAGCCGACCCCGATGACTCCGATCGGGTCCCGATCCGTGCTCATCTGTTCGCCTTGGTCCGCTGCTTGCGCTTCGGGTTGGGGATCTTCACCTTGGCCGAGCGCGCGATCCCGACCATCTGCTCGTTGGTCAGAACCCGCAGTACGCCGTTCGACACCCAGTAGGTGTCGTCGCCGCGGTGCCAGGCGATCATCTTTATCCGATCGCCGTCGAGGAAGATGTCGTATTCGCGGCCGTGGATCGTTTCGGTCAGGCTCGGATCATTGAGTATCGGCGGATCGTCCCAGCCCTGGATCCCCTGCACCCCCAGGTAGTGCACCCCGTCGGGCAGTTCGAGGGTGGCGACCATCCGGTAGGCGCCGTGGCGGTTGCCGTCGCTGTCTTTGAGGTGGTACACGCGTGGGTCCTGGATGTGAAGGTAGGGGTCGCTTTCCTCGTAGGCGGCCCCCGACGGCAGCCTCGTCGGGTAGAAAACGGGGAACCCGCTGCCGACCTTCCGCGCCACGGCCTCGGCCTCGATTTCGCCGGCTTCCCGGGCCGGGACCAGCCCGTCGTCGCCGGGCGGCCTCGGCTTCAGCTTCGGCTTCGGGTGATTCCCCTTCCCCTCCTTGGCGCCGCTCTTCCGGGCGCCTCCGCCGCCGGTCCCGCCGCCCGGTTCGCTGTCGAGTGAGCCGCGGGGGCCGCCGCTGGCTTCGCTGCCGAGGAACTTTTCGACCGCTTCGTCGATCGCCGCCTGCGAGGCGTAGACGTAGCTCGGCCCGAGTTCGGCCGGGAAGTTGACCTCGTTGATCGTCGAGTTGCGTGAGGCGATGAACAGTTTCAGGACCTGGAGCATCGTCTCCGCGTCGCTGATGTCCGACGTGGTGTATTCGGTGAAGATGTCGATCAGCTGGTGTTTGTCGAGGACCAGGTCGGCGACCGGAACCCGCTCGCGGGCCTCGCTGAGGAAGTCCTGCTGCCGGGTCGAGCGGACGAGGTCGGTGTCGGTGTGGCGGTAGCGCACGTACTGGAGCGCCTTTTTCCCGCAGAGGAGCTGATACCCGGGCTTGATGTTGATTTCCGAATACTGTTCCGACACCGGCACGCCGGCGTTCGAGTGGTAGTAGCGGCGATCGACGTCGACGTAGACGCAGCCGATCGCGTCGACCGCCCGGACGAAGCCGAGGTAATCGACGTTGACGACGTGGTTGATCGGCAGGCCGGTCATTTCCTTGACCACCTGGAGGGTCAGCTTCGGGCCGCCGTAGGCGTAGGCGGCGTTGAACTTGTTGGTCCCCACGCCTGGGATTTCGACCTTGAGGTCGCGCGGGATCGACATCAGGGAGATCGCGCCCTGGTCGGGATCGAGCCGCAGCAGGATCGTCGTGTCCGAGCGGCCCGGGTCTTCGGGTTCGCTGGCCCGTTTGTCGGAGCCGATGATGAGGATGTTCTCCGGTTCGCCGCCATTGGTCTGGGCGAGGAACTTCTGGACCTTGTTCTGGAGGACGTTGTTGTGGGAGAGCGCGTCGGCGATGCTGCCGACGTAGAGGAGGGCGCTGACGGCGGTCGCCGTCCCGGTCGCGAGGACGATCACCACCGAGGCGAGCAGGAACCGCCACCAGTAGCGCTTCGGCTTCGGCGGCGGCTGGAAGTCACCCGAGGGCGGCGGCTTCTTGAAGGGCTCTTCAATCATTTGCCAGGCGCTCGGGCAGCGCCCGCAGGAACGACTCGAGCGTCTGCCGGTAGGTCAAAAGCGATGAGACCGAGACCCACTCCCCCGGCCCGTGGTGGCCGTCGCCGACCGGGCCGAACTCGACAGCAGGGACCCCGACCCGAAGGAACGAGACCGCGTCCGATGCCCCGTCCCGGCCGACGCTCATCCCAACCCCGAGCGCTTCGCTCGCTGCGCGACGGGACATCGATGGACGCTTGCCTGCTCCGCGCTCCCTGGGCTCTCCCCCCCGGTGGTGGGCCGAAGCGGCGTCGCGCAGCGCCCGCACGTACGGCAGGTCGCGGTCGACGACCGCCGGCGGCCGGGTGAAGAGCTGCGTCACCTCGGCATCGGGAAGTCCCCGGACCTGATCGAGGATCGTGGCGGGGTCCTGGTCGGGCAGGTAGCGGATGTCGACGTCGATCGCGCATCTGTCGGGCACCTTGTTCAGAGCGTCGCCGCCCAGGATCCGGCCGAGGTTGATCGAGGGGCGGTCGAACAGCTCTGAGCTGTGTCGGGCAAACGGTAGCGACTCGATGCTGCGGAAAACCTCGACCGCCCGCAACGCCGCGTTGTCCCCCAGCCAGGGGGTCGCCCCGTGCGCGGCCACCCCGGCGACCTCCAGGCGCAGCGCGAGCACACCCTTTGCCTCGACGCCGATCTGGAGATCGGTCGGCTCGCCCGTGATCGCGAAATCGCCGATGAAGCCGCCGTCGACGAGCCGGTCGCTGCCGCGTTCGGCCTCCTCCTCGGACTCCTCGTCGCCGACGATCCCGAGCCGGACCCGGACTCGGTCCTGGTCGCTCATCGCCGCCGTCGTCACCAGCATCGCCGCGAGCGCACCCTTCATGTCGTAGGCGCCGCGGCCGAAGAGGCGGTCGCCCTCGATCCTCGGGTCGAACTGGCCCGGGCGTCCCGGGACGACGTCGAGGTGCCCGTGGAGGACGACTGTCGGCCCCTCGGCGGCGCCGACCTCCGCCTTCAGCACCGGCAGGCCGCGCACCTCCTCATGGGACGCCTCGATCCCCCTTGCCTCCAACCACCCCTTGACGAACCCGGCGGCTTCGAGGACCGCCTCCGCCTCGCTCGTCTCATAGGAGATCAACCGCTCGGCAAGTGCCACCAACTCCTCGGTCATCGCCACCACCCGCAGTTCGAGAGTCGGGGCCGCTGAGGATCGGCGGGGATGTTTACGCCTCTTCGCCGGAATGTCGCGAAGCGGCGAGATGCAATCTGCTCTCTGCGCGACCGAAGGTCGCGCTCATCACTTGGGAGCGGAGGCCGCAGGCCG
>DATBHH010000063.1:0-18186 GCA_036557525.1 Solirubrobacterales bacterium | reverse complement strand
CGTCGGCACCGTCGTCACCGCGGTCGTCACCGGCCTCGCGGCGAAGTGGATCTTCGGCCTCGGCACCCTCGAAGGCATGCTGGCCGGGGCCGCCGTCGCCGCGACCGATTCGGCGGCGATCTTCGCGGTCCTGCGCCGGTCAACCCTGGAGAAGCGGCTGGCGCGGTCGCTCGAGGGCGAGTCGGGAATGAACGACCCGGTCGCGCTGCTGCTCGTGATCGGGTTCATCGAATGGATTCAGGTGCCCGGCTTCGGCATCGCCGACATGATCGGGCTCGAGGCGCTCAAGCTCGGTATCGGGATCGTCGTCGGCGTTGGGCTCGGCCGCCTGGCGGTCGCCGCGTTCAGCCGCGTCCGCTTCCCGACCGACGGGATCTACCCGGTGGCGACGATCGCGATCGCGGCGCTCGCCTACGGGCTCTCCGAGGTCGCCCACGGCTCCGGGCTGCTGGCCACCTACCTCACCGCGCTCGCCCTCGGCGGCGCCCGCATCCCGGCGCGCCGGACGGTCGTCGCCTTCCACGAGGGTGTCGGGTGGGTGGCCCAGATCAGCCTCTTCATCCTCCTCGGGCTGCTTGTCTTCCCGAGCGCGCTCGGCGACGTCGCGCTCGAAGCGCTGGCGCTCTCAGCGGTCCTGATCCTCGTCGCCAGGCCGCTGGCGGCGTTCGTGGCGACGGTCTTCAGCTCGTTCGACGTCCGCGAGCGGGTGATGCTGGGCTGGGCCGGGCTGCGGGGAGCGACACCGATCTGGCTGGCGACCTTCCCGGTCGTCGCCGGTGTCGGCGAGTCGCAGCAGGTGTTCGCGATCGTCTTCTTCGTCGTCGTCACCTCGACGCTGATCCAGGGCGCGACCTTCGAGCCGATCGCGATCAGGCTGGGACTGACAACCGACGAGCCCGCGATCCCGCGCCGCCTGCTCGAGTCCGGGCGGATCCGGGGCATGGGCGGCGACGTGATCGCCTACCGGCTGCGCCCCGGGGCCGCCGCCGCCGGGCACCTCGTGCGCGAACTGGGCCTCCCCCGCGAAGCGCTCGTCAACGTCATCGTCCGCGACGGCCACGCGCTGCCGCCGCGTGGCTCGACCGAGGTCCGCGAGGGCGACGAGCTGCACATCCTCGTCCGCCAGGAGCTGCGCGAGGAGGTCGAGGCGCTGACGAGGCGCTGGCAGGACGGCCCGATCGGCGAGCCGCCGCCGCCGTTGATGCCGCCGCGGGGGGCGCCGCAGGTGTTCTCGGTCGGGCCGGCGACCGAGGTCGACGATCCCTGCGCGCCGCGCCGGGTCGCCGGCATCCCCGTCGTCGCCGTCCTCCGCAGCCGCCGCGACCGCTCGAGCGCCCTCGCAAACCTCGCCGACGGCCGCTATGCGGTGACAACCGAGGACGTCGTCGCGATCGGCGGCCGTCAGGCCCTCGCCCGCTGGTGCGAGCGCCGGGCCGAGCGCAGCGGCACCGACCCCGCTGAGCGGGCCTGGTGGCAGGAGCTGATCGGCGCCCTGATCGCGAGGGGCTGAATCGACGTCCGTCCAGGGCCGCCTGAATCAACAGGCCCGTTTCCGCGGGCCGCTTCAGCCAGGCATCACCACGAACTTCGTGAACGGCTCCGTGATCGTCCAGATCGACCGTATGCCGGCTCTGAAGTAGGCGACGTTTCCCGGCCGGAGCTCGATTGTCTCGCCTGTCTCAGGGAGCTCGACCGTGGCCGCACCTGCAACGACGAGGTTCGCCTCGTCCTTCTCGAACAGATAGTCGTAGGTTGCGGGATCCGAGCGCCAGAGGCTGACGTCGAGCTCAGTGGCCGAGGCTCCCATCGGCTCGAGTTGGTGGAACTCTCCGACCTGGGACCCACCGATGATCTCCGGCTGATAGCCCTCGGCGTCGACGTGCTCGACCACATACTCTGCCGTCGGGTTCGTCATGACCGCTCCTCTCGATCGGGTTCGGACCAGGCATTCTCGATCTGTCGTCCCGCAAGGTCAACCTCGACCCTGACCCTCAGGCCGCGCCGGCGACCTCGACGATCGCCGCGTAGGCGGCGGCCGGGTCCTCGGAGCCGAAGACGGCGGAGCCGGCGACGAAGAGGGAGGCGCCGGCGCCGGCGACGATCCCGGCGGTCGCTGTGTCGATGCCGCCGTCGACCTCGATCGCGGCGTCGCCGACGACCTCGCCGAGGCGGGCCACCTTGTCGGGCGAGCCCGTGATGAACTCCTGGCCTCCCCAGCCGGGGTTGACCGTCATGCAGAGGACGATGTCGGCGACCCCGCGCAGCTCGGCGACAGCGTCGGCGGGTGTGCTCGGCGTGATCGCGACCCCGGCGAGACAGCCGAGCTCGCGGATTGCCGTCAGGGTCCGGTTTGCGTGCGGCGTCGCCTCGAGGTGAAAGGTGATCGAGTCGGCGCCGGCGTCGGCGAAGGCCTCGATCTGGCGGTCGGGCTCCTCGATCATCATGTGGACGTCGAGGGCCGCGCCGGCGTCGTGGACCTGGTCGGCGATCGAGGACGCGATCAGCGGCCCGATCGTTATCGGCGGGACGAATTGCCCGTCCATGACGTCGAAGTGGATCACCCGCGCGCCGGCGTCCAGCACCTCGTCGAGCTCGGAGCCCAGCTTGGAGAAGTCGGCCGAGAGGATCGATGGGGCGACCCGGCGCTCGCCGAGGAGAGCAGCCATCCGTGCGCTCATCGTCGCGCCCTCAGACCAGCCTCAGCATCGAATCGCCGCACATCTGACAGGTCATGTCCTCGGTACTGCTCATCCGCGCGATCGTCTGGTGTTCGCCGCAGTTCGGGCACTGCGAGACCAGCTCGAAGCGGCGCAGACAGTACACGCAGCGGAAGCGACCGGGGAGCTGGGTCGGCCGCAGCCACGGCTCGCCGCAACCCGGGCAGGCGGCCCGTCGCGGCGGCGTCTCCCTGGCCTCCGACTCGCTCAAGACGATTCCTCCTTGCGCTTCGCGTTCACGGCCCTAATCATCGCGCTTCAAGCGGCAGATGAAGAAACCGGTCGTGCGATCGCGGTCGGGGCGGATCTGGAGGCAGCGGCGGTCGTGGTGGGAGGCGAGCTCCGGGGCGAGGGCGCCGAGGTCGTCGATCTCGAGCGGTGGCACCCTGCCCTGAGCCGAGATCTCGCGCAGCCCCAGGGCCCGATCCTCGTTCTCGCGGCGGGAGATCGTGCAGGTCGCGTAGACGAGGGTTCCTCCGGGGCGCAGCGCGGTGGCCGCACGAGCCAGGATCTCGCTCTGGACCTCGGCCAGGCGCTCGATCCCCTGCTCGCTCTTGCGCCAGCGGGCATCCGGCCGCGAGGCGAGCGCGCCGAGGTCCGAGCAGGGCGCGTCGACCAGGACCCGGTCGAATCTGGCCGGCATCCCACCGGCCGCGGCGTCGGCCTCGACGACGGTCACTGTTCGGAGCCCGAGCCTGTCGGCCTGCGCCGCGACATCGGCCGCACGAGCCGGGTCGAGCTCGATCGACATCGTCTCGCCGCGGCCGCCCATCCGCTGGGCGATCTGGCCGGTCTTGATGCCCGGCCCCGCGCAGAGGTCGAGGACGTGCTCGCCGGGCTGGGGATCGAGCACCTCGACCACGGCCGCCGAGCCGCGGCTCTGCGGGGTGAGCAGGCCGGCCCGGATCCGCGCCTGCGTCCCCTCCCCCATCCTGCCCTCGAGGACGAGCATCTCGGGCGCCGCCAGCGGCCAAGGCCCCGTCGCCGGCCGGACCTCGACGCCCTCCTCCCGAAGCTCGGAGACGACCGTCTCACAGGGAGCGCCGAGCGAGCAAGCGTCACGATCTGGTTCTTCGCGCAGCGAGCGAGGCGCGACTTTTATGCCGCGAGGCGCGACTGTTGTTCGCAGGGCGACCTCCGCGGGCTCGTTGCAGGCGGCGAGCAGCGAACGGGCAGTGTCGGGTCCGAGCTCCTCCCACCACATCCGCACCAGCCACAGCGGCGCCGAGTGGGCGACGGCTGCCCGCTCGGGAGTCGAGTCGTCGCTGAGGAGGTCGGCGCTGAGGTCGGCACGCTCGCGGGCCGCCCGCCTCAACACGGCATTGACGAGGCCCGCCGCCTGGGCCGCACCGGCGGCTCGCGCCGCCTCGACCGACTGGTCGACCGCCGCGTGGTCCGGTGTGGCATCGCCGAACAGGAGCTCGTAGAGGCCGACCCTGAGAACGCCCAGTACCGGCGGGTCGAGCCGGCCCAGGGGCCGCTCGGAGAGCCTCCCGATCGCGGCGTCGGTGGTTCCGCGGCGCTGCACCGCACCGTAGGCGAGACGCTGCGCCTGAGCGCGCTCCCTGCCGGCGAGCCCGCGCGCGTCGGCGGCCGCGCGGAAGGCCCGCTCGGTGAACGCGCCCTCCTCGAAGGTCGCCCGGACGACCTCGAGCGCCACCTCTCGCGCCTCGGTGATCACAGCCAATTCTCGCGCTCCGCGCTCATAGCCTGGGAAGCTGGTGCCCGCGGAGGAAGGCGTCGGCCGCCATCGGCCTACCGCCCGCGGGTTGGACCACCTCGAGACGCAGGGTCCCCTGTCCACAGCCGAGCAGCAGCGCGCCCCACTCGGCCCGCACGCTCCCCTTGGCGACCGCGGCGTCGACCGTGCGAGCCCTCCTGACGCCGAGGCGCTCGCCGTCGGCGGTCTCGAGGTAGGCGCCGATGTGCGGGGTCAGGGCCCGCACGGTTCGCGCCAGCTCGGCGGCGGGGCGGGCGGGATCGAGGCGGCGCTCGGACGGGTCGATCTTCTCGGCGTAGGTCGCCCCGTCCTCGTCCTGCTCGTCGAAGCGCAGGTCGCCCGCCTCGAGCCGGTCGAGGCTCTCGACCAGCAGCTCGGCACCCAGCGGCTGCAACTTGTCGGCGAGAGCCTCGAAGTCGTCATCGGGGTCGATCGCGATCTCCTCGCGAACCGCGACCGGCCCCGAGTCGAGGCCGGCGGTGACCCTCATCACGCTGACTCCGGTGCGCTCGTCGCCGGCCATGATCGCGCGCTCGATCGGCGCCGCCCCGCGCCAGCGGGGGAGGAGCGAGGGGTGAACGTTGATCAACGGCAGCTCGCTCAGCAGGGGCTCGCGGATCAGCTGGCCGAACGCGCAGACCGCCACCGCATCGGGCCGCGCGGCGCGCAGGCGCTCGAGCACCTGATCGACGTTGACGTCGTCGGCCTGGACCAGGTCGATCTCGAGCTCAGCCGCCGCCTCGGCCGCCGCCGGCGCCTGGGTCTGGCGGCCGCGGCCGCGCGGCCGGTCCGGCGGGGTCACGACGAGCAGCGGCCGGTGCCGGCTCGCGGCCAGCCCCCGCAGAACCGCTGCCGCGAACTCGGAGGTCCCCAGGAACGCCGTCCTCACGCGTTCGTTCGGGGCTCGCGATGGCTCGGCTCCGAGGCCTCCTCGTCCCCGTCCTCGCTCGAGGGGCTGTAGGTGCCGCCTTCGCGCAGCGCCCGCAGCGCGGCCTTGCGCTGGTCGCGCGGGGCCCGGTCGAGGATCAAGACCCCGTCGAGGTGGTCGATCTCGTGCTGAAGGACCCGCGCCTCCAGCCCCGATGCCTCGAGGGTCACCGGTTCGCCGTCGGCGTCGAGCCCGCGGATCCGGGCGTGGAGCGCGCGCTCGACGTCCATCGCGACCCCCGGCAGGCTGAGGCAGCCCTCCTCGGCGACCGCGACCTCATCCGAGAGCCATTCGATGCTCGGATTGACCAGTGCCGTCGGCTCGGCGTCGTGCCCGGCCTGGAAGACCAGCAGGCGGCGCAGGATCCCGAGCTGGGTCGCAGCGAGGCCGACGCCGAGGCCGTCGCGCATGATCCCGATCATCCGCTCGACCTCCGAGCGCAGCTCCGGGCCGAACTCGGTGGCCTCCGACGCCCTGCTCTTCAGCACCGGGTCGCCGAACTTGACGACCTGGGCGAGCGCCGCTTCGCGGCGCTGCGACAGCTCCTCTTCGATCCTCTCGCGCTCGGCCTGATCCTGGCCCACAGCCCGTTCGTCGGTCACGGACCTAGTGTATGGGGAGGCAACGGGGCCCTACTGGGGATCTACGTCGACCCCGATCGCGACGTCGCGCAACCCCCGGTCGGCCGCCAGCGACTCGACCGCCTCGCCGATCGCGCCGACCGTCCTCTCGCGGTCCTCGGCCTTGGTCAGAAGCCGGCGCCGGTGGCGACCGCGAACCCTGAACATCGGCGCCGGGCCAAGCAGCACGGTCCCGTCCGGGAGGGTCTCGGCAAGCAGGGCCGCGAGCCGCGAGGCGGCCTCTTCGAGGCGCGGCTCGGACTCCGCCCTCAGCACCACCCTGACCAGGCTCGAGAACGGCGGGTAGCGCAGCGCCCGCCGCCGCTCGACCTCGATCCCGAGAAACCCGGCCGCATCGTGCTCGGCGGCGCGGGCGACGCTGGGGGCGCCGGGTGCGAGGGTCTGGACGACGACGCTGCCTCCGGCCGCTCCGCGCCCGCTCCGCCCGGCGAGCTGGGTGATCATCGCGAAGGTTCGCTCGGCCGCCCGGAAGTCGGGGAAGCGCAGGGTCGCGTCGGCGTCGACGATCGCGCTCAGGGTGACCTCCGGGAAGTCATGCCCCTTGGCGACCATCTGGGTGCCGACGAGGACGGCGCTCTCGGCCTCGCCGAAGCCGGCGAGGATCCGCGCGTGGGCGCCCCGCCCGGCGGCGACGTCGGAGTCGAGCCGGAAGACCGGCATCGGGTCGAGCCGGCGCGCCAGCAGGGCCTCGAGCTGCTCGGTCCCGGCCCCCGCCTGCGAGAGGGTGGTCGATCCGCAATCGGGGCAGGAACGCGGCAGCGGCTCCGAATGGGCGCAGTGATGGCAGACGAGGCGCCCGGCGCCGCGGTGGACGATCGTCGAGACGTCGCAGTTGGGACAGCCCCAGTGGCGGCCGCAGGAGCGGCAGTTGAGCCAGGGCGCGAAACCACGCCTGTTGACCATCACGATCGCCTTCTCGCCGCGGCGGCGCACCTCCTCGAGGGCGTCCCAGGTCGAGCCGTGGAGCGGCCCCGAACGGAGATCGGTCCCGCGCATGTCGATGATGGAGACGGGCGGCATCGGCCGCCCGTCGACCCGCCGCGGCAGCTCCAGGCGCGGCAGCTCGATCCAGGTCTCCGGCCGCGGCGTCGCGGTCCCGGCGAGGAGGACGGCACCGCGCTCGGCTGCCCGGCGGCGGGCGACGGCGCGGGCGTCGTAGGAGGGGTCGCCCTCCTGCTTGTAGGAGGGGTCATGCTCCTCGTCGATGACGATCAGGGCGAGGTCGCGGACCGGGGCGAAGACCGCCGAGCGCGGCCCGACGCAGACGCTCGCCTCGCCGTCGCGGAGCCGCAGCCACTCATCGCGGCGCTCTCCGGCGGAAAGCGCCGAGTGCAGCACCGCGATCCGATCGCCGAGCCGGGCCCGGAAGCGGGCGACGGCCTGCGGCGCCAGCCCGATCTCGGGGACGAGGACGATCGCCCCCTTCCCCCGCGCCAGCGCCGCCTCGACTGCGGCCAGGTAGACCTCGGTCTTGCCGGACCCGGTGACCCCATGGAGAAGGTGCTCGCGCGGGGCTGCCGCGTCGTCGAGCGCGGCGACGATCGCCCCGGCCGCCGCCCGCTGCTCGCTGAGAAGCCGCGGCGGCGTCGACGCGGCGACCCCAACCGCTGCGCCGCAGGGGCTGCGCCGCACCCTCGAGCTGCGGGTGGCGATCAGGCCCCTCTCCTCGAGCCTGCGCAGGACCGCCCGGTCGGCGCCGACGGCGGCGTCCAGCTCCCGTGCCGACATCTCCCCCGCCCGCAGCGCCTCGAGCGCCGCCCGCTGGCGGGCGCCGAGGCGGCCGGCGGCGGTCAGGGCCTCCTCGCCGGCGGCGGAGATCGCGGCCCGCAGCTCGGTTCGCGCCCGCACGCCGGGGCGGCCTGGCCCGGTGCCCGGCGGCAGCACCAGCTGCAGCCCGCGCGAGGGGGTCGAGCAGTACTCGCGGGCGACCCAGAGGCCGAGCTGGACGAGCTCCGGGGTCGCTCCCGACTCGAGCGCCTCCAGCGGCTCGGCCAACCGCTCCGCGGGCAGCTCGGAGCGCTCGGCGAGGCCGACCACCACCCCCAGCGCGCGCCGCCTGCCGAACGGGACCCGGACGATGCTGCCGACCTCGATCCCCTCCATCTCCTCGGGCAGCCGGTAGTCAAACGGGCCCCGCAGGGAGCGGGCGGTCGTCAGCGGCTCGACCCTTGCAATCGACATCACTTCACGGTATGGAGGCTCGCGGACGCCGAGCGGCGCGGATATATTCAGCTCGTGGCACTGAAGCTCAACCCGGACGAGCGGCTGATCTTCCAGGGGCACCCGTCCTGGCGCGCGATCGTCGGCTTCTACCTCAAAGGCCTTCTGTTCGCGATCGTGATCGCGGTCATCGCGAAGATCGCCGGCGCCGGCTCGGGCACCGTCTTCCTGATCGTCCTCGTCATCCTCGGCCTGACCGTCCTGATCGGGTTCTTCAAGCGGGTCTCGACGACCTACACGATCACCGACCGCCGCCTCAACATCAAACGGGGGGTCGTCTCGCGCGAGGTTCAGGAGACGCGGCTCGAGCGGGTCCAGAACGTCAACTTCAACCAGTCGATCTACCAGCGGCTGATGCAGATCGGCGACGTCGACTTCGACACGGCGGCGACCGACGACTACAACTTCGTCTTCGTCGGCGTCGCCGACCCCGAAGACGTCGTACACCGGGTCGACCAGGCGACGGGGTCCGCCGCGGCGGGCGAACACGGCCTCGGCGAAGCGCAGCCGCCGGGCGGCCCGGCGGCGCCGCAGGCCTAGATGGCGGGCATCTAGGCCGGCGTCGCTGCGGAGTCGCCGGCGGCGGCGCGCAGGGCATCGACCCGGTCGGTCCGCTCCCAGGTGAAGGCGTCGCCGGAGCGGCCGAAGTGCCCGTAGGCGGCCGTCTGGCGGAAGACCGGCCGGTGAAGCTTCAGGTACTGGCGGAACGCCCCGGGCCGCAGGTCGAACTCCCTTTCGATCAGCCGTGAGATCTCGGCGTCCGGCAGCTTGCCGGTGCCGAAGGTCTCGACCATCAGCGAGATCGGCTGGGCGACTCCGATCGCGTAGGCGACCTGGACCTCGCAGCGCTGCGCGAGTTCGGCGGCGACGACGTTCTTGGCGACGTGGCGGGCCGCGTAGGCCGCCGAGCGGTCGACCTTCGATGGATCCTTGCCCGAGAAGGCGCCGCCGCCGTGGCGGGCCATCCCGCCGTAGGTGTCGACGATGATCTTGCGGCCGGTGAGCCCGGCGTCGCCGACCGGGCCACCGATCACGAACTTCCCGGTCGGGTTGACGAGGAAGCTGTCGAGGAGCTCGGCGTCGTCGTAGAGCCCGGGGGCCTCGGCGCCGAGCACGGGCATCACCACGTGCTCCCAGAGGTCGGGCCTGATCGTCGTCTGGGAGTCGACGCCGACGGCGTGCTGGGTCGAGATCAGCAGCTTCTCGACCCGGACCGGCCTCCCGTCCGCATAGCGGACCGTGACCTGGGTCTTGCCGTCGGGACCGAGGTAGTCGAGGGTCCCGTCCTTACGGACCGCGGCGAGCCGTTCCGCCAGCCGGTGGGCGATGTGGATCGGCATCGGCATCAGCGCCTCGGTCTCGTCGGTCGCGTAGCCGAACATCATTCCCTGGTCGCCGGCGCCGGCGACGAGGAGCTCGTCTCCGGCGCCCTCCACCCGGGTCTCGTAGGCCTCGTCGACTCCCTGGGCGATGTCGGGCGACTGCTTGTCGACCGAGACCAGGACCGAGATGTGGTCGCAGTTGTAGCCATAGTCGCCGTGGTCGTAGCCGATCTCGCGGATCGTCTCGCGGACGATCTCGGGGACGTCGAGATGGACGTCGGTCGAGATCTCGCCGGAGACGACCGCCATCCCGGTGTTGACGAGGGTCTCGCAGGCGACCCGGCCCTGGGGATCGCCGGCCATCACCCCGTCGAGCACCGCGTCGGAGATCGCGTCGCAGACCTTGTCGGGGTGGCCCTCGGTGACGGACTCCGAAGTGAAGAGGTACTCGCCGTCGGCAAGCGGTTGTGTCTCGCTCATGTCGGAAGCGTACCGGTGAGGGCGCGACGCCTCACCGGCGCCTGGTGTGGGGGACGAAGTCGATCACCAGCGGGACCCCCTCGAGTCCGTAGGTGTCGCGGAGCCTGTTCTCGAGGTGGTAGGCCCAGTCGCGGGTGATCAGGCGCCTGTCGTTGACCTGGATCGCGATCCGCGGCGGTCTCACCCCCACCTGCGCGGCGTAGTAAAGGCGCAGCCTCCGGCCCCGTTTCGAGGGCGGTGGGGTCCTCGCGACGACGTCGTTGACGAACCGGTTGAGCTCGGGCGTCGGGATCCGCTCGCCGGCCCGGTCAGCGAGCTCGATCGCCTTCGGCAGCAGGTTGGCGACGTTGCGGCCGCGCGTCGCCGAGCAGGTGACGATCGCCGGTCGCAGCCGCAGCTTGCGCTCGACGCGGGCACGGGCGTCGTCGATATCGGTCGCCGTGATGTCCCACTTGTTGAGCGCGATCAGCGTCGCGCAGCCGGCTCTCATGGCGAGCTCGGCGACGCGGAGGTCCTCGGAGGTGACCCCCTCCGAGGCGTCGCAGACGACGAGCGCGACGTCGGCTCGCTCGACGGCGCGTTCGGAGCGCAGCTGTGCGTAGTAGTCGACCGTGCCGGCGACCTTCGAGCGGCGGCGGAGGCCGGCGGTGTCGACGAGGACGACGCGGCGTCCGTCGATCTCGAGCTCGGAGTCGATCGAGTCCCTGGTCGTCCCCGCTCGCTCCGAGACGATCGTCCGCTCGGCGCCGAGGAAGGCGTTGACGAGCGAGGACTTGCCGGCGTTCGGGCGCCCGACCACGGCTACCCTGACCCCGTCCTCGTCCTCGTCCCGCGGCGGGCGGTCGCCGAGCAGCTCGACGACGCGGTCGAGCAGATCGCCGGTCCCGAGGCCGTGGGTCGCGGAGACGGCGAGCGGCTCGCCGAGCCCGAGCGTGTGGAACTCGGCGGTCAGATACTCATCGCCCGGCCGGTCGACCTTGTTGACGGCGACCAGCACCGGGGCCCTCCCCCCGCGCAGCTCCTTCGCCACCTCGACATCTCCGGCGCGGGGCCCGGCAGCGGCGTCGACCACGAGCAGAACGACGTCGGCCTCGGCGATCCCGAGACGGGCCTGGCGGCGCACGTCCTCGGCGAGCTCGCTCTCGTCGGCGACGTCGATGCCGCCGGTGTCGAGCAGCTCGAAGGCGACGCCGTTCCACTCGGTCGGCACCCGCTTGCGGTCGCGGGTCACTCCGGCGTCACGATGGGTCACCGCCTCGCGGGAGCCGGCGAGCCGGTTGACCAGAGTGCTCTTGCCGACGTTCGGGAAGCCGACGACGGCCACGGTCGGGGCGCTCATCCCAGGCCCCGCTCATGAGCCAGGGCGACGACGCGGGCGACGGCGTCCTCGAGGGCGAGGCCGGTGGTGTCGATCTCGACGGCGTCGTCAGCGACGCGGAGAGCGCTGTCTCCGCGCTTCTCGCTCTCATCCCTCTCGTCTCGGGCCCGCTGCGCGGCGAGAACCGCCTCCGGCGCCTCGCCCGTCTCTTCCGCCCGCCGGCGGGCGCGCTCCTCAGGGGTGGCGGTGAGGAAGACCTTCAGCGGCGAGTCGGGGCTGACGACGGTGCCGATGTCGCGCCCCTCGGCGACGTAGCGGCCATCCCCGATCAGGCGCCGCTGCTCGGCGATCAGCGCCTCCCGCACTCTTGGGTGCGGGGCGACCCGTGAAGCCGCTTCGGTGGTCTCCGGGTTGCGGATCGCGGCGCTGACGTCGCCGCCGTCGAGCAGAACCCGCCCCCGGTCGAACGCGATGTCCAGCGAGGCCGCAAGCGCGCCCGTCGCCTCCGGGTCGTCGGGGTCGATCCCGCGTTCGATCGCTGCGAGGGCGACGCAGCGGTACATCGCCCCGGAGTCGAGGTAGGTGAAGCCGAGCGCGTCGGCGACGCCCTTCGCGACGCTCGACTTTCCGGCCCCGGCGGGGCCGTCGATCGCGATCACCATCGGGGCAGCCTAGGACCGACGCAGGCCCGGGGTCGCCGGCGGGCGGCTCCGATCGCGGTCGGGGTGGTCGCGCTCGTTGAATCGGCGCAGCCCCTCGAGGATCTCGGGCCCGCTCAGCAGCCGGTTGAAGCACTCGGCCTCGATTCGCAGCCCCTCCTCGAGCGGCCGGCCCCAGCCGCGCTCGGCGGCCTCGAGGTCGGTCCGGATCGCCGGCTGCGGCAGCGTCGCGATCTCGTTCGCGAGCTCGACGGCGCGGTCGAGACAGGTGCCGCTCGGGACCACCTCGTTGACGAGGCCGATCTCGCGCGCCTCAGCGGCGTCGATGACCCGCCCGGTGACGATCAGCTCGATCGCCCGCCGCCAGCCGACGATCCGCGGCAGCCGCTGGGTGCCGCCGTCGGCGAGGCCGATGTTCCAGCGACGGCAGGTCACCCCGAAGGTGGCGTGTTCGTCGGCGATCGCGAGGTGACACCAGCAGACCCACTCGAGGCCGCCGGCGTAGGCGACGCCGTTGACGGCGGCGATCGTCGGCTTGTGGAGGTCGGTCCAGCGCGAGGGCCCGAGGATCCCGTCGCGCTCGCCGCGGTTGTGGGCCTCGATCTCCTCGGCGCTCGTCGGCACCACCGGCTCGCCGTCGAGGTGGCTCTTGAGGTCGCCGCCGGCGCTGAAGGCGCGCTCGCCGGCCCCGGTCAGGACCGCGACCAGCGCCCCGTCGTCGTCGCGGAACCGGGTCCAGGCGTCGACCAGCTCGCGGTGGGTGCGGGCGCCGATCGCATTCATCCGCTCAGGGCGGTCGATCGTGATCACGGCGACCGGGCCGCGGCGCTCGTAGCGGATCTGCTCGTACTCCATCACCATCTCTCCCGCTTCGCTCGCTGCGCGAAGGACCAGGTAAGGACGCTTGCTCGCTCCGCGCTCATCGCGGCTCCTTCTACCCGGTCCGCGCTCGGCCCGCAAGGGCGGTGACGTCGTCCTCGAAGCCGGGATAGCTGACCGCCGCCGCGTCGATTCCCTCGACCTCGACCCCGTCCCGCGAGGCGAGGCCGGCGACGGCGCCCATCATCGCGATCCGGTGGTCGCCGTGGGAGGAGACGGCGCCGCCCCGGAGGCCGCCGTTGCCGCGCACGATCAGACCGTCCGCGCGGGGCTCGACGTCGGCTCCGAGCGCCGCCAGCGCTTCGCAGACGGTCGCGATCCGGTCGCTCTCCTTGCGGCGCAGCTCGCCGGCGTCGCGGATCGCCGTCTCGCCCTCGGCGAAGCAGGCGGCGAGGGCGACCAGCGGCAGCTCGTCGATCGCGAGCGGGATCTCGGCCCCGCCGACCTCGGTCCCGCGGAGCGCCGCGGCGCCGACCCGCACGGTCCCGCTCGGCTCGCCGTCGCGGTCGGCGTCCTCGACCTCGACCCGGGCTCCCATCCGCGTGAGGATCTCGAGCAGCCCGGTCCGGGTCGGGTTGAGGCCGACGCCGGTGATCTCCAGATCGCTGCCGGGGACGATCGTCGCGGCAACGATGAAGAACGCCGCCGCAGAGAAGTCTCCGGGCACCGAGATCTCACCCGGCTCGAGGGCCCCGGCGGGCCTGATCGTGACGACCTCGCCCTCGCGGCCGACCTCGGCCCCGGCTGCGGCCAGCATCCGCTCGCTGTGGTCGCGGCTCGGCGCCGGCTCGACGATCCGGGTCTCGCCCTCGGCGAGGAGCCCGGCGAACAGCAGGCACGACTTGACCTGGGCGCTGGCGACCGGCAGCTCGTACTCGATCCCGCGCAGCGCAGCGCCCTCGACCCGCAGCGGCGGCAGGCGCTCCTCACGGCAGCTCAGGCTCGCCCCCATCCGGCGCAACGGGTCCACGATGCGGTCGACCGGCCTCCGCCTGATCGAGTCGTCGCCGTCGACGGTCCAGGCGCCGACCGGCTGCCCGGCGAGCCAGCCCGGGAGCAGCCGGAGCAGCGTTCCGGCGTTGCCGACGTCGATCTCCGCCGGGCGGGCGCCCCGCAGGCCGATCCCGTCGATCGAGATCGTCGGCCCGACCGCGGCCGCCGTGACGCCGTCGATCCTCGCCCCGAGAGCGGAGATCGCCGCCAGGGTCGAGCGGGTGTCGGCCGAGTCGAGATAGCCGCCGACCAGGGTCGGTCCCTCGGCCATCGCGGCGATCAGCGCCGCCCGGTGCGAGATCGACTTGTCCGGGGGCGGGTGCAGCGACCCCCGCAGCGGTCCCGAGGGCTCGAACCGGGTGATCGTGACGCCTTCTCGCCTCGCGCTCACGGTCGCTCAATCTCCGGCGCCGACGACCGTCGCAGTGTGGCCGAGCCCGCGGACGAGCTCGAGTGCTCGCTCCGCCCGGTCGTCGCCGGCGACCCAGAGCGAGATCGCCCCGGATTTCATGTCGGGCGCCGGATGCAGGGCCATGTCCTCGATGTTGACCCCGGCCTCGCCGAGGGCCAGCGCCAGCTCGGCGACCGTGCCCGGCCGGTTGGCGACCACTATCCGCAGCTCCGACAGCGGCCCGGCGGCCAGCTCGGCCTCCCGCAGGCGGTGGCGCTCGGCGGCGGCGGCGCCGTGCCAGGCGGCGAGGGCGTCGCGATCGCCGCCGCGGACCAGCTCCGCGGCCTCCCGCAGCCGCCCGACCGCGTCATCGATCGCCGCCGCGACGGCCTCCCGGTTGCCGGCCAGGATGTCGCCCCAGATCTCGGGATTCGATCCGGCGACCCGGGTCGCGTCGCGGAAGCTGGGGCCGACCTCGGGCAGCCGCTCCGAGTCCCGGGTCAACTCGGCCGCCGCCTGGCCGACGAGCACGTTGGCGACGACATGAGGCAGATGGCTGACCGTCGCCATCAGCCGGTCGTGGGCCTCGGCGCCGATCGCCTGCGGCCGCGCTCCGAGGTCGGCGACGATCCGCTGCAGCGCGTCGTAGAGGAGGCCGCTCGAGTGCTCGGTCGGCGTCAGGTACCAGCGCGCGCCGTCGAAGAGGTCGGCGCGCGCGTTCGCGATTCCGGCGGTCTCGGCGCCGGCGAGCGGGTGGCCGCCGATGAAGCGCTCGTTTTCGCCGAGGGCGGCGACGAGATCGCGCTTGGTCGAGCCGACGTCGGTGACCACCGTCTGCGGGCCGGAGGCATCGAGGGCGGCGCGGCCGAGCTCGGGCAGGGCGGCGACCGGCGCCGCGCAGAACACGACGTCGGCACCGGCGCAGGCGGCGGCGACGCTCTCGGCCGGGCGATCGACCGCGCCCAGCTCGAGCGACCGCTCGAGAGTCGCGCGATCCGGATCGAACCCGACGACCTCGGCGCCGGTGCGCTCCCGGGCGGCGAGCCCGACCGAGCCCCCGATCAGGCCGACGCCGAGGACGGCGAGGGTCATCCGTCCTGGCGCCGGTCCCGCGCCGCCGCTGCGAGCGTCTCGAGCAGGGAAACGGTCGTCTCCCAGTCGATGCAGGCGTCGGTGATCGACTGGCCGTAGGTGAGCGGCCCGCCGCCGTCGAGGTCCTGGCGGCCCGCGACCAGGAACGACTCGAGCATCAGGCCGACGATCGCGCCGTTGCCCGCCGCGACCTGGGCGCCGATCTCCTCGGCGGCGGTCACCTGGCGGGCCGGGTCCTTGCCGCTGTTGTCGTGCGAGGCGTCGATCACGAGGCGCTCCGGGAGACCGGCGGCGCGCAGCAGCTCGAGCGCGCGCTCGACTCCCTCGGGGTCGCTGTTCGGCGCTCCGCGGCCGCCGCGCAGGATCACGTGGCCGTCGGGGTTCCCCTTCGTGTGGAGGATCGCCGGCGTGCCGTTGTCGTCGATTCCGGCGAAGGCATGCGGGACGGCGGCGGCGCGGACCGCGTCGACCGCGACCTGGACGTTGCCGTCGGTCCGGTTCTTGAACCCGATCGGCATCGAGAGGCCGGAGCCGAGCTGCCGGTGGATCTGGCTCTCGGTCGTCCGCGCCCCGATCGCCCCCCAGGCGACGGTGTCGGAGATGTACTGCGGCGTGATCGGGTCGAGGAACTCGCAACCGATCGGCAGCTCGAGGTCGAGGACCTGCAGCAGCAGGGTCCGCGCCTTGCGCAGGCCCGAGTTGACGTCGTAGGAGCCGTCGAGGTGGGGGTCGTTGATCAGGCCCTTCCAGCCGGTGGTCGTCCTCGGCTTCTCGAAGTAGACCCGCATCGCGATCAGGAGGTCGTCGCGATGCCCGCGCGCCGCCTCGGCGAGCCTGCCTGCGTACTCGAGCGCCGCGTCGGGGTCGTGGACGCTGCAGGGCCCGACGACGACCAGGAGCCGGTCATCGTCGCGCTCGAGGATCCGCTCGACGGACTCCCGGCCCTCGATCACGACCCGTTCGCGCCGGTCGCCGAGCGGCAGGTCCCCGAGCAGGCCCGCGGGCGAGACGAGCTCGACGATCCGCTCGATCCGCTGGTCGCGAACCCGGTCCCGAGCCTCCATCTGCGTTCCGATCATCATTTTGTCGCCACCTTTCTCCACAACTTTCAAACCTTACTTTCAGTGCGTCAGCCCGCTCAGCGCGCAGGCGGACGCGCAAACGACGGAAACGGCGCCCAGCCAAGTTGCGACCCGCGGGCCGGACGCCTAGCTAAATCGCCAGTGATAGGAGAGGGCGGCAGGGACGAGCGCGGCGCTCTCGGCGCTCCGTTCGCTCGCGATGTCGCTGCCGCTCGAGTTCACGACAGCTGACTTTGTAGCAGCTGGGCGCGGGTTAGTCGAGCAGCTCGCCCATCGCTGACAGGAAGCGGTCGTTCTCGGCCCGGGTCCCGTAGCTGACCCGGATGTGGCCGGGACTTCCGAGCGGGGTGCCGGGGCGGACGGCGATCCGACGCTCGCCGAGGCCGGCGACGATCTCACCCTCCTCGGCGTCGCCGAGGTCGACCCAGGAGAAATTGGTCTGGGTCTCGGCGCTCGCAAGGCCCAGCTCCCGCAGCCCCTCCTCGACGTGGAGCCGCTCGACGACCGTCGACTCGACCCGGCGCAGGACGTCGTCGGAGTGGAGGATCGCCTCGGCGCCGGCCGCCTGGGCGAGCGCGTTGACGCTGAATGGCTGGCGCACGGCGTCGACCGCGGCGCGGAAGTTCGAGGAGCCGATCGCGAACCCGATCCGGAGCCCGGCGAGGCCATAGCACTTGCTGAAGGTGCGGAGGATGACGAGGTTGGGAAACTGGCCCTGTAGGTCGAGCGTCGCGTCGGGATCGTCGTTGGTCTGGAACTCGATGTAGGCCTCGTCGAGGACGACGGTGACGTGGTCGGGGATCCGCTCGCAGAAGGCGCCGACCTCGGCCGCGGGCAGGTGGGTCGCGGTCGGGTTGTTCGGGTTGCAGACGATCAGCAGCTGGGTCGCGGCGGTCACCTCGGTCGCCATCGCGTCGAGGTCGTGGACCTCGCCCTCGGCGAGAGGGACGCGGATCTCGCGCGCGCCCGACAGCGCCGGCAGGTAGGGGTACATCGAGAACGAGGGCCAGGCGTAGACGATCTCGGCTCCGGGCTCGCAGAGAGCGTCGGCGGCGGCGAGGAGGATCTCGCAGGAACCGTTGCCGATCGCGATCCGGCCGGGCTCCGTCTCGTAGCGCTCGGCGAGCCGTCGCCGCAGCAGCGTCGCGTCGGGGTCGGGGTAGCGGTTCATCGCCCCGGCCGCCTCGCGAATCGCCTCGACGACCTTCGGGTGCGGCGGGATCGGCGACTCGTTCGAGGCGAGCTGGGCGATCCCGGCGGCTGCGATCGACTCCGGCGCGTGGCCGGTCGGGACACCGGCCTGGTAGCCGGGCATCCGGGCGAGCTTCTCGGCGAAGGTGACGGTCATCGGGGGCCCCATTGTCCCATCCGATCACGTTTTCCATCCCACAGATCGAAAACGTGATTCGGTGCGTCGCTACTGGGCGGCGTGGAGGTCCGAGCGCAGAGCCTGGGTCGCGCCGAGGTAGACGTGCTGCGGCGCGTGGTCGGCCGGCCCGTGGTAGTGCACCATCGCCCGGATCACCCTCGGCATCGATCCCGGGACCGGGATCTCACGGCAGCACAGCAGCGGGACCGAGTCGAGGCCGGCGGCGCGGGCGGCGACGGCGGGGAACTCGGCGTCGAGGTCGTCGGTGACCGTGAACAGGCAGCTGACCATCCCCTCCGCCGTCAGCCGGTTGCGGTCGATCAGCTCCCGCATCAGCTCGCCGGTCGCGCTCAGAATCGAGTCGGCGTCGTTGGC
>DATBHH010000062.1:0-5806 GCA_036557525.1 Solirubrobacterales bacterium | reverse complement strand
CCGGATTACCGACGACGGTAGACCCCGGCGGGACGTCCTCGACGACGACCGTGTTGGCGCCGATCTTGGCTCCGTCGCCGACCGAGATCGGGCCGAGGAGCTTGGCGCCGGATCCGACAGTGACGTAGTCGCCCAGGGTCGGGTGGCGCTTGCCCGGTTGGAACCCGGTGCCGCCAAGGGTCACGCCCTGGTAGAGGGTCACCCGGTCGCCGATCTCGGCCGTCTCGCCGATCACTACGCCGGACCCGTGGTCGATGAAGAACTCGTCGCCGATCCGCGCCGCGGGATGGATCTCGACCCCGGTGATCGCGCGGCTGAGATAGGCGATCGCACGCGGGGCGAGCGGCACCCCAGCCTCGAGCAGAGCGTGTGCGATGCGGTGGGCGAGCAGCGCCTGCACCCCCGCCCATCCGGTCAGAATCTCGAAGGTCGAGACCCCCTTCGAGGCCGGGTCGCGCTCGCGTGCCGCCCTGACGTCCGCGCGCACCTCCCCCAGCACCCTGTTCATGGCCGAGATCATGCCCGACACCCCAGGAGGCCGGACCGGCCGCGCCGGCGCGGACGCGACCCCCCGCCTCCCCGGACGCCCCCCCGGCGGCGCGGACGCGGGCGATACCCGCACCCCCGGACGCCGCCCCGCCGGCGCGGACGCGGGCGATACCCGCACCCCCGGACGCCGCCCCGCCGGCGCGGACGCGGGGGATACCCGCACCCCCGGACGCGGGAGCGCGGGCGCGAGATCTCCGGTCGTGGGGAGCGCGCCCGCGCGGGAGCGGAGGAGGTGGCGGGTTGGTTCATGGTGCAAAGAAGGGTAGGGACACATATCGCTCGCCCGAGTCGCAGACGATCGTCACGACCCGGCTGCCGGCCAGCTCGGGCCGCGCCGCGACCTCGAGCGCGGCCCTGATGTTCGCCCCGGCTGAGATCCCCGCCAGGATCCCCTCCCTGCGGGCGGCGAGCCGGGCGGTCTCGAGCGCGTCCTCGTCGTCGACCGTCATCACCTCGTCGATCACCGAGCGGTCGAGGACCTCGGGGACGAACCCGGGGCCGATTCCCTGAATCTTGTGCGGGCCGGGAGCGCCGCCGGAGAGGACCGGCGAGGTCGCCGGCTCGACCGCGACGACCACGGTGTCCGGGCTGCGTTCGCGCAGCATCCGGCCGACCCCGGTGATCGTGCCGCCGGTCCCGGCGCCGGTGACGAAGGCGCCGATCTCCCCGTCGCAGTCGCTCCAGATCTCCTCCGCGGTGGTGCGGCGGTGGATCTCGGGGTTGGCGGGGTTGGAGAACTGCTGCGGCATGAACCCCTTGCGCTGCTCGCGGATCTGCTCGGCGAGCTCGACCGCCTCGTTCATCCCACCGAGGGAGGGCGTCTCGCGAACCTCGGCGCCGTAGGCGCGCAGTAGCTTCGCCCGCTCGCGGCTCATCCCCTCCGGCATCGTCAGGATCAGCTCGTAGCCGCGCGCCGCGCAGACCATCGCCAGGGCGATGCCGGTGTTGCCGCTGGTCGGCTCGACGATCACCGAGCGGCCCGGCGCGATCTCGCCGGCCTCCTCGGCGTCGTCGATCATCGCGACCCCGATCCGGTCCTTGACCGAGCCGCCCGGATTGAGGTACTCGAGCTTCGCGCAGACCTCGGCGCCGACGCCCTCGCCCAACCGCCGCAGGGCGACGAGCGGCGTGTCGCCGACGACGTTCGATGCCTCCGCGCCGATTCGCATCGAGGAAGTATCGCCGCGCGCCGATACCTTTGAGGGAGATGAGGTGCAGGCACGCAATCCTCGCTGCATTCGCGGCGCTGATGCTGGCGCCGGCGACCGCGACCGCGGCGTCCCTGGTCCCGCTCGCCGAACCCGGCGCGTTCGAAAGCGAACCGGTCTTCGCCACCTCGCCGCCGGGCGATCCCCGCGTCTTCATCGTCGAACGCGGTGGCGGGATCCGGATCGTCAAGGACGGCTCCCTCCTCCCAAAACCGTTCCTGACCGTCGAAAACGTCGACACCGACGTCGAGCGCGGGCTGCTCTCGATCGCATTCCCGCCCGACTACGCGAGCACCGGCCTCTTCTACGTGTTCACCGTCGCCACGGGCCCCGATGAACTCGAACCCGAAGCGGAAGCGGGCCAGATCCGGATCGTCGAGTACCGGCGGTCGGCGAACGATCCCGACCTGGCCGAACCCGACTCGGCCCGCCTGGTCTTCTTCACCCCCCACGACGCCGGCAACCACAACGGCGGCCAGATCATGTTCGGGCCCGAAGGCCTGCTCTACGTGACCATCGGCGACGACAACTACCACCCGAACGCCCAGAACCCCCTCAACGACTTCGGCAAGGTCCTCCGGATCGACCCCCGCGACCCGCCCGGCGAAGCGAGCTACAGCGTGCCGGCGTCGAACCCGACCTTCCCCGAAGACATCCACTCGGCGCTCTACACGATCGGGTTGCGGAACCCGTACCGTGCATCCTTCGGGCCGAACGGCGAACTGATAGTCGCCGACGTCGGTGAAGGAACATGGGAGGAGGTCGACGTCGGCCGAGCGACCGGCACGCCAATCGCGACCACGCTCGGAGGTGCGAACCTCGGCTGGCCCGAATGCGAGGGGTTCTGCGAACCGCCGGATCCACGGTTCACCGACCCAGTCTTCGAGTACCCCCACAGCGGCCCGACCGAAGAGACCACCGGTTGCGCGATCCTCGGCGGCTACGTCGTCCGCGACCCGCGACTGAGCGGCCTGACCGGGCGTTACCTCTACGGGGACCTCTGCCGCACCGACCTGAGAACCCTCAATCTCGGGGTTCCGGGGGGCGATCCGCAGCCGGCCGGGTTGTCGCTGCCCGAAGACGGCGGCCAGCTGCGCGGCTTCGGGGAAGACTCGCGCGGCTGCGTTTACGTGATGACGACGGAGACGGCCTACCGAGTCGCGCCGTCTCCTGACGCCGGCACCGCCTGCCCGCCGCTCCCCCCGGCTCCACCGGGCCCTCAGGCGGACCGCAGGCCGCCCGGCCTGAAGCTCAGGGCCCCGCGGCACGAGCGGCTGCGCCGGGTGATAACCGCCGTCGTGACCTGCGACGAGTCGTGCACGCTCTCGGCGACCGGCTGGCTGCGGACCTCGAAGGCCAAGGCGTCGGCCGCATGCACACCGAGGAGTCACCGTCCCGGGTGCCCGGGCCCGATCGGCCTCGCGCAGCCGGCGGCGGGCGCGCCCGACGCCCCGGTCGAGCTGCGCCTGAAGCTGAGGAAGCGGGCCTTCCTCCACGCCAAGGCCGCCCGGCGCAAGGGGAAGAGGGTGAAGGCGCTCGTCAGGGTGACCGCGTCGGACCCGAGCGGCAACTCGAGGACGCTGATGGCGGCGATCGTCCTCCGCTGAGGTGTGCGGCGCCCCTCGACCGAGCGGATATCGCGGCGCTACGACCGGCTGGCCCTGATCTACGGCCCGCTCTCGGTCGCCCTGATGCTCCGTCGCCGGACCCGCGACGAGGCTGTCCGGCGATTGGCGCTGAGCAAGGGCGATTCGGTCCTCGAGGTCGGCTGCGGGTCGGGGGCCAATCTCGGGCGCCTCGTCGCCGCCGTAGGGCCTTCCGGCTCGGTCACC
The DNA here is from genome assembly GCA_036557525.1 of Solirubrobacterales bacterium. Lineage (GTDB taxonomy): Bacteria > Actinomycetota > Thermoleophilia > Solirubrobacterales > 70-9 > VRUE01. The sequence continues at coordinate 2,217 of DATBHH010000062.1, read as the reverse complement.
GGGATCGACGTCTCGCCGGGGATGCTCCGGCGGGCGAGGGAACTGAGCCGGGAAAACGACTGGGAGAACGTGACTCTGCTCGAGCAGGATGCCCGCGCGCCCGATGTCGGCGGTGAGTTCGACGCGGCCCTGTTCAGCCTCTCCTACTCGGTGCTGCCGGCGCCGCGGGACACCCTGGCAACAATCTGGGAGCGCCTCCGCCCCGGCGGACGCGTCGCGATCATGGATGCCGGGCTTCCCGCGGGACCGCTCGGCCGTTTCCTCCGGCCGCTGGCGGTGGCGGTCAGCCGAGCGACGGTGCTCGGCGACCCCGACTCGCGCCCCTGGGAGGACCTGGCGGAGATCGGCGCGGCCGACGTCGAGACCGTCAGGTTCCAGACCGGCACCTACTTCGTCTGCAGCGCTCGCCGGCCTGTCTAGGGCCAGCGCGAGCAGGAGTCGATCGCGTCTTCGCGTTCGGAGATCTGCGCGTCGGTCTGCTTGAGGACGACCGGGTGCCTGAGTTCGACTTCCTCGAGGCAGTTCCGGTAGTGAAGCTCGCCGCCGATCCAGAACAGCAGCAGGATGAAGATCAGCCCCGCGATCCCGACTGCGATCGCCGCCGACCGCTTGATCGTGGCTGTGACGTCCATTTTCACGCCTGTTGCCACCCCTTTCGGTTTTCTCCGGAACCTCATACGCCGCCGTAGGCTAAACGGAGCGGCCCGAAATGCCGATGATCAGTGTCGATGATCAACTGGCGGACCAGTCTCGCCGTCGCCGTCCTCGCCGTCATCGCCGGCCTGCTCGCCGCGGGCGCCCCGGTCGACCTGGTCGCGGCGGCGCCGGTGGTCGGTGCGATCTACGCCGCTCTGTTCCTGACCGGCACCCGCGTCTTCCAGTGGATCTTCTCCAAGCTCCTGTTCAAGGACTGACCCCTCTCAGCAGACGAGGACGAGGTCGAACGGCAGGTTGGTCAGCGCGTTTTCCTCGTATGTCTCGACCGACATCAGGTTGGGTTTGTTGGGATTCGTGAATACCTGAGCGCTCCGGTCCGAGACGGTCAGCAGCATGATTTTCGTCGGGCGGAAGTGGATCGTCGCGTTCGCCGTGCATCCTGAGATCGAATTCGGGAACGTGATCAGACAGACGCCATCGCTGGTTCGCGACGAGGTGACCCCGGAGGGGAGCGGCAAGGCGGGCGAGCAGGAATTGTCGCCCGTGAAGGCCATCGAGGTCACGTTTCCGGCTCGAACACCGGTCAGCGAGCTCTGGTTGATGTTCGCCCCGGTCAGCGACCCGGGCTGAATGTCGCTCCCGGTGAGCGACCCGTCCTTCACCTTCGAGCCGTCAACGGCGTTGCCTGCGATCTTCGCGCCGCTGACGGCGTTGCTCTTGATCTTCGGACCGGTGACCGAGTTCTTCTTCAGCTGCTTGGGGCCGACAGAGTTCTTGCCAAGATGAAACGCATAGGCGCTCCCGCCCAGGGCGAGAAACAGCGCGAGGTAGGCGACAACCGCCGAATGGCCCGGACGCCCGAGTTTGATCCGCTTTCGCATCTTCGACCTCCGTTGCAGGTGCGTGCCGGGGCCCGTACCCCCGACGGCGGGCCCGCGATCAACGCTATTGCGCGAGCTCGGCTGCGTCAATCGGCCGACCGGCTACCCGCCGTACGCGGTGCCGGAGACTCCTTCGGCGCAGCTCAACGGGTTGCGATAGGTGAACGTCACCACGCCTCCATCCGGAGCCGTGTAGACGCCTGTTCCGACCCATCCGACGAGATTGAACGTTTCGTCGGCCTCGAACGGTTGCTTGTGTTCCAGTTCTGAGCCTCCCGTGAAGGTTCGCGAGAGCCACAGGCTCGCTCCATCGACGACGGTCGCGGCCCGGAAGGCGACATGGTCGACCGGATCTTCGGGCTTGCACGCGTATTCGAGTCGCAGCCCGGACAGGCTGACGACGGTCTCCGGCGAGGAGAGCGACACCGCTCCCGTTCGCTCGAACTTGACGACCGAGAGCCCGCCGACCGTCCCCGCCGCGTCGGCGCTGATCGCGCGATCCGCGCTATCGGCGCTCTGGGCGTGGTTCGCCGTGGTTGCGTGCGATGCCTCCGGCACCGTGCCCAGCGACGACAGTTTCAGTTTCGCCCCGGTCACGGCCTTGCTCTTGATTTTCGCGGTGTCGACGGAGTTTCGCTTCAACTCCCTGGTACCGACGCTGTTCTTCGGCAGCTTGACC
>DATBHH010000061.1:0-4666 GCA_036557525.1 Solirubrobacterales bacterium | reverse complement strand
AGCGATTTGTTCTGAGCGCAGCCCTGGCCGGCCGGCCAGGGGATCGCGTATCGTCACTCTCGATGGAGCAGGCGACGATCGCACGCCCCTCCCCCGCTCCAGCGGGCGCAGCTCCGCCGGGGCCGCGCCTGCCGGCGGCGCTGCAGGCGGTCCGCTATGCGCGGCGGCCGCTCGGCTTCCTGATCGATCTCCACCGTCGCTACGGCGACGTCTTCGCTGTCTCCTTCCCCTTCTTCGACCGGTTGGTCTACGTCGCCGACCCGGCCCTGGTGAAGGAGCTCTTCACCGGCTCCGCGGAGCAGTTCCATGCCGGCGAGGCGAACGCGACGGTGCTCGAGCCGGCGCTCGGCCCCAACTCGGTCCTGACCCTCGACGAGGGCGCCCACTTGCGGCAGCGCAAGCTCCTGCTCCCCCCGTTCCACGGCGAGCGGATCAATCGCTACGGCGACCTGATCCGGGAGATCACGATCCGGCAGATGGAGCGCTGGCCGGTCGGTGAGCCGTTCGCGCTCCGCCCCCACACCCAGCGGATCACCCTGGCGGTCATCATGCGCGCCGTCTTCGGCGTCGAGGACGAGGGGCGACTGGCGCGACTCGGGAGCCTGATCGACAGGTTCAGCGACCGGGTCAGCGCGGTGATCGCGTTCCCGATGCTCCAGCACGACCTCGGCCGCTGGAGCCCGTGGGGGCGCTTCGTCCGGGCGCGGGCGGCGCTCGACGAATTCATCTACGAGGAGATCGAGCTGCGACGGGCCGAGATCGCCGCGGGCGGCGAGGACCGCGACGACGTCCTCTCGCTCCTGCTCGGCGCCCGCCACGAGGACGGCAGCCCGATGAGCGACGAGGAGCTCCGCGACGAGCTGATCACGGTCATCGGCGCCGGGCACGAGACGACGGCGACCGGCCTCGCCTGGGCGATGGAGCGGCTGCTGCGGACGCCGCGAGTGCTCGCCGCGCTCCGCGACTCGGTCACCGCCGGCGAGGACGACTATCTCGACGCGACGATCCGGGAGACGCTTCGGGCGCGACCGGTGATCGTCGACGTCGCGCGGAAGCTGACGGCGCCGGTGCGAATCGGCGGCTACGAGGTTCCCGCCGGGCAGTTCCTGATGGCGGCGATCGCGGCGATCCACTATCGCGAGGACCTGTTCCCCCAGCCCGAGGAGTTCCGTCCGGAGCGCTTCCTCGACGGCCGGCCCGACACCTACGCCTGGATCCCGTTCGGCGGCGGGGTGCGGCGCTGCATCGGCGCATCCTTCGCGGAATTCGAGATGCGAGTCGTCCTGCGCGCTTTCGTCGAACGCGCCGATCTCCGCACCGCGAGCCCCGAGCCGGAACCGATCAGGGTCCGCAACATCACCCTCGCGCCCGGCAAGGGCTGCCGGGTCGTCCTCGAGCGATCGCTGCGGTGATGGACCGCGACGAGCTGCGGGAGATTCAGACCCCGCTGAAGGAGCGCTACGCGGAGAGCCCGGACGCGGCGATGGTCACGCTGCGGGCGCAGGGAGCGCTCGGGGAGGGGGTGACATGCTCGGTCTCCACCGGGCAGGCGATCGCCGCCGCCGGGCTTCATCCCGCCGCCGGGGGCGACGGGACCATGCTCTGCTCGGGCGACATGCTGCTCGAGGCGCTCGTCGCCTGCGCCGGGGTGACCATGCGCGCCGTCGCAACCTCGCTCGGAATCGCGATCGAGGCCGGCACGGTCCGCGCCGAGGGCGACCTCGATTTCCGCGGAACGCTCGCGGTCGACCGCGACGCCTCGGTCGGATTCCGCTCGATCCGCCTCTCCTTCGACCTCGACACCGACGCGGAGGAGGCCGAAATCGAGACCCTGCTGACGCTGACCGAGCGCTATTGCACCGTCTTTCAGACGCTGGCGAGCCCACCGCAGCTCTCGGCCGGGGTGCGAACCGGCTGAGCGCCCGATGCGATGCCGGGGCCGCTGGGACATCTGAGGGATCTGGCCAGGGCGCGGGCGACGCGCAGCGGCAGCGAACGCGACGACGGCCAGATGCTGGGCGAGTTGGAGGCGCGGCCGCTGGATCTGCCGGACGGGCTGGAGATCGAATGGCTCGGGGTCTCCGGCTACAGGATCACTCACGAGGGCCAGACGCTCTTCGTCGACCCCTTCCTCTCGCGGGTTCCGTTCCGGGACCTCGTCCTGCGCCGCCCGAACCTCCCCCAGGCGGCCACCCTCGACCGCTATCTGCGAGTGCCTGGGCCGGTCGCCGGGGTGCTGGTCGGCCACACCCACTTCGACCACGCGGTCGACGCTCCCGAGATAGCCCGCCGGTTCGGCTGCCGGGCCTACGGCTCCAGCTCCCTCCTCAACCTGATGGCGCTGCACGGGCTGGCCGCCCAGGCGGTCGAGGTCGAGCCCTACCGGACCTACGAGCTCGGCCCGTTCGAGGTCGGCTTCACACCGAGCGTCCACTCGAAGCTGCTGCTCGGCCTGGCGGTCCCCTACGACGGAGAACTGACATGCGAGCACCTCGACTCGCTGTCCCCGGGCGCCTACCGCTGCGGCCAGGTCTGGGGGATCTCGATCAGGGTCGCCGGGATCAGCCTCTACCACCAGGGGAGCGCCAACCTCATCGACGACGCCGTCCGCGAGCGCGGGGTCGACGTCTTCCTAGCCGGAGTCGCCGGCCGCAGCTTCACCGAGTCCTACTGGCGGCGGATCCTGCCGCTGCTCGAGCCGCGGGTCGTCGTCCCCACCCACTACGACAACTTCTTCCGGCCCCTAGGAGGCCCGATCGAGTTCGTCGCCAACGCCCAGGTGGCGCGGCTCCCCGAGGAGATCGGCGCGGTCAGCTCGGACATCGAGCTCGCCGCGCTGCCGCGCTCCGATCTACCTTCGACGGCGGCCGGCTAGCCGAAGTACCTCGCCGCCACCTGCTCGATCGTCCCCATCGTCCTGATCGTCATCGGGCCGAGGCCGGCGCCGATCGCGTTGAGGTCGAGCTCCGACTCGGACATCCCCCCGCGCGGCAGCCAGTACAGCTCGCGACCGTCGATCGCGAGCCGGTCGGCATCGGTCGCGAGGGCAAGCGCCTCGCCACGGCGTTTTGCGGGCGGCCTGCCCAGCAGCAGCGCGACCTGCAGCTTGCCGGACGAGGCCGCCAGCGCAGCCGCCGCGAACGGCTCGCGTGCGGCGATCGCCCTGACCTCGGCGGCGCTGCGGAGGAAGACCGGGACCTCGTAGCCGAGCGCCTCGCCGAGCCCGCGTTCGAGCCTGCCTGCGATCGCATCCTCGCCGCCGTCCCGGGCCGAGAAGATGACGTTGCCGCTCGCGCGGAAGGTCTCGATTTCCTCGAAGCCGATTCCGGCCACCGCGGCGGCGAGCTCCTCGTTCGTGATCCTGCGGCCGCCGAGGTTCATCCCGCGCAGGAAGGCGGCGTACCTTGCCATGGCGCCCAGGGTACGACCAGTCGCCGGAACCTGGAAAGCTCGGGCCATGAGCAGCTTCCATCGCCTTCCCGAAGACCTTCCCGTCCCCGAGGACGACGGCGCCGCCGATCACCTCCCCGGCCGCGACCTTCCCGACGTCAGCCTGCCGTCGACGCTGGGCGGGGAGGCGAGCCTCGCGGCGCTCGGCGAGGGCCTCCTGGTCGCCTATCTATACCCGCGGACCGGCGTCCCCGGCCGGCCCCTCCCCGCCGGCTGGGACGACATCCCCGGCGCCCGGGGCTGCACCCCGCAGAGCTGCGGCTACCGCGACGCCCTCGCTGAGTTCGGCGGCCTCGGCGCGATCGTGGTCGGGATCAGCGCCCAGACGCCCTCCGAACAGGCCGAGTTCGCCGCCCGCGAGCAGATCCCCTTCGCTCTCCTGAGCGATTCCGCCCTGCTGTTGGCCACCGCGCTCGGCCTGCCGACGTTCGAGGTCGAGGGGATGAGGCTCTACCGGCGGCTGACCCTGGTCGCCGAGCAGGGCCGGATCGCCGCCGCCTTCTACCCCGTCTTCCCACCGGACACCGATGCGGCCGAGGTCCTCCGCTGGCTGCGATCGAGGCCTACCGAGAGCTGACGCGCGGCAGCCAGCGCGGCACCTCCCGCGCATAGGCCCGGTACTCCTCGCCGAACCGACGCTCCATTGCCGGCTCCTCGTAGACGACGAAGAAGGCGTGGTTGAGCAGGAGGAAGGCCGCGCACCAGATCGCGAGCTGCGGAGACCCGAACAGCGCCGCCTCGCCGGCAAGGACGGCGAGGACCGCGGTGATCATCGGGTTGCGGAGGCGGCGATAGGGGCCGACCGCGACGAGGCGGCTGGTCGGGTCCCACGGAGCGAGCGTCCCGCCGCCGACGCGGGCCAGCAGGATCACGGTCCAGAGCCAGAGCACGAACCCGGCCGCGATCAGCGCCGCGCCGAGGATCACGGGGAGCACGGCCGCGAAACCGTCGCGGCCCCAGCCGACGCTCGTACCGGAGCCGAGCAGGATCAGCGCCGGCACCCCGATCGCGGCCAATCCCGGCAGGAGGGCGATGGCCCGCAGGTGGCGCCAGGCGCTCATCGCGCAGATTGTGATGGAGGCGGCCGGAATCGAACCGGCGTCCCTGGTCGTAGCGCGAAGGCGTCTACAGGCTTAGCCGGCGCTTGATTCTCGTCTCCCGGGGTCCGCGCCGGCGGGCACTGCGGGAGACATCAGCCCCTTCAATTTCCCCCGGC
>DATBHH010000060.1:0-17062 GCA_036557525.1 Solirubrobacterales bacterium | reverse complement strand
CCAAAGAAGACCTCGGCCTCCGCGTAGAGCTCCTCGGGGACCGTCTTCAGCTCCGCCGTCGCCTCGCTCAGCTCGACGAGGTCGATTTCGGTCCCGTGCAGCGCCGTCATCTTTCCCCACCGGCCGTCGTTTGCTGCGTCGATCGCGTGCAGCCCGAACCGGGTGGCGAGCACCCGGTCGAACGCGGTCGGGGTGCCGCCGCGCTGGACGTGGCCGAGGACCGTCGCCCGCGTCTCTTTCCCGGTCCGGGCCTCGATCTCGCCCTCGAGCCAGTGGGCGATGCCGCCGAGGCGGACGTGTCCGAAGGCATCGAGTTTTTCCTCCTGGACCTCGGGGATGCCGCCGGCCGGGGTCGCGCCCTCGGAGACGACGACTATCGGGGCGAAGCGCGCGTCTAGCCGGCGCCCCACCAGCTCGCAGACCCGGTCGAGGTCGAATGGCTGCTCGGGGATCAGGATGACGTTGGCTCCGCCGGCGAGGCCGGCGTGGAAGGCGATCCAGCCGGCGTGGCGGCCCATCACCTCGACGATCAGAACCCGGTGGTGGCTGTCGGCCGTGGTGTGGAGGCGGTCGATCGCCTCCATCGCGATGTTTACCGCGGTGTCGAATCCGAACGTGTAGTCGGTGGCGCCGAGGTCGTTGTCGATCGTCTTCGGCACCCCTATGATCTGCACCCCGAGCTCGGAGTGAAGGCGGGAGGCGGCGCCGAGGGTGTCCTCGCCGCCGATCGCGATCAGCCCCTCGACGCCGTCGCGCTCGAGGTTCTCGACCAGCCGCTCGGCATCGCCCTCCTGCTTGAACGGGTTGGTCCGCGAGGAGCCGAGGATCGTGCCGCCGCGCGGCAGGATGCCGCGGACCTCGGGGACGCCGAGCGGGCCGCTTTCGGCGTTCAGCGGACCGTGCCAGCCGTCGCGGTAGCCGACGAACTCGTGGCCCTGGAATTCGACCCCTTTGCGGACGATCGCGCGGATCACCGCATTCAGGCCGGGGCAGTCTCCGCCGCCGGTGAGAACGCCGATCCGCATGCCGCGGAGGTTAGCGACGGGCTACTCGGGCTTCGGCCCGGTGAGCCTGATGATCGCGCCGATCAGGAGGATCGTGAAGAGGATCAGCCCGGCGACAGGGCCGCCCTCGCCGACCGAGTAGGAGAACGTCGCGGCAGCAAGCGCCAGAAAGACGGTGACGACCATTCCCATCGCGCCGGGAGCTTACCCGGCCAGCGCGACGCGCGTCTCGCGCAGGAACGCCCCGACCGCCTCGGCGGCGGCCTCCGCCGACCCCGCCTCGGCCGCCGCCCGGACCAGGCGGCTGCCGATGATCACGCCGTCGGCATGCTCGCCGACTGTCGCGGCCTGGGCCGGCGTCCCGATCCCGAACCCGACCGCCACCGGGACCTCGGCGTCGGCCTTCGCCGCATCGATCAGGTCGGCGAGCCCGGGCGGCAGCTCGTCGCGCTCGCCGGTCGTCCCCACGGTCGATACGACGTAGACGAACCCCCTCGCATCGGCGCAGATCCGCGCCCGCCGCTCTGGCGATGTCGTCGGGGCGAGCAGCGGCACCAGGTCGAGCCCGGCTCCGGCAAGCGCCTCGCGGGCGGAGTCGCTCTCGCCGAGGGGAAGATCGGGGACGATCGCGCCGGCGGCGCCGGCGGCGCCGGCGCGGCGGGCAAAATCCTCGACCCCGCCCTGGGCGAGGACCATGTTCGCGTAGACCATCAGCACCACCGGCACCCGGCCCGCCACCGACTCGCAGATCTCCATCGCGCTCTCGGTGGTCGCCCCGGCGGCGAGCGCGGCCGTCGCCGCGGCGTGGATCGTCGGGCCGTCGGCAAGCGGGTCCGAGAACGGGATGCCGAGCTCGATCAGGTCGGCGCCGTTCTCCGCGTAGGAGGCGGCGATCGCGAGCGAGGAGGCGTGGTCGGGGAAGCCGGCCATCATGTACGGCATCAGCGCCGCCCGGCCCTCTTTGCGTGCGGCGAGGAAGGCCGTTCGGATTCGCTCCTCGCGTGGCGTGGCCGCGGTGAGGGGGTCCGGGGGATGACTCGACGGAGCCTCCCCGCTGTTGCTCCGGAGGGTCATCCCCCGGGCCCTCCCGTCAATGCAACGACCTCTGCGAGGTCCTTGTCGCCGCGGCCGGAGAGGCAGAGGACGTCGTACCCGTCCCCGCCGCCGTTCTCGGTCAGCCAGGCGATCGCGTGCGCGGACTCGAGCGCGGGGATGATCCCCTCGAGCCGCGCCAGCTCGCCGAACGCGGCGAGCGCGGCCGCGTCGGTGACCGAGTGGTAGGAGGCTCGGCCGGTGTCGCGAAGATGGGCGTGCTCGGGGCCGACGCCGGGATAGTCGAGCCCGGCGGAGACCGAGTGGGCCTCGAGGATCTGGCCCTCCTCGTCGGCGATCACCGAGGACAGGGAGCCGTGCAGAACGCCGGTCCGTCCGGCGACGAGCGAGGCACCGTGGCGGCCGCTCTCGATCCCCTCCCCCGCCGCCTCGACCCCGATCAGCGCCACGTCGCAGTCGTCGATGAACGGGGTGAAGATGCCGATCGAGTTCGAGCCGCCGCCGACACAGGCGATCACCCGAGCCGGCAGCTCCCCCTCCGCCGCGAGCGCCTGTGCCCGCGACTCGTCTCCGATCACTCGCTGAAGGTCGCGGACCAGGGCCGGGAACGGCGCCGGGCCGACGGCCGAGCCGATCACGTAGTGGGTGGTCTCGACGTTCGCCACCCAGTCGCGGATCGCGGCGCTGACCGCCTCCTTCAGGGTCCGGGCCCCGGCCTCGACGGGCGCGACCTCGGCCCCGAGCAGCCGCATCCGCTCGACGTTCGGCGCCTGGCGGCGGATGTCCTCGGTGCCCATGTAGACGACACACTCGAGGCCGAGCAGGGCGCAGGCGGTGGCGGTCGCGACCCCGTGCTGGCCGGCGCCGGTCTCGGCGATGATCCGCGGCTTGCCCATCCGCTCGGCCAGCAGGACCTGGCCGACGGCGTTGTTGATCTTGTGGGCGCCGGTGTGGGCGAGGTCCTCGCGCTTCAGGTAGACGCGCCGGCCGACCCGCTCGGAGAGCCGCTCGGCCTGGTAGAGCGGCGTCGGGCGCCCGATGAAATCGCGGTGGAGGGCGGCGAGCCGGGCCTGGAACGTCTCGTCCTCGCGCGCCTCAGACCACGCTTCGCCGAGCTCGTCGAGGGCCGAGATCAGGGTCTCGGGGACGTAGCGGCCGCCGTAGGCGCCGAATCTCTCCTCGACGGTCATGCCAGACCGCCTGCTCGAACAAAAAGGGCTCGCGCTTCGCTCATTCGCGCTCATCCTTACCGGTCATCTCGCTCATTTCGCTCCGCGCTCGGGCCGCGTCCGCCGCGGGCGGGTCCGCCCTTCAGGTTATTGCCACCGATTGCGCCGCCTCGAAGAACGCGGTCATCGCCGCGTGATCCTTGCGGCCGGGCTCGGACTCGACGCCGCTGGCGACGTCGACGGCGTGGGGGTGGGTGACCGCGATCGCCTCGGCCACGTTCTCGGCCCGGAGGCCGCCCGCGACGATCGCCGGGACGTCGGAGCGACGCTCCGCCAGCAGGCTCCAGTCGAAGCTCTGGCCGCTGCCGCCCCAGAGGCCGTCGCCGCGGCGGTCGAAGAGGTGGAAGTCGGTGCGGACCGCCTCGGCGGCGTGGATGTCGGCGGCGCTCGCGACGTGGATGGCCTTGATCACCTTGACCCCCGTCCGCCGCGCTATCTCAGCGCAGAACGAGGGGCCCTCCTCGCCGTTCAGCTGCACCATCGTCAGCCCCTCGTCCTCAACCGCGCCCGCGACCTCGTCGAGCTCCGGATTGACGAAGACGCCGACGACCTCGCACTTGCGCCGGAACGCGGCGGCGATCGCCGCCGCTTCCGTCGGCTCGCAGAAGCGCGGGCTGTCCCGGAAATGAATCAGCCCGATCGCCCAGGCGCCGAGCCGCACGCCCTCGGCAGCGTCGTCGAGATTGGTGATTCCGCAGAACTTGACTCTCACGAGTCCAGAGTACGGACTCGGCCCCGCCGAACCCACCTATGCAAGGCCGGCTGCGGAGAAGGTGTGGTCAGCGGGCCTGCGATTCGGCCGCTTCGACCGACGAGGGCCGGACGCCGAGGGTCACCGTGAGGGTCTTGTCGCCGCCGCCGCGGACGACCTTGACTTCCATCGTTTCGCCGGGCTTCGCCGCGTTGACGAGATTGACCACGTCTTCCATCCCGGTGACCTTCTTGCCGTTGATTTCGGTGATGATGTCGCCGCCGAGCCGTAGTTCGGCGCCTTCGATCGTCGCCGAGGTGTCGCCGCCACGGATCCCGGCCTGATCGGCGGGGCCGCCGCTGACGACTTCGGAGACCAGCACGCCTTCCTTGACGGGCAGCTTGAGGGCGCTGACGAGCTCGGGGGTGAGGCTGCCGCCGCTGATCCCGAGATAGGCGTGCTTCACTTCGCCGTGTTCCTCGAGCTGGCGGACCACTTCGCGGGCGGTGTTGATCGGGACCGCGAACCCGATCCCGACGTTGCCGTCGTTGCCGGTGTTCTGGATCTGGGAGTTGATACCGATCACCTGGCCCTGGTCGTTGATCAGCGGACCGCCGGAGTTGCCGGGGTTGATCGCCGCGTCGGTCTGGATCACGTGCGAGATCGAGAATCCGTTCGGGGCTTCGATCTGCCGCTGCAGGGCGGAGACGATGCCGCTGGTGACGGTGCGGTCGAGGCCGAAGGGGTTGCCGATCGCGACGACCGGGTCGCCGACTTCGATCTTCGAGGAATCGCCGAGGGCGAGCGGGTGCAGTTCGTCCGCCGGCGCTTCGACCTTGATCAGGGCGACGTCCGTGGCGGGATCGGAGCCGACCACTTCGGCCGTGTACTCCTTGTCGGAGGCGCCGAGTTTGACTTCGATCTTGTCCGCGCCTTCGACGACGTGGGCGTTGGTGACGATGTGGCCGTCGGTGTCGATCAGGAAGCCGGACCCGGTGGCGGTCCCGCCGCCCTGTTCTTCCGGCACTCCGAACGGGCTGATTTCCTGCTTCGGCTTCAGCTGGGAGCTGATGAAGGCGACCCCCTGGCCGTCGCGGCGGTAGATCTGGTTGATCAGATTTCCTTCGCCTTCTTCGGAGCCGCGGTCGACGACCGGGGCCGCGAGCGGGGCGATCTCGGTTTCCGAACTGGAGCTGTCGGCCTTGACCCAGCCGGCGGATAGAGCCAGGCAGAAGATGAGGGCGACGATTGCGCCGCCGAGCAGGGCGGAGCCGAACGGGGTGCGGATGAATCTCTTTGCGGTAGTCACGAAGGAGATCGTGAGGCCGACCGCTGTGTCGATTCTTAATCCCCTCGAAAAATTCCCTAAAGATGCGCGCCCTGGGCCTAGGGGAGGTTGTGCTCGCGGGTGTTTTCGTCGATGCCGGTCAGCTCCCGGGCCAGCGCCTCGGGATCGGGGGAGCGCATCAGCGCCTCGCCGATCAGGACCGCGTCGACGCCGACCCTCTCGAGCTCTTCGAGCTCGTCCCGGGCCGAGATCCCGCTCTCGGCGACGACGGTCTTGCCGGCCGGAACGTTCGGCATCAGCTCGTAGGTGGTGCGCACGGCTACGGTCCCCTCGTCGAGGTCGCGGTTGTTGATACCGATCACGTCGGCGTCGAGGTGGAGCGCCCGATCGAGCTCGGCGCCGTCGTGGACCTCGACCAGGCAGTCGAGGTCGAGTTCGCGTGCCTCGCGCTGGATCGAGCGCAGCTCCCCGTCGTCGAGCGCGCGAACGATCAGCAGGACCGCGTCGGCGCCGTGGACCGCCGCCTCGTACAGCTGGTAGGGGTCGACGATGAAGTCCTTCTGAAGGATCGGCAGATCGCAAGCCTCGCGGGCGGCGCGCAGGTCCTCGAGCGACCCTCCGAAGCTCCCCTCCTCGGTCAGGATCGAGAGCGCCGCCGCGCCACCGCGCTCGTAGGCGCCGACCTGCTCGGTCAGGTCGGCAGAGGCGGCAATGTCGCCGGCGCTCGGAGAGCGCCGCTTGAACTCGGCGATCACGGACAGGCCGGGACGGACCAGGGCCTCGCTGAACGGGCGGTCGCGGCCACGGTCGGGCAGCCTCGATTCGAGGTCCGCCTGCGGAGTCTCCCGGCGACGCTGGTCAACCCCGTCCCGCGCCGCGGAGATGAGCTGCTCGATCATTCCCACTGGAGCTGAGAAAGCCTAGTGGCTCGTCTGGCTGAGATCGGACGTGGCCACGACCAGCCGCTCCAGCAGCGCCGCAGCCTGGCCGTCGTCGATCGCCGTTTCCGCCTTTTCGACGCCCTGGCCGAGGCTCGACGCGAGACCGCCGACGTAGATCGCGGCGCCGGCGTTGAGCACGACCAGGTCCCGCCTCGGTCCCAGCTCACCCTCGAGCACAGCCTGCGAAGCGGCGGCGTTCTCCTCCGGCGTGCCACCGGCGACGTCGTCGAGAGCGGCCTCTGCGAGGCCGAAGTCGCCGGGCTCGACGAACCACTCCTCGGTTCCCCCTCCGGCCACCTCGATCACCCGCGTCCTGGCCATGATCGAGAGCTCGTCGACGCCGTCCTCGGCGCTGACGACCATCGCCCGCTCGCTGCCGAGGCCGACGAGCGCCTCCGCGATCGTCTCCTGGTAGTGCCGATCGGAAACCCCGAGCAGCTGGCGCTGCGCGCCGGCCGGGTTGGTCAGCGGCCCGAGGAAGTTGAAGATCGTCCGCACCCCGAGCGCTTTCCGGGCCGGGATCACATGGGCCATCGCCGCGTGGTGGCGCGGCGCGAACATGAACCCGAAGCCGACCGCGTCGATGCAGCGCCCGACCTGCTCGGGCGTCAGCTCGATGTCGATGCCGAGCGCTTCGAGCAGGTCGGCCGAGCCGCAGCGGCTCGTGTTCGAGCGGTTTCCGTGCTTGGCGACCGCGCAGCCGGCTCCGGCGGCGACCAGCGCCGCGGTCGTCGAGACGTTGAAGGTCGAGGGTCCGCCGCCTGTCCCGGCGGTGTCGACGAGGTCATCTCGCGACGTCGTCACCGGCGCCGCCAGCGATCGCATCGTCCGCGCCAGGCCGACCAGCTCCGGGACCGTCTCCCCCTTGGCCCGCAGCGCGATCAGGAAGGCCGCGGTCTGCACCTCGCTGCTGCGCCCCTCCATTATCTCGGCGAGGACCGTGGAGGCGTGGTCGGCGGTCAGGTGGTCGCCGGCGCAGACCGCGTCGATCGCGCGGGTCAGGACGTCGTTGACGCCACTCAAATTCGCCGCCCTCGCTCCGCTCCCGAAGATTCGGAGTTCGACGGTCGCTCCGCTCCGGTCGCGCCATTCCCGCCGAGCCCCAGGAAGTTGCTGAGCAGGTGCTTCCCCTGCGGGGTCAGGACCGACTCGGGGTGGAACTGGACCCCCTCCGCCGGCAGCTCGCGATGGCGCGCGCCCATCACGACGTCGCCGAGACGGGCGCTCAGCTCGAGCTCGTCCGGGAGGTCGGGGTCGGCGACGAGCGAGTGATAGCGGCCGGCGACGAGCGGGCTCGGGACGCCCTCGTAGATCGTCCGGCCGTCGTGCTCGATCTCGGCGTCCTTGCCGTGGATCGGCTCGCCCTGGATCGTGCGGCCGCCGAACGCCTCGACCATCGACTGGTGGCCGAGGCAGACGCCGAGGACCGGCGTCCCGGCCTCGGCGAAGGCGCGGATCGCCTCGACCGAGATCCCGGCCTCGGCCGGCGTGCAGGGGCCGGGCGAGACGACGAGCCGGTCGGCTCCGCGCTCGAGCAGCTCGCCGGCCTCGGCGCGGTCGTTGCGTACGACCTCGAGCTCGGCGCCGAGCTCGCCCAGGTACTGGACGAGGTTGTAGGTGAAGCTGTCGTAGTTATCTACAACCAGCACGAGCATGAGATCAGTAAATCGCCTTCCGGCACTTACCCGCCCGCGGCGGACGCGGGAGCGAGCTCGCGAGGCCTCCGGTCATGATCGGCGCGAGCGAGCGGGAGCAGAGCACGCGGGCGGAATTGTTCACTTCCAGTCTGGTTGCCGACAGGCGAGCTCGACGGCGCGGAAGACCGCCTTCGCCTTGTTGACCGACTCGTTGTACTCGTAGGCGGGCTTGGCGTCGGCGACGGTCCCGCCGCCCGCCTGGACGTGGATCTGGCCATCCTTGGCGACGATCGTCCGGATGTGGATCGCGGTGTCGAGGTCCCCGTTCCAGGAGAGATAGCCGATCGCCCCGCCGTAGCCGCAGCGCTTGACCGGCTCGAGCTCGTCGATGATCTGCATCGCTCGTACCTTCGGCGCTCCCGAGAGCGTTCCGGCGGGAAGCGCCGAGCGCAGCACGTCCATCGCGTCGACCTCCTCGCGCAGGGTTCCGGAGACCTGGCTGACGATGTGGAGGACGTGGGAATAGGTCTCGACGATCATCAGCTCGTCGACGCTGACCGAGCCGTACTCGCAGACGCGGCCGAGATCGTTGCGCCCGAGGTCGACGAGCATCACGTGCTCGGCCCGCTCCTTCGGGTCGTTGACGAGGCGCTCGGCGAGGCGCCGGTCCTCCTCCTCGTCGCCGCCGCGAGGGTAGGTGCCGGCGATCGGCCGGGTCTCGACCCGGCGGCCGTTGACCTTGACCAGCGGCTCGGGCGAGGCGCCGGCGATCTGGAAGTCGCCGAACTCGAGGAAGTACATGTAGGGGGAAGGGTTGACGGCGCGCAGGCCCCGGTAGATCGAGAAGGCTTCGACCGGGGCGGGAGCCGAGAAGCGCTGCGAGGGGACGACCTGGAACGCGTCCCCCGCATGGACGTACTCGACGATCCGCGAAACCGCCGCTTCGAACTCCTCGCGCTCCATGTTCGAGGTGAAGCGCGGTGGCTCGCAGACGGTCGGCTGCTCGGGGAGCGGGGTCGCGCCGCGCAGCCGGCGACGCGCCTCGGCGATCCTGGCGGCCGCGCGCTCGTAGGCGGCGTCCACTCCGCCGTCCTCCTCGACGAAGGCGCAGGCCATGATCGTCAGCTCATGGCGGAGGTGGTCGAAGACGACCAGTAGGTCGGTGATCATCAGGGCCATGTCCGGCAGCCCGAGCGGGTCGGGATTCGGCTCTCCCAGCGGCTCGACGGTGCGGACGAGGTCGTAGCCGAAGAATCCGACGGCGCCGCCGGCGAACGGTGGCAGTCCCTCGACCGGGGCCGGCCGGTAGCGGCCGAGCTGCTCGGCGGCGGCGGCGTAGGGGTCGGGCGCGTCCTGCTCGGCGCCCTCGCCGTCGGAGAGGACGCCGTCGGCCCAGCGCAACACCGAGCGGGGAGCGATCCCGACGAACGAGTAGCGGCCGACCTGGCCCTGCTCGGCGGACTCGAGCAGGAAGCACGGGGCGCCCTCCGGCTCGCCGGCGCGCAGCTTCAGGAACGCGGAGACCGGGGTCTCGCAATCGTCGACGAAGGTGGCGCGGACGGGGACGACGTTGCCGCGCTCGGCGAGTGCCCGTGCCTCCTCGAGGCTCGGCTCGAGCCTCAGCTCGGCGTCAGCGACCACGGCCATTGAGCACCTCCATAACCGCCGATCGCGGCACCCCGCGCGAGACGAGCAGAACGCTGAGGTGGTAGATGAGGTCGGCGGCCTCCTCGGCGACGCGCTCGTCCGACTCCTCGCGTGCGGCGCGCACGACCTCCTCGGCCTCCTCTTCGACCTTCTCGCCGATCAGCTCCGGGTCGTCGAGCAGCTTCACCGTGTAGCTGCCCTCGGGCCGCTCCGCGGCACGGCTGCGAAGCGTCCGCTCGAGGGTCGCCATCGCCTCGTGGGCGGCGGGCTCCGGCTCGCCGTCGACGGCGCGGAAGAAGCACGAGCGCTCGCCGGTGTGACAGGCGGGGCCGGTCGGCTCGACGAGGGCGACGATCGCGTCGCCGTCGCAGTCGTAGCGGAGCTGTCGGAGCCGCAGCACGTTCCCCGAGGTTTCGCCCTTGCGCCAGATCTCCTCCCGCGAGCGACTGTAGAAGTGGAGCTCGCCGGTCTCCAGCGTGAGCCGCAGCGACTCCTCGTTCGCGTAGGCGAGCGTCAGCACCTCGCCGCTGGCGAAGTCCTGGGCGACACAGGGCACGAGGCCCCGCTGGTCGAAGGTCAGGTCGTCGAACACAGGGCAATCGTAAGCGTCCTCATCGCTTGGCCCGCGCCTCGAGGCCGTCGTAGACGAGGGAGAGGACCTCGCCGAACAGTCCCGGGTCGACGGCGCCGCGGTCCACCAGGGCCTCGAACCCGAGCCCCTCGGCAAGGGCGATGAAGGCGGTCGCGAGTTCGCGGGCGGGGAATTCGAGCGGCACGCCGGTGGTCTCGTGACGCGCCTCGAGGGTCTCCGCGAGCGCCTCCCGAAGGGCCTCCTGGCGGCGGCGGTAACGGCGGGCGAGGCGGGGGTCGCGGGTCGCCGCCGCCCAGTAGTCCTGCAGCAGCATCAACGTCTCGCGCTCGCCGGTGAGCAGCCGGGCGAGCCCGGCGCTGACGTCGGAGGAGGTGGGCCGGTCCGCCGGCGCGGCGCGGGTGATCTCCATCAGTGCCCGTGCCGGACGGTCGATCCGCTCCTCGAGCAGGGTCTGGAAGAGGTCCTCCTTGCTCTTGAAGTTCCAGTAGAAGGTCCCCTTCGAGAGCCCGGCCGCGGCAACCACCTCCGCGACCGTGGCCGCGCGGTAGCCCCTTTTCGCGAACACGCTTGCGCCGGCGTCGAGCAGCCGCGTCCGCGAGTCGGCGCCCGCGGCCGACGCCGGCGGCCGGCCTCTCGCCCGCCTCGCGCGCGCGACCCGCTCAGACGCCACCGATCGCTCCATCTGTGATATAGACCATTCGGTCTATTATGACGTCGGCGACCGGACAGGATCACGAGGCGCTCGTGATCGGCGCGGGCGTGGCCGGCCTATCGACCGCGGTCGAGCTCGGCCGCCGCGGGGTCGGCGCCCTTGTTCTCGACCGGGCAGACGACGTCGGCTCGAGCTGGCAGGGCCGCTATGACGGGCTCCGGCTCAACACCTACCGCCGGCTCTCCTCCCCTCTGCACGGGCGCATCCCGCGCAGCGCCGGGCGCTGGCCGAGGCGCGAGGCGCTGGTCGAGCATCTGCGTGACTACGCGCGACGGGAGCGGGTCGAGATCGAGTTCGGGACCGCGGTCGAGAGAATCGACCGCGCTCCCGGCGGATACGAGCTCGAGTCAGCGGCCGGGCCGCGCACGGCGCGGTTCGTCGTCGTCGCGACCGGCCACGACCACGCGCCGAGGATCCCCGAGTGGCCCGGCTCGGAGACCTTCGCCGGTGAGCTCCTCCACGCTCGCGACTACCGCAGCCCGGCGCCGTTCGCCGCCCGCGACGTACTGGTCGTGGGCGCCGGCAACACCGGCACCGAGATCGCCGTGCAGCTGGAGGCGGCCGGGGCGAGACGGGTGAGGATGGCGGTGCGGACTCCCCCCAACCTCGTCCCGATCGAGCTGTACGGCCTCCCGATCACCTACCTGGCGCGGGTCGCCGAGCTGACGCCGGAGCCGCTCGTCAACCTCATCGGCCGCGGCCTCCGCCGCTACGCGGTCGGGGACCTGACCCAGTTCGGACTGCCCCCCTCCCCCTATGGCATCGGGACCGAGCTTCGCGTCAAGGGCCTCGGGCCGGTCCTCGACCGCGGGATCGGCGCGGCCGTGCGATCCGGCCGGGTCGAGGTCGTCGCCGCGGTCGACTCCCTCGAAGGGGCCGACGTCAGGCTCGCGGACGGCGAGCGAATCCGCCCCGATGTGGTGATCGCCGCGACCGGCTACCGAATGGGCCTCGAGCCCCTCGTCGGCCACCTCGGCGTGCTGCTTCCCACGGGCAAGCCCAGGTGCGTGCGCGGCGAGGCGGATCCGGCGGCTCCGGGCCTCCACTTCAACGGCTACTGGCTGCCGATGTCGGGCGAGCTGCCGGCGATGAGGCGCACGACAAGGCGGATCGGGGCCGAGATCACTCGATTCCGAGCCGGTCGAGCAATCCCTCGTCCCGCCGCCACCGCCGCCGCAGACTGACCTTCAGGTCGAGGTGGACCGGGCCGTTGAGCTCGGCCTCGAGCGAACGCCGAGCGGCGCTGCCGATCTCCCCCACCTTCGACCCCTCCTTGCCGATCAGGATGCCCTTCTGGGACTCGGTCTCGACCCAGATCTCAGCCCGGATCGTGGTCAGACCGTCCGCCCGCTCGGAGACCTCGCCGACCGAGACCTCGACCGAGTGCGGGATCTCCTCCCGCGTGCGGTTGAGGACCTGCTCGCGGATCAGCTCGGCGAGCAGGAGCTCGCTCGACTGGTCGCTGCGCTCCTGCGGCGGGTAGAGGTAGGGCCCCTCGGGGACGAGCTCTCCCAGCCGCTCGACCAGCTCCGGCAGGCCCTCGCCGCTGCGGGCGCTGACCGGGAAGACCTCGTCGACGCCGTCGAGCTCGGCGGCCTCGGCGAGCACCGGCACCAGCTCGTTCGGCCCGGTCCGGTCGGCCTTGTTGACGGCGCAGATCGTTCGGATGTCGGCACCGGCGCCGAGCAGCGCCCGGGCGATGAACCGGTCGCCGGGGCCGACCCCCTCCTCGCCGTTGACGACCAGGAGTGCGACGTCGGACTCGGCCAGCTCGCGCTCCACCCGCCGCTGCATCCTCTCGGTCAGCACGTCGCGCGGCCGCTGCACCCCCGGCAGGTCGACGAGGACGAGCTGGCACTCGGCGTCGAGGTCGGTGGCGATGCCGCGGATCGCCCGCCGTGTCGTCTGCGGCCGCATCGAGACGATCGCGACATGACTGCCGACGATCGCGTTGACCAGGGTCGACTTGCCGACGTTCGGGCGGCCGGCGAGGCCGATGAAACCAGCCCGGGTCATCGCAGCTCCGCGATGACCTCTTCCTGGAGGGTGAGCATCTCGCCGTCGTCTGTTTCGTGGTCGTAGCCGCAGAGATGGAGGACGCCGTGGACCGCTGCCTCGGCGACGTCGGAGCAGTGCTCGGGGCAGATCGCGAGGTCGCCGAGCTCGCGCGGGCCCGCGGTCGGGCCGGCGCCGTCGAGCGGGAAGGCGAGGACGTCGGTCGGCGCGTCGCGGCGCCGGTGCTCGCGGTTGAGCTCGCGGATCCGGTCGGAGTCGACGAGGTCGACGGCGAGGTGGCCGTCCTCGACGCCGGCCGCGGCGAGGGCCGCGGCGACGGGGTCGCGGAGCTCGTCGGGCACGTCGCTCAGATCAACCGTCATCCGCCGCCGGCGGGGTGCCTTTGCCGCGGTCGGAGTGCCGGTCATAGGCCGCGACGATGCGCTGAACCAGTTTGTGGCGGACGACGTCCTCGCCGCCGAAATGGACGAAGGAGATGTCATGGACCTCATTGAGGATGTCGCGGACGACGATCAGCCCCGAGCGCTGGTCGCGCGGGAGGTCGATCTGGGTCACGTCGCCGGTGACCACCATCCGCGAGTTGAACCCGAGCCGGGTGAGGAACATCTTCATCTGCTCGGGGCTCGTGTTCTGAGCCTCGTCGAGGATTACAAAAGAATCATTGAGCGTTCTACCCCTCATGAACGCGAGTGGCGCGACCTCGATCACGCCGCGCTCGAAGTAGCCGTTGACGCGGTCGGGGTCGAGCATGTCGTAGAGGGCGTCGAACAGCGGGCGGAGATAGGGATCGACCTTGGCCTGGATGTCGCCGGGGAGGAAGCCGAGCCGCTCGCCGGCCTCGACCGCGGGGCGGGTGAGGATGATGCGCTGGACTTCGCGTTCGGCGAGCGCCGCCGCCGCCATCGCCACCGCCAGGAACGTCTTGCCGGTCCCAGCCGGGCCGATCCCGAACGTGATCGTGTGGCGGCGGATCGAGTCGACGTAGCGTTTCTGGTTCAACGTCTTCGGCGCGACCCGGGTGTTGCGGTGTCGCCAGACGACGTCCTCGAGAATCTGGGCGGGGCTCTCGTGGGCGTCGAGCGCCCCGGTCACGGCTTCGATCGTGCCCGGCGCAACCTCGTGGCCCTGCTCGATCAGGTCGACGAGCTCGTCGACCACCGTCGCCGCGGTCTGAACGTCGGCCGAGTCGCCGTCGAGGGTGAGGACGTTGCCGCGGAGATGGAAGTCGACGTCTCCGAGGTGGCCCCGCAGCGCCCGCAGAACCGCGTCCTCGGAGCCCGCGAGCTCGGCGGCGACGTTGTTGTCTAGGGTCAGCTGCTTACGCGCCAAGGTGCTCCCGCACCGCGGAGCTGATCCGCTTGCCGTCGGCCCGGCCACCGACTTTCGGCATCAGGGCCCCCATCACCTGGCCCATCTGGCGCTGCTCCGTGGCCCCGGTCTCGGCGATCGCCGCCGCGACCATCTCGGCGAGCTCCTCGTCGGAGAGCTGCTCGGGGAGGTATGCCTCGATCATCTCCGCCTCGAGGGCCTCGGCGTCCGCCTGCTCTTCCCGCCCCGCGTCGCGGTAGGCCTGCGCCGCCTCGAGCCGTTTCTTCCGCTCCCGCTGGAGGACGGCCAGCTCGTCGCCGGCGCCGAGCTTCGCGTCCTGCTGCAGCGAGTCGACGATCAGCCGCAGCGCCGCGGCGCGCTCGCGCTCGCCGGCTTTCATCGCCGCGCGGACGTCCGCCTGTGCCTGCTCGAGGGCGCTCACCGCTCTAAGGGTAGTCGGCGCCGGGCACATCGATTCGCTCGACCTTGCCGAGTGGCATCTGCAGGAACCGCGTGCCGAGCGCATGGAACGAGTCGACGTCGCCGGTGCAAAGGAACCGGTACTCGCCCTCTCCGTCCCGTTCGCGGGCGGTCCCCGCCGAAACGAGCGTGCGCTGAACCGCGGCGGCGACGGCATGGCCGCCGCTGACGAGCCGCACGTCGCGGCCGAGGATCCGTTGCAGCATCGGCGCCACCAGCGGGTAGTGGGTGCAGCCGAGGATCAGGGTGTCGATCTCGGCCCTTCGCAGCGGCGCGCAGTAGGCGCGTGCCATCTCCATCACGGCCTCGTCGAAGGGCGAACCGTCCTGGATGAAGGGCGCCAGGTCCGGGGCCTCGACCTCGGTCACCTCGAGCCCCCGCCCCTGGGCCTCGAGGGCGCGCCGGTAGGCGCCGCTCGCGACCGTGTTCGGTGTGGCGAGGACGCCGACCCGCGCGCTCGCGGTGATCGCCGCGGCGATCTCCGCCTGCGGCTCGACGACCGGGACGACCTCCACCCCACGCTCGGCGGCGACTTCGCGGGCGACGTCGTCGCCGATCGCGGTCGCCGTGTTGCAGGCGATCACCAGCAGCTTGGCGCCGTCGTCGAGGAGCATTTCGGCGATCCGGCGGATCCGTTCGCGCAGCAGGGCGGTGTCGCGGGTCCCGTAGGGAAACATCTCGGTGTCACCGAGGTAGACGAAGTCCTCCTCGGGCAGCGACACCAGGCACTCATGGAGCACGGTCAACCCACCGACTCCAGAGTCGAACATCGCGATCGGCAGAGAGGCGGGGTGGCTCAGAGGAACGGCTTGTAGACCATGAAGAAGACCGTGACGACGATTATCAGCCCGGACAGCATCCCGACTTTGCTGATTCGATCGGTGACCGCGTTGAATTCGTCGCTGAACTCGTCGCCGGCCTTCAGATCGCGTTCGGCGAGCTCTTTCGCCCGGCGGGTCTGGGTCTGGTAGAATCCGTGCTGGAGGCCGAACAGGACGATGATCGCGACGAATCCGACGACGATGAACGCCTTGCCCGCGTCCCAATCGCCGGATGAGAGGAGATAGAGGCCGGCGAGGAGGAGGATGACCATGCCGGGGTTGACCAGATAGCGGTCGCATTTCTGAACCCCGGCGAAGATCGCCGGCACCGCCCGCGGGTACTGCGGGGCGACCGAGAAGAAGAGGGCGTAGCCGAAGGTCGGGCCGAACGCCAGCACGACCGCGAGGATGTGCAGGAACAGGCCGATCTTGTAGCCCGTGTCCCCGTACGTCGCCAGCGCCATCGCCGAGAACATACCCGCTAACCGCGACGGAGCAGCAGCGCCGCCCACTCGCCGTCGGCTCGCCGCTCCTTCTCCTCGAACCCGGCGTGTCCGAATGCCGCCGCAATCTCCCCGAGCTCCTGCGGGAGTAGCCCCGATAGCACGAGCGTTTTGGGGATCGGGAGACGGCCCTCCGGAGCAACAGCGGGGAGGCTCCGTCGGACCCTCTCCCGATCCCCTGAATCGCCCGTGAGCTCTCCGGCGACCTCCCGCAGGACGGAGGCGGTGAGGTTGGCGACGACGGTCGGGGCGAGTGGCGGAACCCCGGCGCGGAGATTCGCCTCGACGATTCCGATCTCGACGTCGTTGGCGGCAGCGTTGGCCGCGGCCGCTTCGATCGCCGCCTGCTCGCGGTCGATGGCCGTGACCGGCGCCCAGCCGAGCTTGGCGGCGGCGATCGCGAGCAGGCCGGAGCCGGTCCCGAGATCGACCAGCGGCCCCCGCGCCTCGCCGCCCTCGGCCAGCTCCAGCAGGAGTTCGAGGCACATCCGTGTCGTCGGGTGGGCGCCGGTGCCGAACGCAAGTCCGGGGTCGACGACGAGGTCGATCGCGCCCTCCCGTGGCTTCTCCCAGGATGGTCGGACGTAGATGCGGTCGCCGACCGGGATCGGCCGGTGGAAATCCCGCCAGCGGTCGGCCCAGTCGTCGGGCACCTCGGTCGAGGCGACCTCGACCAGCCCGTCGCCCGCCGCGGCCTCGATCTCGCCGAGCTCCGGCAGCTCCCCCTCGCCGCCGTAGATGGCGTACTCCACGTACCCCGGCCCCTGTTCCTCCTCGACCCCGTTCGGCGCCAGCACCGTCAGCTCGGCGAGGACGATCTCCGCCTGCTCGGGGCGGCACCTGACCGCCAGCCGGATCAAGGGATTACTGGAACGCGCGGCGGACTCGCGAGAAGAACCCCTCGTCGCCGCGATCGCCGGGGAGATTCTCGGGGCCGAGGGAATCGGCGAGCTTCTCGGCGATCTCGCGCTGCTCGTCGCTCAGCTTGGTCGGGACGATGACCCGGACCGCGACGACGAGGTCGCCGGGCGGCCCGCCGTTCGACCCGGGCAGACCGTGGCCGCGGAGTGCGAACTGGGTTCCGGCCTGGACGCCGGGCGGGAGCTCGATCTCGCGATCGCCCTCGTGGCTCGGCACGGT
>DATBHH010000059.1:0-6185 GCA_036557525.1 Solirubrobacterales bacterium | reverse complement strand
GGCCGCCAACCTGCGCGACACCGAGCGCCAGCTGACCACCCGCAAGCGCCAGCTCGAAGACGAGTGGGCCGAGGGTGAGAACGGCGAACGGCCGGAGGTCGGCGAGGAGGAGATCGCCGACATCGTCTCGATGTGGACCGGAATCCCGGTCTTCAAACTGACCGAGGCCGAGACCAAGAAGCTGATCCGGATGGAGGAGGAACTCCACAAGCGGGTGATCGGCCAGGAGGTCGCGATCACCGCCGTCTCGAAAGCGATCCGTCGCTCCCGGGCCGGGATCAAGGACCCGAAGCGGCCGGCCGGCTCGTTCATTTTCCTCGGCCCCTCCGGGGTCGGTAAGACCGAGCTCGCCCGCACCCTCGCCGATTTCCTCTTCGGCGACGAGGAGGCGATGGTCCGGATCGACATGTCCGAGTACATGGAGAAGCACGCGGTCAGCCGCCTGGTCGGGTCGCCGCCCGGCTACATCGGCTACGACGAGGGCGGCCAGCTGACCGAGGCCGTGCGGCGCAAGCCGTACAGCGTCCTGCTGCTCGACGAGATCGAGAAGGCCCACCCCGACGTTTTCAACATCCTGCTCCAGATCCTCGAGGACGGGAGGCTGACCGACGCCCAGGGGCGGACGGTCGACTTCCGCAACGCGATCGTGATCATGACCTCGAACATCGGGGCCTCGGAGATCGCGAAGAACACCTCGATCGGCTTCACCGTCGCCGACGAGACCGGGATGTCCTACGACGACATGAAAAACCGGATCATGGGCGACCTCAAAAAAGTCTTCCGGCCCGAGTTCCTGAACCGGATCGACGAGGTGATCGTCTTCCACAAGCTGGCCAAGGACGAGGTCAAGGAGATCATCGACCTGATGATCAACCGGGTCCGCGTCCAGGTCGCCGAGCACGAGCTCCAGCTCGACCTCACCGAGGAGGCCAAAGACCTCCTGGTCGACAAGGGCTGGGACCCCTCGATGGGCGCCCGGCCGCTGCGCCGCGCGATCCAGCGCTACATCGAGGACCCGCTCGCCGACGAGGTCCTGCGCCAGGGCGAGATGGTCCCCGGCTCGACCGTGCTGGTCGAGCGCGACGAGTCGGGCGACGACGAGGACAAGCCGCTGAGGCTGCGGATCGTCAAACCGGCGAAACCGGCGAAACCCGCCAAGCCGGCGAAGGCCGAGCTCGAGGAGGCCGAGGAGGCCGAGCCCGAGAAGGTCGGGGTCGGCGCCAAGCGCGACCGCGAGGGCGACCCGCCCTCCGGCGAGGCCGAGCCGGCGCCGGAGCCGACCGACTCCGCCCCGACCGACGACGCCTAGCTGTCCTACCCACGGACGTTGTGAACACGGCTGATCGGCGGCCGGTCTCTGATTGAGCTGTGGGGCCTGCGCCGGTTGTAGTAGCGAAGGAAGGATGGCAGGGCCTTCGCTCGCTCGGTTGAGCGGGGCCAGGAGTGGGCGTATGCCCACTCCCTCTTCAGCGTCTGGATGAAGCGCTCCACCTTCCCGTTCCAGCGCGGCGTGTAGGGCGGGGTGAGGATGTGGCGGGCGCGGTGGCGCTCAAGGACCGCCCGGAAGGCATTGGAACGGCGGTAGGCGAAGGCGTTGTCGCTCATCACCGCCTCCGGCGGCGCCAGGCCGAAGGAGGCGAAGTGCTCGATCGCCCGCTCCAGCACCGCTGCCGCGGTGTCTCCTCCCTGGTCTGGGTGCTGCTCGACGTAGGCGTAGCGGGAATGGTCGTCGACCACGCAGTGCAGGTAGACGTAGCCGACCGCGGCGCGTTTCTCGGCGCCGCTGGTGGTGCGGTCGCCGGTGACCGCGTGCCCGGGGCGCTCGAAGCGCGCCAGGCGGGCGACGTCGACGTGAAGCAGCGCTCCCGGGCGAGACCACTCGTAGCGGCGGTAGGTCTCGCGGGGAGAGCGACGCCGCTGGGAGAGGTCATGGCGGCGCAGGACCTTCCAGATCGTCGAGCGCGCCCGGCGGCAGATCCCGGCCAGGCGCCCGGGGCCGAGGCCGGTCTCGCGGCGGGCCCGCAGGATCAGCTCCTCCTCGGCGGTGGTGAGGCGGCGGGGCTGGCGGCGGGGTCTCGAGGAGCGGTCCTCGAGCCAGCCGCCGTCGCGGCGCTCGGCCTCACCCGCTTCCCGCCACCGGTGCCACCAGCGGTGGGCTGTGGCCGGCGCCACGTTGAGGGCGGCAGCTGCCGCCCTCAACGTCATCCCCGACTCGATCGCCTCCACCAGTGCCAGCCTTCCCGCTGGTCCGAGAGCGGCGTTACCGTGAACCTTCATCCGGGTCCTCCTTGCTTAGGGCGTTAGACACCCCGAGCTTCTTGGAGGGCCCGGATGGCCTTTCAGGCGTTCACAACGTGTGTGGGCGGGTCACCTAGCGCCTAGGGCAGCTTCTGCCGCGTCTCGCAGCCGGCGGCCCTGGCGTCCCTGCCGGCGCCGCCGTTGCAGACGTCCCGGCCCGTGCCGCCGATCAGCTTGTCCTTGCCGCCTTCGCCGAGCAGCTTGTCCTTGCCGCCTTCGCCGATCAGCCGGTCCCGGCCGCTGCCGCCCTTGATCGTGTCCTTGCCGGCGCCGCCGCAGACGACGTCGTTGCCGGCAAGGGAGCTGATCCTGTCGTTGCCGCCGAGCCCGGCGATCACGTCGGCCCTCTTGGTTCCCTTCAGCTTGTCCGCGTGCTGGGTGCCGACGATCGTCGCGTTCCGTCCGGCGCATGAGGCCGTCGTCGGCACCAGGCTCACCTTCACCTTTTCCGTTTCGGGGCCGGTGAACCGGGCGGCGAGGAGCTCGGCGCCTTTCGATGCGGTCTCGCCCTCGCCGACCGTGACCGGCCTGCCGTCGGGCTGCAGCGCGAGCCCGGCGGCGTAGTCCTCGCCCGGGATTCCGCTGAGGATCGT
This sequence comes from Solirubrobacterales bacterium, assembly GCA_036557525.1. Classification (GTDB taxonomy): domain Bacteria; phylum Actinomycetota; class Thermoleophilia; order Solirubrobacterales; family 70-9; genus VRUE01. Next base: position 3,294 of record DATBHH010000059.1, on the reverse strand, counting down.
CTGCCCGCCGCTGCCGAAGCTCGAATCGAGCTGCCCGTCGGGCGTCAGCCTGAGAAGCCAGGTGTCGGCCGTGCCGCCGAGCCCGGCGACGAGAATCTTGCCGTCGGGGAGGATCGAGAGCGCCTCTCCCGCGTCGTACCCCGCCGTGGCATCTAGCGTGAAGACCCCGCCTGTCCCGAAGCTGGGGTCGAGTTCGCCGTTGGAGGTGAACCGGGCGACGATCAGCTGGGTCTTCGTGTCGGTCGCCGGGAACGAGGAGCCGGTGGCGACGATCCGACCGTCGGGCTGGATCGCGATGTCGTTGAATTCTCCGGAGGGTTCTTCTTCCTGTCCCAGATCGTGGATCGAGAGCCCGGCGGTTCCGAACCCGTTCACCAGTTCCCCTTCGGAGTTGAGCTTGGCCAGCCAGGCCCCGGCCTCCGATTCGCCGCCGGTGATCACCGAGCCGTTGGAGAGCGAGCTGACCGCGTGGGCCTGCGTGTATTCGCTGCCGGGAAGGGCGAAATGGGCGAAGCCCACCGGGGAGGCGGCCGCGAAGGTGGAATCGGGGTCCCCTCCCGGGGTGAGGCGGAGGACCGCCGCTTCGTAGCGTTCGGACGGGTTGATGCGGTAGCCGGAGACGACGATCTTGCCGCCGGGTGCAAGATCGAGTCCCTGAGCTTCACCCGGCCCGTCGGGGAGGAGAACCGAGCGCCCGCCGCTGCCGAATTCCGGGTCGAGCTGCGCCCCGCCGTCGAGGTAGCGGGTCACGCCGAAGGCGTCGAATTTGTCCGGATCCGGGCCGCGGCCGAGGCCCGCGGCGACGATCCGGCCGTCGCCCTGCATCGCGAGCGCGTTGATCCCCCGCGTGTCGCCCGCGGTGTCGGTGTCGGGTTCGGTCCGGATCCCGTTCGGCCCGAAGCTCAGGTCGGGGGTGCCGTTGGAGTTGAAGCGGGCGAGCAGGAAGCCGCCGGCGGACCCCCTCGTGCCGCCACCGAGGATCTTGCCGTCGGGGAGGACGACGACGTCACTCAGATACTCGTGTTCCAGTTCGGGTTCGTCGAGCAGGGTGAAGCCGCCGGTCCCGAAGGTCGGGTCCTGAAGGCCTTCGGCGGCATTCGCTGCCGGAGCCAGAGCCACGGCGGCGAGCATTGCCGCCGCCAGCAGAATCGCGTTGGCACGAGAAAATCGCGACCGTCCCATCTGGCTCCCCATCGCTGCCATCGTAAACCGCGTTCCGAGATCGACTCAAGTTCTCGACCGATGCCCTGCGCCGCCCGGTCGCTACGGTTCGAGCCATGAGCGACCCCGGCCGGACGGCGATCGGCACCTGGAGCGGGGGGCGGTTCCTCCGCTTCGGTGAGGCGATCCCGGAGGAGCGGCTCGAAGCCCTGCTCCGGCCCGACGAGGGGATCTCGACGGTGCTGAGCGCCGACGCCTACGGCCAGGGCGAGGCCGACGAGGTGCTCGGGCGGGCGCTGACCGGGCTCCCCCGCGAGCAGTTCACTCTGGTCGGCGCCGTCGGCCACGACTTCTACGCGGGCGAGCGCGACGGGCCGCGCGGCTTCCCCCGCTTCACCGACCCCTCGCTGCGCGCGCCCGAGGCCTACGGCGAGTACCTGCGGATGGCCGCCGAGCGCAGCCTCGGCCGCCTCGGCGCCGCGTCGTTCGACCTGCTCCTGCTCCACAACCCCGACCGGATCGGCTACACCAGCGAGGCCGTATGGGACGGGATGGAGGCGCTGCGCGAGGCCGGGCTCGCGGCGAGCATCGGCGTCGCCCCGGGCCCGGCCAACGGCTTCACCCTCGACCTGATCTCCTGCTTCGAGCGGTTCGGGGAGCGGATCGATTGGGCGATGATCATCCTCAACCCGTTCGAGCCCTGGCCGGGCGAGCTCTGCCTCGATGCCGCCGCCCGCCACGGCGTCCGCGTCATCACCCGGGTCGTCGACTACGGCGGCCTGTTCTGGGGCGACGTCGAGGCGGGGATGAAGCTGCCCGAGGGCGACCACCGTGCGTTCCGCCCGCCGGGCTGGATCGAGGCCGGCCTCGAGAAGCTCGCGCGGGTGGTCCCGATCGCCGAGCGCCGGGAGCTGAAGCCGATCCAGCTCGCCTGCCAGTGGAACCTCGCCCATCCCGCGGTCGAGTGCGTGGTCCCGACCCTGATCCAGGAGCTGGGGCCGGCGGCGCTTCCGATCGAGCAGAAGCGGGCCCAGCTGGCGGCGCTGCCGGAGCAGCGTCTGACCGATGAGGAGGTCGCCGAGATCCGCGCCGTCGGCGACAACACCGGCTGCATGGCGCTGAAGGGGGCGAGCCCGGAGCACGAGGGCGAGGAGCGGCCCGACCGCTGGGCGCTCGACGGCGAGCTCGTCGCCGTCGGCGAGCGCTGGGGGATCGACCCCGGCCGCGACCTCTCCGCCGTCGCCTGAAGCCGCACCCTCCGCCCCCCCAAAACCACACGTTCTCCATCGGCCCAAAGCCGCACCCTCCGCCCCTCAAAACCGCACGTTCTCCATCTGATTGATGGAAAACATGATGGGATGGGCCGCCGTGTTTCGGATCGACGACCGGACCCGGCCCTGGTGGATCCTGGCGGGTGCCTGCGCCGGCCTCTTCATCCTGATGCTCGACTCGACGGTCGTCGCGCTGGCGCTGCCGAGCATCCGCGACGACCTCGGCGCCAGCGCCGAGGAGCTGCAGTGGACGATGAACGCCTACCTGCTGACGATCGCGGTCCTGGTCGTCACCGCCGGCCGGCTCGGCGACATGTTCGGCCGCAAGCGGGCGTTCCTCGCCGGGATCGTGGTCTTCGGCCTCGGCTCGATCTTCGCCGGCGCCGCCCAGGGACCGGCGATGCTGATCGTCGGCCGGATCCTGCAGGGGGTCGGGGCGGCGCCGACCCTGACGCTCTCGCTGGCGATCGTCTGCAACGCCTTCCCGGCCGGCGAACAGGCGCGGGCGCTCGGGATCTGGGCCGCGGTCTCGGCGATCGCCCTCGCCGTCGGGCCGCTCGCCGGGGGGGCGCTGATCGAAATCGACTGGCGGGCGATCTTCTGGATCAACCTGCCGATCATCGTCGCCGGCTTCCTGATCATGTCGGCGGCCGCGACCGAGTCGACCGACCCGACGGCGGGGCGGCGGATCGACTTCCCCGGGTTAGTCGCGCTGACGGTTGGGCTGACCGCGGTGGTGCTGGCGATGATCCAGTCGCGGGCCTGGGCGGCGGAGACGACCGCGGTGCTCGCGGTGGTCGGCGTCCTGGCGCTGATCGCCTTCTGGCGGATCGAGCGCAGGGTCGACGACCCGATCGTCGAA
>DATBHH010000058.1:0-21681 GCA_036557525.1 Solirubrobacterales bacterium | reverse complement strand
TCGGCGGCGGCGTCGGCCAGGGGCCGGACGGCTACGCGGGGCACGTCACGTTCTACGTCGAAGTCCCCGACGTCGAGGCGGCCCTGGCCAAGGCCGAGGAGCTCGGCGGCAGCCGGGTGATGGGCCCGGAGACGATCATGGGCCGGATGGTCCTCGGCCAGTTCAAGGACCCGGCCGGGAACATGATCGGACTGATCCAGGGCGGCTAGGAGCCCAGCTTCGGGCTGCCCCAGGGCTGCTCGAGGCGGCCTGCCAGCTCGTCGACGAGGCCCGCGATCGGCACCCGGACCTGCTCGAGCGAGTCGCGGTCGCGGAGGGTGACGGTGTCGTCCTCCATCGTCTGGCCGTCGACGGTGACGCCCCAGGGGGTGCCGATCTCGTCCTGGCGGCGGTAGCGCTTGCCGATCGAGCCGCCCTCGTCGAACTCGGCCGGGACCCGGCGGCGCAGGCTCTCGAAGATCTCGCGCGCCCTCTCCGGCATCCCCTCCTTCGAGACCAGCGGCAGGACCGCGACCTTGACCGGGGCCAGCTTCGGGTGCAGGCGCAGCACCGTCCGCTTGCGCCCCTCGACCTCCTCGACGTCGTAGGCGTCGACGAGGAAGGCGAGCGCGGCGCGGTCGGCGCCGGCGGCCGGCTCGATCACGTAGGGGACGTAGCGCTCCTTAGTCGCCTGGTCGAAGTACTCGAGCTTCTCGCCGCTGAACCTGGCGTGCTGGGTGAGGTCGAAGTCGCCGCGGTTGGCGATTCCCTCGAGCTCCGACCAGCCGATCGGGAACAGGTACTCGATGTCGCTCGTCGCCGAGGAGTAGTGCGAGAGCTCGTCGGCCCCGTGGGGGCGGACCCGCAGCAGCTCGGGGCGGATGCCGAGCTCGGTGTACCAGCGCTCGCGTTCCTCGATCCAGATCCGGTGCCATTTTTCGGCGTCCGCGGGCGGGACGAAGAACTCCATCTCCATCTGCTCGAACTCGCGGGTGCGGAAGATGAAGTTGCCGGGGGTGATCTCGTTGCGGAAAGACTTGCCGATCTGGGCGATCCCGAACGGCGGTCTCTTGCGGGCGAAGCCGAGGACGTTCTTGAAGTTGATGAAGATCCCCTGGGCTGTCTCGGGCCGCAGGTAGACGGTCGATCCCTGGTCGGCGACCGGGCCGATGTGGGTCTCGAACATCAGGTTGAACTGGCGCGGCTCGGAGAGCTCGCCGCCGCACTCGGGGCAGCGCAGTTCGGCGTTCGGGTCACCGCCCTCGGCCTCGACCGCCTCGCGCAGGTGGTCCTCGCGCCAGCGCCTCTTGCACTCGCCGAGACACTGGACCAGGGGGTCGGTGAAGCCCTCGAGGTGGCCCGAGGCCTCCCAGACCCTCGGGTGCTGGAGGATCGCCGAATCGAGGGCGACGATGTCGTCGCGGTCCTGCAGCATCGCCCGCCACCACTCGGCTTTGACGTTGTTCTTCAGCAGCACCCCGTAGTGGCCGTAGTCGTAGGTCGAGCCGAGCCCTCCGTAGATCTCCGAGGACGGGAAGACGAAGCCGCGCCGTTTGCAGAGCGCGACGATCTCCTCCATCGTCACCGTGTCCGGTCTGGTCTCGGGGGTCGCCGCCATTCCCGGAACGGTATAGAGCGGCTGCGATAATCGCCGGTCGACGACAATGGCTTCTGCTCCGTTCCACTCGCCAAGACCAGATATGGACGCTCGCTCCGCGTAGCCCGCCGTGCCGATCTACGAGTACAAGTGCGAGAACGGGCACGTCTTCGACGTGATCCAGCGCATGAGCGACGAGCCGCTGACCGAGTGCCAGGAGTGCGGGGCGCCGGCCGAGCGCGTCCTCCATCCGGTCGCCGTCCACTTCAAGGGATCGGGCTTCTACAACACCGATTACGGGCGCAAGAAGGTCGGCGGCGATGGCCCGGGTTCGGACGGTTCGGGCGACTCGAGCTCGTCGGACTCGAAGTCCTCCGAGTCGAAGTCCTCCCAGTCGAAGTCCTCCGACTCGAAGTCGGGCGAGAAGGCCAGGGCCTCGACCGCCGAGTAGCTATTCCATCAGCTTCTTGACCGCCCGGCGCCGCTCTGACTCGGGCACTTCGACGCTGCCGTCGGGGCGGATTTCACAGCCCGAGTTCTGCCCCTCGCAGAGGACATCGGCTTCGGAGTCGCCGCCGATCGCCGCGGCGAGGATCAACTGCGGCATCGTGAAGAACCCCATGTCGCTGACGAACGCTTTCGGCGCCTCCCAGCCGATGATCGGGCCCTTGATGACGTTGTAGGGGAGGCGCAGCGGGTCGGTGAGCCGGTCCTTGATGCCGCTGATCACTTCCTGCTGGGCGCGCTCGCGGTTGAAGTCGTTGTAGCCGAGCGTGAAGGCGCTGGGGCCCGGGCCCGGGCATTCGCTCGGCTCGCGGATCCGGGCGTAGGTCAGGGCCTGCTGCCCGTCGAGGGTGTGCTCACCCTTGCCGAGCCGCAGCGTGTAGCCGCCCTGGCCGCCGCCGGCGCCGCCGGAGATATCGGCGCAGATCTTGTGCGGCACGTCGACCTTGACGCCGCCGACCGCGTCGATCAGGTTTTCGAACCCGGAGAAGTCGATGATCGCGACGTGGTCGATCTTGATGTCGAGGAAGTTCTCGACCGCCTGGATCTGGGCCTTGGCGCCGCCGAAGGCGTAGGCGGCGTTGATCTTCTGCGGGTTCTGGCCGGGGATCTCGGCGTAGGCGTCGCGCGGGATCGAGAGTTTGTTGAACTTGCCGCCCCCGGCGCGGATCAGCATCAGGGTGTCGGCGCGGAACTGGCCGACCGAGCAGGAGCCGTGCGGGGCGTCGCCGTGAGCCTGCTGGTCGAAGCATTCCTGGCTCGGTGCCGCGCCCGGCTCCAGTGTTTCCGGCGAGCGGGCGTCGGTGCCGAGAACGAGGATCGTCTGCGGCTGGAACAGCAGGAAGGGGCTGCCGTGAAGCGCCGACTTCGCTTCGCCGGAGAGCTTGAAGGCCTGGATCTGGGCCGAGACGGCGAAGGCGAGGAAGCTGAGGAAGACCCAGCCGAGGGCGGCGATCCCGACCCACTTCAGGACCCGCTTGCCGGTGATCCGCGAGCGGCCGACGCCGCCGTCGGGCTTGGCGCCGCGGCCGCGGCGCGTGCGCTCGCGCAGGCTCGAGAGATCCGGCTTGCGGAACCTCGGCAGAAACCCCCTACGGGACTTGTAGACCTTGTAGTCGGGCGGCGTCGACGGCCGCTGCTCATCGCTCTCGGGCATGAAAGGCTTAGGAATGATGCCAACGAGCGCGGAGCGAGCAACCGTGTATATCTGGTTCGTCGCGCAGCGAGCGAACCGTGAGGGACCTGCCGTGAGCGCCGTTGAGTGCGAGAACACGAGATGAGCCCGGCCGAATCGATAGGCGTCGATCTCGGCGGGACGAAGATGCTGGTCGGGGTCCTCGACAGCGGCTCGGAGGTGCTCTGGGAGAGCCGCGAGGCGTCGACCGGCCAGACGGAGGAGGAGCTGGTCGAGCTTCTCGTGCGCGAGCTCGGTCAGGCGCGGGCAGAGCGGTCCGGCGTCGCCGCGATCGGGTTGGGAGTACCGGCGACGATCGACCGCCGCCGCGGCGTCGCGATCTCCGCGGTCAACCTCCCGATCGAGGACCTGCCGCTGCGCGACCTGGTCAAAGCGCAGACGGGGCTGCCGGCGTACCTCGACAACGACGCCAACGTCGCCACCCTCGCCGAGTTCCTATACGGCGCCGCGAAGGGCGCCCGGAACGTCGTCATGCTGACGATCGGCACCGGGATCGGCGGCGGTCTGATCCTCAACGGCGAGCCCTACCGGGGGTCGACCGGCGCCGGCGCCGAGCTCGGCCACTTCACGATCGACATCGACGGCCCCCGCTGTCAGGGGAACTGCCCCAACAACGGTTGCCTGGAGACGCTCGCCTCGGGGACGGCCATCGGGCGCGAAGGACGGGCGGCGGCCGAACGCGAGCCCGACTCGGCCCTGGGGAAGCTGCTCGCCGAAGGGCATGCAATCGACGGCAAGCTGGTGACGGAAGCCGCACAGGCCGGCGACGCGACGGCGGTGGGCGTACTCGATCTCGTCGGGGCGAGGCTCGGAATCGGCCTCGCCGGTCTCGCCAACATCTTCGAGCCGGAAGTGATCGTGATCGGCGGCGGCGCGATCGCCGCCGGCGACCTCCTTCTCGACCCGGCACGCCGCGAGCTCGCGGCGCGGGCGCTGCGGCCGATGAACGGGACGCCGGTCGTCGCCGCGAAGCTCGGCGAGGACGCCGGGATGATCGGGGCGGCGGCGATGGCCCGGATCGAACTCGAGCGCGGCGCGGACTGATGCCGGGGTCGCTGATCGTCTGCCCGACACCGATCGGAAACCTCGACGACATCACCCTGAGGGCGCGCGATGCCCTGGTCACCGCCGACTACATCGCCTGCGAGGACACCCGCCGGACCGGGGCGCTTCTCGACCGGCTCGGGATCCGCCCGGCGCCGTCCCTCATCTCGATCCACGAGGGCAACGAAGCTTCGCGCGCGACCGAGCTCGCGCAGCGGATCGAGCGCGGCGACACGATCGTGCTCGTCTCCGACGCCGGGATGCCGGCGATCTCCGACCCCGGCTTCAGGCTCATCCGGCGCTGCATCGAACGCAGCCTCGAGGTCGTCGTCCTGCCCGGCCCCTCGGTCGTTCCGGTCGCGCTCGTCGCCTCGGGGCTGCCGACCGACCGCTGGCTGTTCGAGGGTTTCCTGCCGAAGCGCTCGGGGGAGATGGAGCGGGTACTCCGCTCGGCGGAGACGGTGGTCGCATTCGAGTCCCCGCGCCGCGTCGGCGAGTCGCTGGCGGCGCTTGCGGCGATCGCCCCCGACCGCCCGGCGGCCGTCTGCCGCGAGCTGACCAAGATGCACGAGGAGGTCGCGCGCGGCTCGCTCGCCGAACTGGCGCGCCGCTTCCGCGGCGACGTGAAAGGGGAGATCGTGCTCGTGATCGGCCCCGCCTCCTCCGAGGATCACGATCGCGACGTCGGCTTCGCGGTCGACGCCCTCCGCCACCTTGTCCAGTCCGGGGCGCGGCCGCGGGCGGCGGCGAGCGTCGTGGCGGCCCTGACCGGGACCAGGGCCAACGACCTCTACCGTGCCCTGACCGGCCGCGAGCCGAGGCAGTGAGCGCGGAGCGACCGAGCGTGCATATCTGATTCTTCGCGGGGGAGCGAAGCGCGAACATTGATTCAGTGAGATGAGCGACACCTACTACGTCACAACCCCGATCTACTACGTCAACGCCGAGCCACACCTCGGCCACGCGTACTCGACGATGGCGGCCGACGTCCTCGCCCGCCACATGCGCCAGCGCGGGCGCGACGTCTTCTTCCTGACCGGAACCGATGAGCACGGTGAGCCGATCGAGACCGCGGCCGAGCGCGAGGGCGTGACGCCGCAGGAGCTGGTCGACCGCAACGCCGAGAAGTTCCGCCGGATGATGCCGATCATCGACGCGACCAACGACTTCTTCATCCGCACCTCGGATCCCCGCCACACCGAGCGGGTCGCCGAGATCATCCAGCGCGTCTACGACAACGGCTGGGTCGACAGAGGGATCTACGAAGGCTGGTACTGCCCGCGCTGCGCCGACTTCAAAACCGAGCGCGAACTGGGCCCCGGCCAGACCTGCCCGATCCACGAGATCGTCCTCGAGCGCCAGCGCGAGGAGAACTGGTTCTTCCGGCTCTCGGCGTTCCAGGCCCAGCTCGAAGGCCTCTACGAGGAACGTCCCGACTTCGTCGTCCCCGAGTTCCGCCGCAACGAGGCGGTCGCGTTCATCAGGCAGGGACTGGAAGACGTCTCGCTCTCGCGGCCGAAGCTGAAGTGGGGGATGCGGCTGCCATGGGACCCCGACCAGCGGATGTACGTCTGGTTCGACGCCCTTCTCAACTACGTCACGGCGCTCGCCTTCGCCCGCGAGGGCGAGGACCTGCGCGACCGCTTCTGGCCCGCCGACCTGCACGTGATGGCGAAGGACATCCTCAAATTCCACGCCGTGATCTGGCCGGCGCTGCTCTGGGCGGCCGACCTCGAGCCGCCGAAGCGGATGGCGATCCACGGCTTCCTGCTGATGGGCGAGCGCAAGATGTCGAAGAGCCTTGGCAACGTCCTCGATCCCTTCGCGGTGATCGACCGGTTCGGCGCCGACGCGCTCCGCTTCTACTGCTTTCGCGAGGTCAGCTTCGGCCAGGACGGCTCGATCTCGACCGCCGGCTTCGAGGCCCGCTACGAGACCGAGCTCGCCAACGACTTCGGCAACCTCGCCAGCCGGGTGCTGGCGATGATCGACCGCTACCGCGACGGGACGGTCCCGGTCGCCGCCGTCGACGCCGTCCTCGAAGAGGACTTCGAAGGCGCGGTCGGCCGCTTCAGCGACCTTCTCGACCGGGCCGAGCTGAGCCAGGCGCTGGAGGAGGCCTGGAACCTCGTCCGGCGCCTCAACCGCTACGTCGAGGAGACCCGCCCCTGGGACCTCGCCAAGGACGAGGCCGACCCCGAGCGGCTCGACGAAGTCCTCTACAACCTCGCCGAGGGCCTGCGGGTCACGACCCTGCTGCTGGTCCCCTACCTGCCGCAGACGGCAGAGCGGCTCCTCGCCGCGCTGGGGGAGGACTCGCGCGCGCTCGCCGAGCTCGGCTCAAGGGAGGGCGGCCAGAAGGTCGAGCGCATCCCGCCGCTGTTCCCGAAGATCGAGTCCGAGAGCTAGATACGCGGCTCGGCCGGTGCCGCCCCAGCCGCGCACCCAGGCCAGCGGATGTCGCACTTTTATCGGAGGGGTGGAAGGAACTGCGACATCGGGGCGCTAGGCCAGCGCCTCGGGGCCCAGTTGGGCAGGCTTGGTGTAGCCGCAGAGGGCCATCGTCAGATCGAAGTCGGCGAGGACCATCTTGAGGACGGTTTCGACGCCCTGTTGGCCCTCGAGCGCGAGCCCCCAGACGTAGGGGCGGCCGAGGAGCACCGCGTCGGCGCCGAGGGCGAGGGCCTTGATGATGTCGCTTCCGGTGCGGATGCCGCTGTCGAAGAGGATCGTGAGGTCGTCGCCGACCGCCCCGGCGATCGGCGCCAGGGCGTCGAGGGAGGCGATCGCGCCGTCGACCTGACGGCCGCCGTGGTTTGAGACGACGATCCCGTCGAGGCCGCGGGCGGCGGCCTCGCGCGCGTCGTCGACGTGCTGGATTCCCTTGACGAGGATCGGCAGCGAGGTCAGCTCGCGCAGCCACTCGAGGTCGTCCCAGGTCAGCGAGGGGTTGACGTAGACACCGAGGAAGTGGCCGGTCGCGGCGCCGACGTCCTCCTCGGGAGTCCTCTCAAGACCCTCGCGGAAGACCGGGTCCTGGAAGAAATTGGCGACGCCCATCCCCTGCAGGAACGGGGCCCAGGCCTGCTGCAGGTCGCGCGGCTTCCAGCCGGGGATGAAGGTGTCGACGGTGACTACGATCGCGCCGTAGCCGGCCGCCTCCGCCCGTCGGACGAAGCTTTCGACGATGCGGCGCTCGTTGCACCAGTAGAGCTGGAACCAGTGCGGCCCATCGCCATTGGCCTCCGCGATCTCCTCGAGAGTGATGTGGGAGGCGGTGCTGGCGATCACCGGCACGCCGAGGGCGGCGGCGGCGCGCGCGGTCGCCAGCTCGCCGTCCTCGTGAACGATCTTCTGGACGCCGATCGGCGCCAGCAGCAGCGGCGCCGGCATCTCGGTCCCGAGCAGGCTCGTCGAGAGGTCGCGCTCGGCGACATCGCGCAGCATCCGCGGGACGAGGCGTCGGCGCGCGAATGCGGCGCGGTTCGCGTCCATCGTCTCCTCGGTCCCGGCGCCGGCGAAGACGTAGGCCGCGGCGCCGGGGTCCATCTCCTCGGCGGCGCGGCGCTCGAGCTCGGCGCTTGCCACCGGGAGCGTCGGCACCTCGCCGCCCAGCCCACGGGCGTAGATCTCGCGGTAGTAGTCGGCGTGGTCCGGCATGCGAGAAGGCTATTCATAGACTCAGCGACGTGATCGACTCCCACACCCATCTCTTCCTCTGCGACGGGGAGGAGGACGCCCTGGTCGAGGCGGCCGAGGCGGCCGGCGTGCGGCGGATGCTCAACGTCGGGCTTGGCGCCGAGACGAACTCGGTCGCGTTGGCGGCGGCGGAGCGCCACGACGCCGTCTTCGCGACCGCCGGCTGCCATCCAACCGCGGCGGGCGAATTCGACGACGAGCTCGCCGCCGAGATCCGGGAGCTCGCCGGGCACGACCGGGTGCGCGCGATCGGCGAGACAGGGATCGACTACTACCGCGACTCGGCGACCCCTGACGAGCAGCGGCGGGCGCTCGACGCCCAGGTCGAGATCGCCCTCGAGCATGGGCTGCCGGTCGTCATCCACGCCCGGGACCCGGAGGGGGAGACGACCGCGACCGACGACGTCTTCTCGATCCTCGGCGACGCCGGGGGCGAGCTGCGGGTCGTCCTCCACTGCTTTCTCGCCCCCTGGCGGGTCGGGGACGCGATCGAGCGCGGCTGGTACTGCTCGTTCTCGGGGATCGTCACCTACCCGGCCGCAGATGATCTCCGGGAGGCGGCCGAAGAGGTTCCCGACGAGTTGCTCCTGGTCGAGACCGATGCCCCGTACCTGGCACCTCAACCGGTCCGGGGCAGGCCCAACGAGCCGGCTCACGTCGTCGCGACGGCGGAGGTGGTCGCGCAGACCAGGAGCCAGTCCTACGCGGAGCTGGAGCGCGTGGTCGAGTCGAACGCGCGCACCCTCTTCGGCTGGTAGCGGGCCATGGTCAGGCTCGGCCAGAACTTCCTCGCCGACCCGAACCTGCTCGACGCGATCGTCCGCGACGCCGAGCTCGATCCGGCCGATGTCGTCCTCGAGATCGGCGCCGGCGAGGGGGTCCTGACCGAGCGTCTCGGCGAGGCGGCCGCCCATGTCCACTCGATCGAGATCGACCGCGGGCTCGAGCCGGCGCTCGCCGAGCTTGCCGCGCGCCCGAATGTCGAGCTCCACTGGGGCGACGCGATGAGGGTCGACCTCGCGGCGCTCGACCCCGCCCCGACCGCGCTCGTCGCCAACCTGCCCTACTCGATCGCGACGCCGTTGATCCTGCGGACGATCGAGGAGCTGCCGTCGCTGAACCGCTGGACGGCGATGGTCCAGCGCGAGATCGCCGAACGCCTGGGGGCTGAGCCCGGCGGCAGGGAATACGGCTCCCCGAGCGTCCTCGTCCAGCTCGCCTGCGATGTGCGGCTGGTCCGCACCGTCGACCCGGCGGTGTTCCGGCCGCGCCCGCGCGTTGAGTCGGCGATCCTCGGCCTGCGCCGGACCGGGCCCGGCGCCGACCCCGAGACGCGGACGCTGGTTCGGGCCGCCTTCGCCCACCGCCGCAAGGCGCTTCCCCGCTCGCTCGAGCACGTGCGGCCGGGGATGCGCGAGGTTGCACGCGAGGCGCTCGCCGAGCTCGGCCTGCCGCCCGAGTCGCGGGCCGAGGCGCTCCGCCCCGAGGACTTCGCGGCGCTGGCGGCGAAGCTGGCGCGATGAGGATCCTCGCTCCGGCCAAGCTCAACCTCTGCCTCTACCTCGGGCCACGGCGCGACGACGGCTTGCACGAGCTCTGCTCGCTGTTCGAGCCGCTGGCGCTGGCCGACCTGATCGAGGTCGAGGAGGCGGAGGCCGACGAGATCGTCTGCGAGGCGATCGAGGGCGAGAACCTGGCCGAGCGGGCGCTGGCCGGGCTTCGTGCCCTCGGCTGGGAGAGCCCGCCCCTGCGGATCGAGATCGAGAAGCGGACCCCGATCGCGGCGGGGCTGGGCGGCGGCAGCGCCGATGCGGCTGCGGTCCTCCGCCTCGCAGCCGGCGCCGTCGCCGACCTGCCCGAGCTCGCCGCCGAGCTTGGGGCCGACGTCCCCTCCCAGTTGATCCCGGCGCTCTCGCTCGTCCAGGGCGCCGGCGAGCGGGTCGAGCGGCTGCCCGAGCCGGCGCCGCACGCGGTCGTGCTGCTGCCCGGCGGCAGCGGGCTGAGCACCGCCGCGGTCTTCGACGAGGCCGACCGGCTCGGGCTCGGCCGAGACGGGAGCGAGCTCGACGAGATCGCCGCTGCGCTGCGCGAGGCGGCCGGCGCCGGCGCGTCGCCCCTCGCCTACAGCGAGTGGCTGGTCAACGACCTCGAGCCCGCGGCCCTCGCCCTTCGCCCCGAGATCGGCGACGCCCTCGACGCCCTGCGGAGCGCCGGGGCCGGCCACACGATGCTGACCGGCAGCGGCCCGACCGCGGTCGGGGTCTGCGAGAGCCTTGCCGCTGCCGAGCGGGTCGCCGAGCGCCTCGGCCGCCAGGTCGGCTCGATCGTCTGCGAGGCTGGCGCCCCGCCATGAGGCTCCCGGGCAGCAAAGCGAAGGGGTGGAGGAAGTGGGCCATCCGGGGGGCGATCGGCGTCGCGGCGCTCGCCGCCTACATCGCCTTCACGCAGCTGGTCGATCTCGAGAAGGTCCTCGAGGACGTCTCCCGGGCCCTCGGGGCCTGGACCTATCTCCTGGTCGGATTCTTCGCCTTCGCCGAGACCGGAGCCTTTGTCGGCCTGCTGGTGCCGGGGGAGACGGTGATGATCCTCGGCGGCGCCACCGCCGGCCAGGGCGCGACCAACGTCTACATCATGATCGCGATCGCCTGGGTCTGCGCCTTCGTCGGTGACTCCACCAGCTTCTTCATCGGCCGCAGGCTGGGCCGCGGATTCCTGATGCGGAACGGCCCCCGCTTCGGGGTCAGCGAGGAGCGCCTCGTGCAGATCGACGACCACTTCGAGCGCCACGGCGGGAAGACGATCTTCATCGGCCGCTTCGTCGGCTTCGTGCGCGCTTTCGCCCCGTTCATCGCCGGCAGCTCGGGAATGCGCTACCGGATGTTCGTCCCCTACAGCGTCCTCGGCACCGGGATCTGGGTCAGCAGCGCGATCCTCCTCGGGTACCTGTTCTCGCGCAGCATCGACTCGGTCCTCAACTACGCGGGCAAGGGGGCCTTCGTCCTCGGCGCCTTCATCGTGGTCGTCGTCGGCGGGTTCTCCCTTCGACGCCACTTCAGGGTCGCCGAGAACCGTCACGCGGCCGTCCGCTGGATGGAGTCCCACGCGGCAACCCGCTGGATCGTCGTGCTGGTCCGGCGGTTCCGGCCCCAGCTCGAATTCCTCTGGGCCCGGGTGACGCCGGGCGGCACCTTCGGGCTCGAGTTCACCTCGCTGATGGCGGCGCTCGCGGTCGGCGGCTTCGTCCTGATCGGCTACATCTCGATCATCAACGGCGACCCGGGGCCGACCCCGGGCGACGAAATGGCGGCCGAAGTCGCCGAAGCGCTGCGCACCGGGTGGCTCACGGACGTCGCCAAGGCGGTCACGGTGCTCGGCACATCCGCCGTCGTCTTCCCGCTGGTCGCGATCTCGGCCGCGGTCCTGGCGATCCGGCGGCGCTGGGCCGAGGTCGCGGTTCTCCTCGTCGGGATGGCGATCGTCTTCTTCGGGGTCCACGAGATCAAGGCGGCGGTCGACCGGCCGCGGCCCGAGGGCTCGCTCGTCGCCACCGAAGGGTCGTCGTTCCCGAGCGGCCACGCCGCCTACGCGACCTTCTACGTCTGGCTTGCGGTGATGGTGGCGATGAGGCTGCGACCGGGGATCCCCCGCGGTGCGGTGATCATGACCGCCGGGATCGTGCTGACCGCGCTCGTCGGCCTCACCCGCGTCTACCTCGGTGCCCACTACCTCAGCGACGTCAACGGCGGCTGGGCGCTCGGCGCCGCCGCCTTCTCCCTCTGCGCCGCGATCGCCCTCATCATCACCACCTTGCGCCAGAATGAACACCGTGCTGCTGCTCGCGGTCCAGAAGATTGAGAATGAGTACCTGCTGTTCGGAGCCGCGGGGCTGGTCAGCCTCGCTGCGTTCATCGGCCTGATCCTGGTCCCGGCGATCAGTTCCTATGGGCGGATCTGGGAGAAGGCGGCGGCCGGGATCCTCTCGCTGATCGTCCTCTGCGCGCTGGTCCTGACCGGGATCGTGGTCGGCCTCCTGTTCGTCTACTACTACGACGCGATCTCCGAATTCTTGAGCTGAGCGCGGAGCGAGCAAACGTCCACATCTGGCTCTCGCGCAGCGAGCGAAGCGCGATTCATCTGAGCTGAGCGCGGAGCGAGCAGGCCCGAGCCAGGGATAATGCTCCCCCATGTCCGCGACCGCGAAAGGCCAGGCAAAGGCTGCAAATCCGGGAGACGCCGGGGACCTCGCCGCGCTCTCTGAGGCGGTCGAGGCCGGCGCGGGCCTGCCCGCGGTGGCGCGCGCGGCGGCGCGCGTGCTGGACGCCAGCGTCGCCCTCATCGATCGCTCGGGGGCCGTGCTCGCGGTCGCCGGCGCCGCCCCCGACCAGGAGCAGAAGCTGCTGGCGGCGGGGGAGGGGGTTACGACCACCGAGCTGCGGGTCGCCGACAGCGTCGTCGGCGAGCTCCGCCACCGGGGGAAGACCGAGCCCGACCCGACGATCGCGCGGATGGTGACCACGTTGCTGGCGCTGGAGCTCGAGCGGTCGCGATCGCCGGAGTGGGAGAGCGAGGAGGTCGCGAGCGCCTTCGTCGACGCGGTGCTGGGCCGGCAGGTGACCGACCGCGGCGACATCATCGCCCGGGCCGCCGAGCTCGGCGCGGACCTGGCAAAGGGGGCGGGGGTGATCGTCGTTCGGGCGGCACCGCGCGCGGCCCAGACGGGGGAGTGGCGCGAGCGCGTGCTGAACCTCGCGATGCGGACGCTGCGCTCCTTCGCGCCGGGATCGCTCGCGTCGCCCGACGGCGGCGAGTCGACGGCCGAGATCGCCGTCATCGTCCCGGCCGAGGACGACGAGCGCCTCTCGCGGGCCGCCGGCGGGCTCTCTCGCGAGCTCGAGGACGCCCTCGCCGGGTTCCACGTGACGATCGGGTGCAGCCGTCGCGCCGCCGATCCCGCCGACCTCCACCGCGCCGGCAGCGAGGCCCGGCTCGCGGTCAACGTCGGCGAGGCCGATGGGCGAGCCCTGCTCGCCTTCGAGGACACCGGCGCCTATCGCCTGCTGCTGCCGGCGATGAGCGAGGACCCCGGCGAGCTCGAACGCTTCTACGCCGAGACGGTCGAGCCCCTCTCCGCCTATGACGAGCAGTACGAGACCGAGCTCGTCGCGACCGTCGAGGCCTACCTCGACAACGACGGCAACGTCGCCGCGACCGCCAAACAGCTCTTCACCCACCGCCACACGATCCGTTACCGCCTCGAGCGGGTCCGCGAGCTCTGCGGCCACGACGTCTCCGCCACCGAGGGCCGCGAGAAGCTCGGCCTCGGCCTCAAGGCGATGCGCGTCCTCGGCATCGCCTCGCCGCGCGGCCCGGCGCTCGAGCCCGGCACCGAGGGCGGCAAGGTTTCGCGCGGCGCCGAGGAGTAGCTCCGGGGGGAGGATTCGAACCCCCGCTTCCAGGACCAAAACCTGGCGTGCTAGCCGACTACACCACCCCGGATCGGGCTCGACCTTAGCGCCAGCCATCCGGGTTCGAGCCCGGGACCGCCGGCTCGAGGCGATCGAGGCCTGCATTTGCCCCGTCATAGGGGGGAAGATGCAGGCCTCGACCCGGGCCGCCGCGGCGGTCTTGATCGCGTCGGCGGGCGCGCTTAGGGTTGGCACATGGAGATGGGCGGCCTGGCAGCCGATCCGGAGGCCCAGAAGGAGCTGCGACGCACCTGGCGCGCGCTGATGGCGATCGGGATCGCCGCGATCGTCATCGGCTGCATCGCGATCATCATCCCGGCGGCGTTCTCGGTCGGTACCGCGATCTTCATCGGCTGGATACTGATGATCGTCGGCGTGTTCCTGGTCGCGGCGGCCTTCAACGCGCCGACGATGGGCAGCGTCGTGCTGCGGCTGATCTGGGCTTTTCTGACATTCATCGTCGGGTTCTGGCTGGTGATCGAACCCCACAACGGCACCCTGACGCTGACCGTCGTCCTCGGCATCTACTTCCTGTTCATGGGAGTGACCCGGATCGCCGTCGCCTTCGCCAGCCGCGGCCAGCAGGGCGCGGGCCTCGTCGGCCTCAGCGGCGTCGCCGGCCTGCTGATCGGGATTCTCGTTCTCGTCAAGCTGCCGAGCTCGGCCGATTGGGCGATCGGCCTCCTGGTCGGGATCGACCTGATCTTCGCCGGCTGGGGGCTGGTCTCGATCGCGCTGACCGGCAAAGAACTCTCCCGCGCCTGAGCCGGCGCATTCCGGTGTCCTTGGACCGCTTGACTCAGGCGCGGGAGAGGGCATGGGGGGCTGGAGGCGAAAACCCAGCCGGCGCAGGGAGCACCCCAACCCCACCTTCCCCACTACGATCTACCGGTGAGCTCGCCTCTGGTCCTGGTCCTGGCGGCGGGCGAGGGCACCCGCATGCGCTCCTCGCTGCCGAAGATGCTGCATCCCGTCTGCGGGCGGCCGATGGTCGCCTGGCCGATCGTCGCCGCCCGCGAGGCCGGGGCCGGCAGGGTCGCGGTGATCGTCTCGCCGAAGCACGACCTCTCGCCGGTGCTGCCTCAGGCAGTCGAGACCATCGTCCAGCCCCAGCCCGACGGCACCGGCGGCGCATTGCGCGCCGCGATCGACCTGATCCGCGAGGCGGAGACGGTCGTCGTCCTCTCCGGCGACCACCCGGTCGTCTCCGCCACGGCCATCGGCGAGCTGCTCCGGGCCCACGAAGAGGCCGACGCCGGCGCGACCGTGATGACCGCCGTCCTCGAGGAACCGGGCAGCTACGGGCGGGTGATCCGCGACCCCGAGTCGGGCGACCTGGAGCGGATCGTCGAGGCCAAGGGCGGCGAGCGAGACGCCACGCCCGAGCAGCTTGAGATCCGCGAGGTCAATACGGGCACCTACGCCTTCGCCGCTGCAGCGCTCGCCGACGCCCTCGGGCGGATCGGCAATGACAACGCCCAGGGCGAGTACTACATCGGCGACGCCCTGCCGCTTATCCGCGAGTCGGGCCGCCGCGTTCTCGCCAACGTCACCGAGGACGAGGGCGTGATGATGGGCGTCAACACCCGGGCAGAGCTGGCCGTGGCCGAGGCCGAGGCCCGGCGCCGAATCCTCGAGCGCCACATGATCGCCGGCGTCACGATCGTCGACCCCGGCTCGACCTGGGTCGACGCCGACGTCGAGATCGCCGCCGAGGCCCGGATCGAGCCCGGCTCCAGCCTCCGTGGCCGGACGACGATCGGAGCCGGGTCGACGGTCGGTCCACTCACCACCCTCACCGACGCCCGCCTCGGCGACCAGGTCCTGGTCCCGCACTCCTACCTCGTCGAGTGCGACGTCGCCGACGGCTGCCAGGTCGGCCCCTACGCCTACCTGCGCCCCGGCACCGAGCTAGCCGCCGGCGCCAAGGCAGGCTCCTTCGTCGAGATCAAGAACTCGACGATCGGCGAGGGCGCCAAGGTCCCGCATCTCTCCTACGTCGGCGACGCCGAGGTCGGCGCCGGCAGCAACCTCGGCGCCGGCACCGTCACCGCCAACTACGACGGTTTCCGCAAGCACCGGACGGTGATCGGCGACCAGGTGCGCATCGGCGTTGACACGATGCTGATCGCGCCGGTACAAGTCGGGGACAAGGCCTACACTGGCGCCGGAGCGGTGGTGAAGGACGACGTTCCCGAAGGGGCACTTGCGGTGAGCGACAACGATCAGCGGAACATCGAGGGCTACGCCGACGAGAAGGCGGGCCGGATGCGTGAGGAGGACGAGGAGTGAGCGCAATCGAGGAGCGAACCCCCGAGACGATCGCCGCGACCGCCATCGGGCACGACTACTCGAAGCGGATGATGGTCTTCGGCGGCCGCAGCTCGATGGAGCTCGCGGCCCGGGTCGCGAACAAGCTCGACATCGACCTCGGCCAGGTGACCCTGAAGACCTTCGCCAACGGCGAGGTCTACTGCCGCTACGAGGAGTCGATCCGCGGCGCCGACGTCTTCCTCGTCCAGTCGACGAGCGCCAACGAGCAGAGCGGGATGACCCCCAACGACGCGCTGGTCGAGCTGCTGACGATGATCGACGCCGCCCAGGGGGCCTCGGCCCACCGGATCATCGCCGTCATGCCCTGGTACGGCTACGCCCGCCAGGACAAGAAGTCCGCCCCGCGCGAGCCGATCTCGGCCCGCATCGTCGCCAAGTGCCTGGAGGGCGTCGGCGTCGACCGCGTCCTGACGATGGACCTCCACGCGGGCCAGGTCCAGGGCTTCTTCCACGTCCCGGTCGACCACATGACCGCGATGCCGATGCTGACCCAGTGGTTCGTCGACCAGAACATGACCGATGAGCTCGTGATCGTCTCCCCCGACGCCGGCCGGGTGAAGACGGCGCGAAACTTCGCCCGCCGGGTCGGCAGCCACTGGGCGGTGATGGAGAAGGAGCGCCCGGCGCAGCAGGTCGCCGAGATCGGCTACGTCGTCGGTGACGTCAAGGGCAAGACCGCGGTCCTCGTCGACGACATGATCGACACCGCGGGCACCCTCTGCGCGGCGGCCCGGACCGTCCGCGAGGAGGGCGCGGCGCGGGTGATCGCCTGCGCGACCCACGGCGTCTTCTCCGGCCCGGCCTACGAGCGCCTCGCCTACGAGAACTCGGGCATCGAGCGGATCGTCGTCACCGACACGATCCCGCTCCGCCCCGGGGCCCCCGACAACATCACGGTGCTGACGACCGCCAGCACCTTCGCCGACTCGATCCGGCGGATCTTCACCGACGACTCGGTCTCGGAGATCTTCGCCGGCGAGAATCAGCTGTTCTAGGCGCAGCGCCCTTCAGGGTGCTGACGACACGACGTGGATATTCGCCGGCGCGGTCCTGTCCCCGCCGCCCAAGGGGCGTTCAGGGCGACCAGTGGCAGATCGTCGGCGCGCCCGACCACAGTCGCCACGGTCCCAAGGCGCCTCCGGGATGCGAGGGCTCACGAAACGACAATCGGGTATATGCACGACGCCCGGCGCATCGCCCTGCGTGGCTGGCTTTCAACTTGATGGCGACTGGGCGCCGGTAGTAGCCACCTCGCGGCTTGAAGATCGCGTTCTTCCCCCAGCCGATGGCCGTTTCCCCGCCCCAGGTCAGCCACCGAACGCCGGTCACCAGCCCGCTCGGGTCGCCGCCGTTGTAGATCGTTCTGGGCCGTTCGGTACCCCAGCCTTCCCCGTTAGGCGCGAATGCCTTCCCCCCCAGGACGATCCCCCCGGCTTGGGCTTCCTCCGGTTGCGTCATCGGAATCGCCAAGGCCGCGATGATCAGAGCGGCGATGAGGGCAAGGCCGGAGCGCACCGAGGACGATTATCGCGTCTTGAGAAGGAGTGCCTTCTTGCTGAGCACGGACGAGGGCAGGCGAGGAGATCTACGCGATACGTTACGATATATCGCGTTATCTCACGATAGAAAGGAATTTCGAAACGATGCACCAGAGACATTCACGACACGGCCTGGGCGGCCGCCATGAGTTCGCGCGCAGCCGCGGCTATCGCTACGGCCGCGGCCGCGGCGGGCCCCGCGCCCGGCGGGGCGACGTCCGCGCCGCCGCACTGGCCCTCCTGGCCGAGCGGCCGATGCACGGCTACGAGATGATCCGCGAGATCGAGGAGCGCAGCGACGGGGCCTGGATCCCGAGCGCCGGATCGATCTACCCGACCCTGCAGATGCTCGAGGACGAGGGCCTGATCAGCGGCCAGGAGATCGAGGGGAAGCGCCGCTTCACCCTGACCGACTCCGGGCGCGCCGAGCAGGATTCGCGGGCCGGGGAGCAGGCTCCGTGGGACGCGGTCCGCGCCGGGGCCGCCCCCGAGCAGGTCCAGCTCGGCGACTCGCTCCGCAAGCTCACTCACTCGGTCAGGCAGGTCTTCCACGCCCCCGACGAGGACCAGCAGCGCCAGGTCCGCGAGCTGCTCGACGAAACCCGGCGCAGGATCTACGCGATCCTCGCCGAGGAGGCCTGAGGCCGACTCGCGATAATGCCGCCTCGATGAGCGGCCGCAGAGCAGCGTGGTGATGCCGGCCGGCCTGCGATTGGTCGGCCACAAGGGCGCCGACCTGATCGCCCCCGGCAACACGCCCGAGAGCTTTGCCGCCGCCGTCGAGGCCGGCGTCAGCACGATCGAGATCGACGTCCTCTGGACGCGCGACGGCCACCCACGACTACCGGCCGCCGAGCGGATGCCGCTCCTGATCGCCCACGACTGGCAAGACGCCGAGCGGCGCCGGCCCCTGACCCTGGCCGAGGGCCTCGACGCCTTCCTCGAGCCGCCGCTCGACCAAGTCGAGGTCGACCTCGACGTCAAGCTCCCGGGCCGCGAGGAGGAGATAGTCGAAGCGGTCCGCGAGCGTGACCTCCTCGACCGGGCGATGATCTCGACGATGGAGCTCTCCTCCCTGGCGCGGATCCGCGAGCTCGAGCCTCGCCTGCGCCGCGGCTGGACCTACCCGAAGGTGACGAAGGACTGGACGTCGAAGCGCTGGGCGCGGCTGCCGATGCTCGCGGCGCTGATCGCGATGAGGCGGCGGTTCCCCGCGACCGCCGCTCGCGAGGTGCCGGAGATGGGCGTCAGGTCGATCTGGATCTACCACCCGATCGTCACGCCGCGGCTGGCCGAGGTCGCGCGCGCCGCCGGCATCGAGCTGATCGCCTGGACGGTCGACGACCTCGACCGCATGCGAAAGCTGGTCGCCGCCGGCGTCACCGGCCTCTGCTCGAACGACCCGCGCCTCTTCGCAGAGCTCGGCTGAATGGTCAGGCGCTGCCGACTGCGACCAGGGCCAGGCTCTCCATCCGGACCCTGCCGTCGACGACGTACTCGCCGGCCGCGTCGGTGATCGCCGCCCACACTTCCTCCCGGACCTCATCCGGCCGGTCCTTGAGGATGTTGGAGACGGGCGGGGCGATCTCCTTCACGAAGCGCGTGAACTCCTCCGGCGACTCCCACTCCATCGGGAGCATGATCTCCTCGACCTCGATCCCCGAGAATCCGCCCCCCTCCAGGAGGCCCCCGATCGCCTCCGGGGTCGGCCTCGACAGCGGCCCCGGGCTTCCCGGCGGCGGCGGAGGCAACTCGAGCCGTTTCATCGCCGTCATCATCGGGACGGCGAGCATCGGCACCCGGTCGGGCGGCCCCCAGGACGCGATCGCCATCCGAGCCTCGGGCTTGAGGAAGCCCCTGACTCTGGCCGCCGCCCCTTCTCCGTCGGGATCGAAGATGATCCCCCAGCGCGACAGCGCCGCGTCGAAGCTCTGCGCCGGGAAGTCGAGTGAGATCGCATCGCTCTCGACGAACTCGATGTTCGCGAGCCCGGCCGCGGCCCCCCGCTCACGGCCGTATTCGAGCATCGCGGAGGAGATGTCGCTGGCGACGACGCTCCCCTCCGGGCCGACCACCCGGGCGGCTGTCAGGCTCGGTTCGCCGTAGCCGGCGGCGACGTCGAGCACCCTGTCGCCGGACACGATCCCGGCCATCTCGACCATCCTCTCGCTGACCGGCCGGGTGGTTTCGTCGATCAGCTCGTTCCACTCGCGCCACCCGCGGGAGGCTGAATCCCAATCGCGGCGCTGGCCCGCGCGAAACTCGCCGGCGTCGATTTCCGCTGGGCTCATCGCTCAGACCGTCCCCGGCGTCGCCGCCGGCGGCGCGCCGCGTCCGCCTTTGCTGCGCACCGCCGACTCGAGCTCCTCGACGGTGAAGCCGCCGAGGGCCTCGTTGTCGGTCGCGTAGCGGTAGAGGGCGACCCCGAAGATGCCGCTGAGGGCGCTGCTGATCACGGCTGAGATCGCGAACCCGATCACCCCGAGGATCACGAGCAGGGCGCCGATGAACCCGGATGAGGCCCAGATCAGGACCCCGGCGACGATCAGGATGATGCTCGGCAGCATCCCGAACACGAAGACGGCGCCGCCGATCACGATGTTGCCGGTGATCTGCTGACCCCATTTCTGGCGGAAGATCCCCGAGGACCGCTTGAGGGTGTCGACCGGCCCGGTGCCCTCGAACGCGATCACCGGCGCGGCGAGGAAGGTGATCAGGGTCCAGCCGACGGCGAGGACGCGGCCGAGGACCTCGCCGAAGATCCCGCCCTGGTTCTGCAGAGCGCTGAGGATCAGCCCGACGAAGGCCGAGAGCGCGGCCCAGCCGGCGATCTGGGAGAAGCGCTCGCGAGAGACCGCAAGACCGTCCTCGACCGTCGCCTCCTGGCCCCGGAAGACCATCTCGGCGGCGGCGGCGAGGCCGACGCTGAAGTAGTAGCCGACCAGCGCCAGCAGGTAGTAGCCGATCACAGCCAGCGGGCCCCCGATCGCCGCCCTGCCGTCGTCGATCAGGTAGAGGCCCGGCCCGACGACGATCACGGCGCAGACGATCACCGCGATCCCGCCGTAGAGGGGGAATTTGGCGAGCGACGGATGCCCGCGCAGCAGCGCCCAGCTCTTCTTGCTCAGCTCCCAACCGCGCCGTATCCGTCCCATCGAGTCGCTCCTCTCAGCCGGTTTCGGCCAGGCCCGACGTCCGCCTCACTCCTCGTTCCTCGAAGTACTCCCACTCCTGCTCGCCGAGCTCGGTCGCCGGCGCGTCGCCGTAGACCCACTCTCTCATGATCCGGTGCCAGTTGCGCTTCGCGCGCAGCTGGCCGAGCACCGCGACGACGCCGATTTCCATCCGCCGTCCCATCAGCTCCTCGGCCGGCAGCGACTCGCGCCGCATCAGGTCGTAGTACTCGGATCGAGGGTCGTTGGTCGACTCGATGATCTTCATCACCCGCCGGGCGCTGATCTCGATCTCGCGGTCCTCGATGTACCAGCCGCCGACGGCCATCATGTGCTCCATCAGCCGTTCGGCGTCGAGCTTGGAGGGATTCTTGACGAAGCCGAGGTCGACGAGGGCGGCGCGGAAGGCCTCCGGGTCGTCGCGCGAGGCGGCGTCGAATGCCCGCCGCTGGAGCGCGATCTGCTCGTTGTCGAGCTTCTTCGTCATCCCGAAGTCGAGGAAGGCGACGCGACCGTCGTCCATCAGCAGGTAGTTGCCGGGGTGGGGGTCGGCATTGAAGTGCTGGAGGTGGAAGGTCGAGCCGAGGCTGCCGCGGAAGACGATCTCTCCGAACCGGCTGCGCTCCCCGTGCGGCAGCTCCTTGATCTGCTCGAACCCCTGCCCCTCGACGAACTCGGTCACCAGCACGCGGCGGCGGGAGAGGCGGGTGATCACTTCCGGCACGTAGATGAAGGGGTGGTCGCGGTAGGCGCGAGAGAAGCTGCGCTGGTTCTGAGCCTCGTACTCGTAGTCGAGCTCCTCCATCACCCGCTCGCGGATCTCATCGGCGATCGCCTTCGCGTCGAGACCCGGGGCGAGGGCGCGGGCGAGGCGCATGATCGTGCCGGCGTTGCGGAGGTCGGCATCGAGCGCCTCGGCGATGCCCGGGTACTGGACCTTGACCGCGACCGCCCGCCCGTCGAGCAGCCGCGCCCGATGCACCTGGCCGATCGAGGCGGCGGCGAACGCCTCCGGCTCGAACTCGGCGAAGAGCTCGTCGAGCGGTTCACCGTCGTACTCCTCGTCCAGCACCTTCTCGACCTTCTCCCACGGCATCGAGGGGGCATCGGTCCGCAGCTTCGCGAGCTGCTCCTGGTAGATCTCGCGGTACTC
>DATBHH010000057.1:0-34315 GCA_036557525.1 Solirubrobacterales bacterium | reverse complement strand
GGTCGATGCACTCGTCGCAGATGTAGACGCCGGGGCCGGCGATCAGCTTTTTGACCTGGCGCTGCGACTTCCCGCAGAAGCTGCAGAGGAGTTGCTCGTTGGAATCTGTCGGGCGTGCCAGCGGAATCTCCTCCTTGCGGGGACGGTAGGTCGCTACCGGCTTCGCGGGCCCAACTAGCTTAGACGGGCTCGCGATCCGGCTCCGGTTTGCAGGGATTACGTCACGCCCGCCGCCGTCCCTCCCCGTGAGCGCAAACGCCCAGGCTTCCGTATGGTGGGCCGAAGATGGCGAGGATCGACCCGATCACCGCGGAGCAGTTCGAGACCCTGCTGCCGATGATCGCCGACTACCAGCGCTTCTACGAGGTCGAGGAGATCGACGAGGAGCGAAACCGCGCCTTCTTCGCCCGCTTCATCGACCCCAGCGAGGACGGGGTCCTGATCGGCGCCTGGGACGGCGACCGCCTGCTCGGCTACGCCTGCCTCTACTGGCACAAGAGCTCGCTGGCGGCAGCGGACACGGTGCTGATGAACGACCTCTACGTCGACGCCGCGGCCCGCCGCCAGGGCGTCGGTCGGGGGTTGATCGAGGCCGCCGCCGAGATCGCGCGCGGGCGCGGGGCCCACGCGCTCGAGTGGTCCACCGCGCCCGACAACCACACCGCGCAGCGGCTCTACGACTCGACCGGCGCCGGCCGCAGCGAATGGGTCGAGTACGAGCTGCCGGTCGATCGAGCGTGAGCGTCGATTTCGAGCAGCGCAGCCCGGATGACCCGCTCGTCGTTCGCCTCTACGCCGAATTCATCCGCGAGACCGACACCGAGCTCGGCCTCGACGTCGTCGAGTCCGAGATCGCAGCTGGGCCGCCACCGGACCTGAAAGCGCCGAACGGCGTGATGCTCGTGGCGTTCCGGGAACGCGAGCCGGCAGCGATCGGCGGCGTCCGCCATCTCGACACCGAGGTCGCCGAGGTGAAGAGCATGTACGTCGTGCCGGCACACCGCCAGGCGGGCCTCGCGGTCGCGGTGCTCCGCAGGCTCGAGGCGATCGCCCGCGATCGCGGCTGCCTCGCAACGCGACTCGACACCTCCGACTACCTGACCCCGGCGGTCGCCCTCTACCGCTCGGCGGGATATCGCGAGGTGCCCGACTACAACGGCAATCCCAAAGCCAATCTCTGGTTCGAACGTCGGTCAAACGTCCAGGACTGATCAGGCGAACTTAATCAATTCCGTCCGGCACCGATACCAGCTTTCGACGACAAACGGAGGTGGGAAATGTCGAAGGCAAAAGCGGAAGAATTGGTAATGAACGCGGTTCAGCCGCGGATGCGCCTCGGTGAGAGACCGGTGGGACTGGTGCGCGTCGACTCGGGTCCCTGGCTCTATGTGGCCCTGCTTCTGGTGGCCGCCGCGTTCGCCCTCGAGATCAACCACGCGCAGGACCTCGCGATCATGTCGTTGCTTCTGGGCGCCCTCTGCGCCCTCCGGGTCAAGCCCTACGCGATGATGCTGAGCGACGAGGCTCTCTATATCGTTCGCCTCCGCGGCAGGGCCGTCGGCGGCGTCGAGGTGATCCGCCCGCTGGTCGCCGTCGGGTTCGAGCGCAACCTGCTTCGAATGGAGCTCGATCGCAGGCCCTTCTGGCTGCACCCGCTCTACATGGGCGAGGACGCCGACAACTTCGAGCGCCGACTCCGGGCCGCGTCGACCGGAATCGCCGTCGCCTACTGAGCAGCAGCTAGCCGTCCCGGTCCCAGCGGGCCAGGGCCGGGGCCGGATCGATCGGGCGGCCGCGGACGTGGATCTCGAAGTGGAGATGGCAGCCGACGGTCAGCGCATTGCCGGTCTTGCCGACCGCCCCGACCCGCTCCCCCGCCCAGACGCGCTCCCCGCGCAGCACCCGCGCCGGCCGCCTCATGTGGGCATAGAAGTAGCTGCGATGCTCGCCCTCGCCGTGGATCAGGAGGTAGTTGCCGTAGAGGACCGGGTCGAAGCCGCGCTTCAGAACCCGGCCGCCGCGGACCGCGACCAGCCCCGCCCCGCAGGCGGCGACGATGTCGAACCCCTCGTGGGTCCGGCCGCCGTCGCGCGGCGCCCCGAATTCTCCGATCGGCCCCCTTGTCCAGTGCGGGCCCAGCACCGGGAAGACGTGGCCCCGGTACTCGACGCCGCCCGAACCGGCCCGAGCGGCCGTGGCGGCAGTGAGCAGCGCCAGCGCGGAGACAAGGACAACGGCGGCAGTGCGGACGCGGGAGCGAGCGGCACCGCGGTCTGATTCCCTGCGCCCTCGCGGGAGCAGAGCAACCGCCGCTTCATGCCCCTCAGTGGTGCTCGATGACGCGATCGACGAGGTTGTACTCCTTCGCCTCTTCCGGGCTCATGAAGTAGTCGCGATCGGTGTCCTGGGTGACCTTCTCGAACGGCTGCCCGGTGTGCTTGGCGAGGATCTCGTCGAGCCGGCGGCGGACGTCGATGATCTCTTTGGCGTGGATCTCGATGTCGGTCGCCTGACCTTCGAACCCGGATGAGACCTGGTGGATCAGGATCTTCGAGTTCGGCAGCGCCATCCGTTTCTCGGCCGCGCCGCCGGCCAGGAGCAGGGCACCCATGCTCATCGCAATGCCGACGCAGATCGTCTGCACGTCCGGCTTGATGAACTGCATCGTGTCGTAGATCGCGAGCCCAGCGTAGACGTCGCCGCCCGGAGAGTTGATGTAGAGGCTGATGTCCTTGTCCGGGTCCTCGGACTCGAGATGGAGGAGCTGGGCGACGATCAGGTTGGCGATTTCCTGGTTGATCGGGGTGCCGAGGAAGACGATCCGCTCGTTGAGGAGGCGCGAGTAGATGTCGAACGAGCGCTCGCCGCGCGAGGTCTGCTCGACGACCATCGGTACCAGCGGGCTCATCGAACCACCGCCCCGCGCTTCGCTCCCTCACGGAGAGCCAGATATGCACGCCCGCTCGCTGCCGCGCTCATGGTCGGCACTCTATAGAAGGCTCAGTCCGAGCCCGGGGTCCAGAGCGAGCCCGCCGCCTCGCGCTCCTTCTCGGGCGTCCAGAGCTTCTCGCGCGCCTCGGCCTGCTCGAGCGGGATCGGCTTCGCGCTCTCGGCGACCAGATCGATCGCCTTGCGGAAGCGGATGTCCTCCGCGACCATCCCGTCGCGGCCCTTCTCGCGCAGCCTCTTCAGCAGCTTCTCCGGGGTCGTGCGCTCGTGTTCGGCGGGGTGGGCGAGGGCCTCGAGGAGCTCCTCCTCGGTCGCCTCGATTCCCTCGGCCTCGACGATCGCGGCAAGGACGGCCTCGCGTCGCAGCTCGCGTTCCGCGTCGGGCCTCGATTCCCCGATCACCTCGTCGCGTGTCTTCCCCTGCATCTGGAGGTAGGCGTCGGGGCTGATGCCGCGCCCCGCCAGCTGCCGTTCGACGCGGCCCCATCTTTCGGCGGCGCGGGCGGCGACCAGGTCGTCAGGGAGCTCGACCGTCGCTTTCTCGGCGGCGGCGTCGACTGCGGCCACCCGGAAGTCCTGCTCGATCCGCGAGTCGACGACCTCGGCGAGTTTCTCGCGGATGTCGGCCCGCAGCTCCTCGAGCGTCTCGAACTCCGACGCCTCGGAGGCGAAATCGTCGTCGAGGTCGGGCAGGATCTTCTCGCGGACCTCCTTCACCTCGACCGTGAAGACGGCGTCCCTGCCGGCGAGCTGCTCGGCCTGGTAGTCGTCGGGAAATGTGACCTTCACCTCGCGCGACTCCCCCGCGGCCGCCCCTCGCAGCTGCTCCTCGAATCCCTCGATCAGCTGACCGCTGCCGAGCTCGAGCAGGTAGTCGTCGGCCTTGCCCCCCTCGAACGCTTTCTCGTCGATCGATCCCTCGAAGTCGATCAGGAGGACGTCGCCGTCGGCCCCGGGCCGCTCGACCGGCTCGAGCCGCGCGAAGCCTTCGCGAATCCGCTCGATCTCGCGCTCGACCATTTCCTCGGGCGGCTGGGGCTCGGCCCGGCCGACCTCGAGGTCCCGGTACTCGCCGAGCGTTGCGCCGGGACGCACCCCGATCTCGAACTTGAAGCCGAGCGGCTCCCCCTCGCCGTCAGGGGCGGAGACGATCTCGATGTCGGGGTCGCCGATCGGGCTGAGCCCGGCGTCGAGGAGCGCCTCTTCGTACCAATCGGGGAGCGACTCCCTGACGGCCTCCTCGAAGACGGCGCCGAACCCGAGTCGCTGGATCACCAGCGACGGCGGCGCCTTCCCTTTGCGGAAGCCGGGCAGCCGCATCTCCCGCGCGAGCCCGCGCGCCGCGCGCTGGACGCCGCGGCCGACCTCCTCGGCAGGCACCTCGACCTCGACCCGCGCGCGCGAGCCGGGCAGCTCGGTGACCGTCGTCTCCATCACAACCCCTCGCACTTCGCTCGCTGCGCGCAGAAAAAGATATGGACGCTTGCTCGCTCCGCGCTCATCCTTTTTGACCCTAGATGATCGTTTGCCGCGGCCCCACCCTCATCGATGTCCGCGGCGTTCGACCAGGCCGCGGCGGAGGGCGACGGAGAAGTCGACCGCGAAGGCCAGGCCGCGTCCGAGCGGGCCGGTCACGAGCCACGACTCGAATCTATTCACGCGGGCTCCCGTCGCCGGCGAGCAGCCTCCGCTCGAGCAGCGCCCCGTGGCCGGCGGCGACAGCGCGCTGGGCGCGGCGCTCGTCGAGCTCGATCCCGCGCGCTTCGGCGAGCTCGATCAGGCGCTGCTTCTCGGTCCCTTCGCGGGCGAGCTCGAAGAAGGTCCAGGCGAGGACCCCGAGGATGAGAAAGGTCCCCTCAACCATCATGATCGCGCCGGCGGTGCTCTGGTCGGCGAGCGGCGAGATGTGCCAGTAGCGCTCGCCCGGGGCGTAGATCGGGTAGAGCACCGAGCCCGACCACATCAGGACATTGCCGAGGATCGCGCTGGTGAATCGGACCGCGGCGACGTACCCGATCTTCCAGCCGGTTCCGAACCACTCCGGCTTCGGCAGCGGCCCGAACACCGGCATCCACATCAGGCAGCCGAAGAACACGAAGGTCGTGTGCTCGAGCGCGTGGATCGGCGCCGCGCCGTACGCTTCCTGGTAGATCGGCGGCAGATGCCAGAAGAAGAGGTTCGCCGCCCAGAGCGGCAGCGCAACCGCCGGATGGGCGAGCACCTGAAGCCGGTTGAAGACACGGATCGCGAGGATCGGCTGCAGCAGCGAGCGCGTCAGGCCGAGGACCAGCAGCAGGGTCGCGATGTCGCCGAGCAGGATGTGCTCGACCATGTGGGCGAGCACGAGCTCGTCGGAGATGTGCCCGACCGGGCTGAACAGCGCTATCGCGATCACCGCCAGGCCGGACCCGAAGCAGACCTGGCGCCAGGTCGGGACCGGCCTGTCGTCCCAGTGCAGGACCATCACCCGATGCCAGTAGAGGACGCCGGCGAGCGTGATCGGGATCACCTCGATCGGCACGAACGCTCCGGCGACATGGGCGATTGGCGGAATCACGGGATTCAGCGTAGCCCTTGGTAGCTTGCCCCCCGTGACCGACGCAGACCAGCGCTTTCCACCGATCGGAGGCTACGGTTTCCTCTCCGACTGCCACACCGGCGCGCTGGTCTCCTACGACGGCGCGGTCGAGTGGCTCTGCCTGCCCCGCTTCGACTCGCCGAGCGTGTTCGGGTCGATGCTCGATCGCGGCGCCGGCCACTTCGGGGTGATGCCGCGCGGCGTCATCGTTCCGATCGGCAGGCGTTACGAGCCCGGCACGTTGGTGATCGAGACGACCTGGGTCACCGAGACCGGCTGGGTCGTCGTCCACGACGCGCTGACGATCGGCGACTGGGCCGACCCGGGTGGGTCGCGGCCGCGGGCCGAGCACGAGGCCGATCACTCGCTGCTGAGGCTGATGACCTGCATCGACGGCGAGGTGGAGATGGAGATGGAGTGCATACCACGCTTCGCCTACGGCTCCGAGGCGGCGGAGTGGAGCGGCGGCGAACTCGGCGAGGCCGTCGCACTCGGGCGGGAAGGCATCGAGCTGCGTTTGACGACCGACATGGAACTCTCCGTTGACGGCGGCGCGGCGACGGGGAAGATTCGGCTGCGCGAGGACGAGAGCGGCTTCTGCGCGGTGACCTGGGGCGACCACCACCTCGGCGGCCCCCGCAGCGCGCCGGAGGCGTTCGAGCGGCTCGACTCGACCGAAGAGTTCTGGCGCCAGTGGCTTCGCGCGGGCACCTTCCCGGACCACCCCTGGCGGATCCACCTGCAGCGGTCGGCGCTCGTGCTGAAGGGCCTCACCTATTCCCCCAGCGGCGCGATCGTCGCCGCGCCGACGACCTCGCTGCCGGAGACACCCGGCGGCGAACGGAACTGGGACTACCGCTACACCTGGATCCGCGACTCGACGTTCAGTCTCTGGGCCCTGCACACGCTGGGGTTCGACGAGGAGGCGCGCGCCTTCATGAAATTCGTGCTCGAGGTCTGCCGTAAAGACCCCCACCTGCAGATCATGTACGGGATAGGCGGCGAGAGGGACCTCGCCGAGAGCACCCTCGACCACCTCGAGGGCTACGGTGGGGCGCGGCCTGTGCGGATCGGCAACAGCGCCTACGGCCAGCATCAGAACGACGTCTGGGGCGCCCTCCTCGACTCCATCTACATCCACGAAAAAGCGCTGCGCGGCCAGGGCACTCCGGCCGACCGGGAGCTGATCGGGGAACAGGTCGAGGCGGCGATCGCGGCCTGGCCCAACCCCGACCAGGGAATCTGGGAGGCGCGCGGCGAGCCCCGCCACTACGTCTCCTCGAAGCTGATGATCTGGTGCGCGGTGGATCGCGGGGCCCGCCTGGCGCCCACGGTCGGGCGCGACGACCTCGCCGAGAGGTGGCGGCGGAAAGCTGAGGAATTCCGCGCGGAGATCCTCGAGCGCGGGGTCCGCGACGGCGTCTTTCGCCAGCACTACGAGACCGACGCGCTCGACGCCTCGACGCTTTTGGTCCCGCTCGTCCGCTTCCTGCCGCCCGATGATCCGCGGATCCGCGCCACAGTCGATGCGATCGCCAAGGACCTGACCAAGGACGGCCTCGTCCTCCGCTACAAGACCGGCGAGACCGACGACGGCCTCACGGGCGAGGAGGGCACATTCCTGATCTGCTCCTTCTGGCTCGTCTCGGCTCTGTCGGAGATCGGCGAGCCGGAGCGTGCCCGCGCGCTCTGCGAACGGCTGCTCGGGGCCGCGGGCTGGCTCGACCTCTACGCCGAGGAGCTCGACGCGGGCAGCGGTCGCCATCTCGGCAACTTCCCCCAGGCCTTCACCCACCTCGCCCTGATCAACGCCGTCTCCCACGTCATCGCCGACGAGGCTCGCGGCGACGGCGGCCCAACCGCGGTCTTCAGCGAAATGGGCGGCGTCCGCGAGGACGCCTAGGGAGAGGCGGCGCCCTCGTCGGCGTCGAACAGCCTCCCGGCCCGGATCCGCTCCGCCATGTCCCCCGATTCCTCGCGGTAGACGCCACCGTCCTCGAACTCGATCACCGGGTACCTCCGCTGGCCCGACAGCCGTTCGAGGTCCTCGCGCTTGCCGGAGGAGAGCGGCCCCTTGACGACCTCGTACTCGATCCCGCCCTCGTCGAGCGCCTTCTGGACTTTCCAGCAGGGATGGGCCCCGATCCTGACCCAGGTCAGCGAGCAGCGGTGCAGCTTCACCGCCATCACAAATCCTCGCGTTTCACCCGCCGAACCTAACCGATATCGACCGCCTCGCCGAGCGGAAGCCAGCAAACGCTGTCGCGTACCTCCGCGGGAGCGCCGACGAACTCCGATTCGATCGCGTCGCGCTCCTCTCGGAAATGCTTCCAGCCCTCGTAGTGGATCGGGATCGTCACCCGCGGTCGCATCAGCCCACACAGCTCGACCGCCTGCGCGGCGGTCATCGTGTAGTGAACCGGCCCCGAGATCGGGAACCTGACCCCGCCGAGGTGGATCAGGGCGGTGTCGACCTCGAGCCGATCGGCGACCTTGCGAACCCCGTCGTAGAGGACCGTGTCGCCCGAGATCCAGAGGACACCCCGCTCCTGACCCTCCCATGCGAGCGAGAAGCCGATGACCTCACCGACGATCGGATGGCTCAGCGGCGGGCCATGACGGCACGGCGTCGCGGTGAGCTCGATCGCCGGCCTCCCCTCTGCCTGCAACCGTGTGCTCGCCCACGGCGCGAGCCCGCGCGCGTTGCCGCCGAGTCGCCGGGCGCCGGAGGCCGTGGTGATGACCGCGTCGGCGCTCGGCAGCAGCTCCCGCCCGGCCCGGTCGAGGTTGTCCTCGTGATGGTCGTGGCTGAGCAGGACCGCGTCGACGCGACCGACGTCGGCTGCCGCGATCGCCGGCCCGGTCAGCTTCTTCGAGCCGGTTCCCCAACCGAACCGGTAGCTGCCGCCCGCCGGGTCGAAGGTCGGATCGGTCAGCAGGCGCCAGCCACCGATCTCGAGCAGCGCGGTCGGGCCGCCGATATGCGTGACGCCGACCAAGGTCACCACTCCCTTCCCATCGGCGCCGGCACCTAGCCCGTGGCCGCCCGGCGGTCGTACGAAACCGAGTAGGCGCGGGCCCGGAATCGGAGAACCGGGTCGTCTGAGAGCTCAATCCCGTCGGTGATCCGGGTCGGGTCGAAGACGTGCTCGTCGCCCTCATCGCTCGGGCCGGTGACCTCGAGCGTGCCGACGAGGACGCGGTCGCGGTCCTCCGGCCAGACCGAGGAGGGGTCGTCGGGGTCATCGGCGGGGCCGGCGACCTGGACCTCGAGCCGGAAGCGGACCGGGCCATCGGCCAGTCGGGCCTCGAGCTCCTCGCGCAGGTAGTCGCGACCGCGTCGCTTGGCCTCCCCTCGCGGCAGGGGCTCGAGATCTATCGTCGGCTTCCAGGTGTAGCGGACGTATCTCTCGCCGCCCTCCGCATCGACCCATTTGAAGGCGTGGAGCGCGTAGTAGGGGATCGAGGCGTAGCTCGGCGGCGGTTTCAACAGCGCCAGGTTCCCCCTCAGGGTTGCGATCGCGCCGGGGTGGCGGGCCAGGAACAGCGGCAGCTTCAGCGCCGAGGAGGCGCTCGGCTTCGAGAGGCGGATGAACTCGACGAACGGGTCGGGGCCCTTGAACGGGAACCGCGGCAGGGTCTGGCAGGAGATGTCGGTGCGCGAACCGTCGGCGAGGTGGAAGGAGACCGCAAGGCCGCGGACGTCGGGCGCATAGTCGGGCGCATCGGGGTCGCCGCCTCCGTTCGAGAAGCGGGCGGTGACCTCGACCGGATCGCCCTGCATGTGGGCCGCCCGGGTGAGGGCGGCCGCCTCGGGGGTGGCGGTGAAGGTCCCCGAGTAGACGCTGCCCTTGGCGTGCAGCGCGCGGCGTCCGGTATGAGCGCCGAATTTGAAGTGGGCCGCCTCGATCGCCTGCTCTGGCGTCGTCACCTGACCAGCCTATCCGCCACCCTGATGCCCGCGATACGGTATCGCCGTGGACGAGGCCCGGGCCAAGGAGCTGCTCGCGCGCGAGCGGCAGCAGATCGAAGACGAGCTCGCCGGGCTCTCGCGCGAAGGACCGGAGGAGGGCGACGATCGCCTCGAGCCGGGCGACATGAACTCCGAGGGCCTCTACCAGGACGAGCTCGACGCCGGCCGGACCCAGGACCTGAGCACCAGGCTGGCCGCCGTCGAGCGGGCCGAAGAGCGCCTCGCGGCGGGAACCTACGGCCTCTCGGTCCTCAGCGGCGAGCCGATACCCGACCAGCGCCTCGAAGCCCAGCCCGCAGCCGAGCTGACGGTCGCCGAGGAGGAACGCCGGCCGCGGTCGGAGTGAGCTCTACTGCTCGTAGCCCTCGACGACGTCGGGATCGCGGGGTGAGGTGTCGTCCGTCCCGAGCCCGAACTCCTCGTGCCCCTTGCGCTGGCGCAGAAGGTCCCAGCAGGTATCCAGTTCGACCTTCAGTTCCTCGAGCCTGGCGTGGCGCTCGGGATTGGGACCTGAGTCGACGCCGGCATCGTTCAGGCGGCGCTCCTCCGCCACCAGCTCCTGGATCCGGTCCTGGATGCCTCGGTCGTCCATCGCCATCACGATAGCGCCGCCGGGCCCGCGGGCTCGGCGACCACCGGCGTCATCAGCGCGATCGGCAGGGTGAGGCCGGCGGAGCGCCGCAGGGTCGCGATCCGGCGGCCGGGCTGGACGGCGTCGCGGATCTCACCGATCCGGTCGCCGAGCGAGGCGACGGTCGCGTCGAGGTCGGGGGCGACGAAGGCCAGGCCCCAGAAGAACGCGCGGTGGTCTCCCCCGGCTCGCTCGATCGCGTCGGGCGGCTCCTGGATGACCTCGAAGACGACCTCGCCGAGGCGGAAGAACGCCTGCCGAGGCGCCCCGGCGGGCGTCGGCTCCTCGCGCAGCCGACGCAGGTCGAGACCCGCCGCCTCCATCGCCGCAACGGTGCGCTCGAGGTCCGGCGTGACCGCGACCACGTGATCGAGGGCGGTGACCCCATTGGGGTGCATCGGAGCCGTCTCCGGCGGCGGCCGGTCGGACCGGGTGGTTCGAATCCCGTCGAGGTCGGCGGAGTCGACGATTCCGCGCAGCGACCACTCGCTCAACCCCAGCCCCGATTCGCCCGGTGCGAGCCTGATCCGCGTCTGGGAAACGACGCAGGTATCGCCGTCGATCGCGAATCCGATCTCGCGCCACGCCGCGGGCGAGTCGATCACGGTCAGCTCGTCGAGGGTCACCGCCACCACGCACACGCTAGCCGGAGCGGGGCCTCGATTGCTCATTGAAGTTTGTCCAAATCGGAGCAGGAGTGTTTGGCTTCTGGGACGAATGGGTAAAGGACCCAGGCATGATCAGAGGAGAGAACAGGGGACGGTCGCCAGCTCGGCGGCGGATCTCGATTGCGCGCACGGTCGAGGCGATTCGAGCCGTCGGCGGGCGAGGCGTGCCCGCGCGGGGCGTCAGGCCCCGGGAGCGAGGGCTTGCTCGACACAGCAGCGGGTAGCTCCTCCACATGCGGTCAGACGGCCGGCTCGCAACCCTGAGACGAACCGCCACCAAGTTTCGCAAGGGCAACCTCTCCGATTGGGCGGCCGCCCTCACCTACTACGGCCTGCTCTCGCTCTTTCCCGCCCTGATCGCGATGGTCTCGTTGATCGGCCTCTTCGGCGACCCGAGGTCGACCACCGCGAGCCTGACCGAAATCATCACCGAAATCGGGCCCGAATCCGCGGCCGAAACCTTCGCCGGCCCGATCGAATCGCTGACCGAACACCGGGCGACGGCGGGGTTCGCGCTGGTCGGCGGCCTCGCCCTCGCCCTCTGGTCGGCGTCGGGTTACGTCGGGGCGTTCATGCGCGCATCCAACGTGATCTACGAGACGCCCGAGGGCAGGCCGTTCTGGAAGCTGCGGCCGCTCCAGATCGCGGTCGCTCTGGTAATGG
This sequence comes from Solirubrobacterales bacterium, assembly GCA_036557525.1. Lineage (GTDB taxonomy): Bacteria > Actinomycetota > Thermoleophilia > Solirubrobacterales > 70-9 > VRUE01. Next base: position 22,853 of record DATBHH010000057.1, on the reverse strand, counting down.
TCGTGGCCCTTGCGCTGCTGGCCGTCTCGCTCGTCATGACGGGTCCGATCGTCAGGGCGGTGGCGGGGCCGCTGGGAATCGGCAACACCGCCGTCGACATCTGGGACGTCGCCAAGTGGCCGCTGATGGCCCTCGTCTTCATCCTCACGATCAACTTTCTCTACTACGCCTCGCCGAACGTGAAGCTGCGCGGATTCAGGTGGATCTCGGCCGGAAGCGTCGTCGCCGTCCTCGTCTGGATCGTCGCCTCCGCCCTGTTCGGAATCTACGTCGCGAATTTCGGTTCCTACAACGAGACCTACGGCACGCTCGGGGGCCTGGTCGCTCTCCTCGTCTGGCTCTGGATCAGCAATCTGGCGATCCTCTTCGGGCTCCAGCTGAACGCCGAGCGCGAGCGCTGCCTCGAGATCGAGGAGGGGCGGCCGCGGGCCGACCGCGAGATCCAGCTCGAGCCCCGGTCGGAGCCGAAGAAGACGCCGAAGACGGCCTAGCCGGAATCCGCGGCCAGCTCCTCGAGGGTGATGCCGCTGAGGACCGACCGCGGCGATTCCGCGACCAGGTCGGAGCCGGGGCGGGCGTTCTCATCGCGGCGCTTTATCAGCAGCCATTGGGGCTTCTCACCGGGCCGCGTCCGCTGCAGCGCGAACCCGCCCTCGAGCTTCTCGCCGTGGAGGATGAAGACCGCGTGGCCGCGCTCGATCGCCTCCGGCCAGGCGACCCGGCCCCCCCGCTCATAGACGCCGCGGTCCCAGACGATCACGTGGCCGCCACCGGCCGCGCCCTCGAACTCGTTGTGGGAGATCTCATGGTCCTCGACCGCGACCGCGAGCCGTTTCACCGCGGGATCCATCGAGGGCCCTTTCGGCACCGCCCACGATCGCATCGCGCCGTCGACCTCGAGCCGCAGGTCGAAATGGTGCGCCGTCGCGGCGTGCTCCTGGATGACGAAGGCGCCGGCGCTGACGCCCCGGATCGCGAACTGCTCGTGGCCCTCGACTCCGACCCGCTCGACCTCGACACCGTCGACCGAGGCGCCGGGCGGGCCCTCGCCGAGATGGGCGACGAGCCGCTCGACCGCGGCCTCCGGTCCCTCGGCATGGACGAGGACGTCGCCGTCGGCATGCCGGACCCAGCCCATCAGGCCGAGATCGCGGGCGCGGGCCACCGTCTCCTGACGGAGGCCCACCCCCTGTACCCTGCCCGTCAGCCTTGCGCGGACAGCGATGTCGTCGCCGTCTCCTGCCACCGCTGCACCGTAGCGCCATGCCCAGCGCGCATCAGCAGGACCGGGACGGTCGCGGCCTTCAACACCCGCTCCGAGACCGAGCCGAGCAGGGCACGGTGCACCCGGCTGTGCCCGTGCGAGCCCATCACGACCAGGTCGAAGGCGCCCTCCGCGACGCGCGCGAGGATCGCCGCCGCGGGGTCGCCGTGCTCGAGCCTCGTGGTGACACCGACGTCGCCGGGAACGGCCTCGAGCGCCCTACGAAGGAGGGCGGCGTGCGACTCGGTCAGGTCCGGCGGCGGCGCGACCCCGGCGCCGGTCGGGACTGGCGGCCGCGGCACGACCGAGAGCAGGGTCAGGCGCGCGTTCTGGTCGCGAGCCAGGGTGACCGCGTGCCGGAGCGCCGCCTCCGCGTCGGGCGAGCCGTCGAGGGCGACGAGAATGTTGCGGTAGCAGCTCACGATTCCGCCGCCAGCCTCGCCGCGCGACCGGGTTGGAGCGCCGTCCGCGGCGGCTTCGGGACCGCGATGCTCGCCAGCGCGGCGATCAGGCAGGCACCGGCCGAGAGGGTGAAGGCGAGGGTGAACCCGTGCTCGGTCGGCAGCCCGGCTGCGGTCACGGTCCCTGCGATCAGGCTCGCGCCCACCTGGCCGCCGACGGATCCGCCGAGCGTCCGCATCACGGTGTTCATCCCGGTCGCGACGGCGGTCTGGCTCTGCGGAACCGCCTCGACGATCAGGTTGGCGAGGGAGGCGAAGGCGAGGCCGATTCCGATCCCGAGGAGACCGGTCGAGAGATAGATGTCGATCGGCCGGTGGTGGGCGGCGGCCGCAAGCGTGAATGCGCCGGCCGTCGTCAGCGAGCCGGCGATCAGCGTCACCCGCGAGCCGACCCGCCCCGCGAGCCAGCCGGCGACCGGGCTGACGACCAGCATCGCCATGGTGCAGGGCAGGAGGAACAGGCCCGCTTCCGTCACCGATGCTCCGAACCCGTAGCCGGCGCTCGCCGGCGTCTCGGTGAACTCGGGGAAGAGGATGAACGAGCCGTACATGCCGGCGCCGACGAGGAAGGCGGCGGCGTTCACCGTCCAGACTCCGCGGATCCGCATCATGCCCATGTCGACGAGCGGATCTTCGCTGCGTCCCTCGACCCACACCCACACGGCCAGAAGAGCGAACCCGGCGAGGATCAGGCCGACAACCCGCGGGTCCCCCCATCCCCATTCTGCGGTCTGGCTGATCCCGAGCAGCATCAGCACCACCCACCCGGTCAGCAGCGCCGCGCCCCTCCAGTCGATCCGCCCAGGCGATTTCACCGGCGATTCGGGCACGAAGAAGATCGTCGCCACGGTTGCGCCGACGACGGGGACCAGCGGAAACCAGAACAGCCAGTGGTAGTCGAAGGTGTCGATGATCGGCCCGGCGAGGATGATCCCGAGCCCGCCCCCGATGCCGAGGATCGCCGAGATCATCGCGATCCCCTGCGCCGCCCGCTCGCGCGGGAACTCGTCGCGGATGATCCCGAACGCCAGCGGGAAGATCGCGCCGCCGGATCCCTGGATCACCCGCGCCAGGATCAGGACGCCGATCGAGTTCGCGAGCGCCGCGAGGAGGACTCCGAAGGAGAGGATCGCGAGCGAGGCGACCAGAGTCCGCTCCTTGCCGAACATGTCGCCGAGGCGGCCGATGATCGGGGTCAGCACCGAGGCGCTCAGCAGGTAGCCGGTGAGCAGCCAGGCGGTCGCGGTCGCCGAGGCGTGGAGGTCGACCTGGATCTCCGGCAGCGCCGGCGCGACCGCCGACTGGAGCAGCGCGTAGGAGGCGCCGGCGAGGGCGAGGACGGCGAAGGTGATGCCGTAGTGCTGCCTCTCGGGGTGACCGGTGATATTGTCAGCGCTTGATGACATCGGCCGGTGACAACACTAGCATCGCGACGGCGCGCCGCCCCCGCGACTCGGAGGCGACCCGCGAGGCGCTGCTGCAGACGGCGCGCCAGGTCTTCGACGAGGTCGGCTACGAGCGGGCGACGACCCGTGAGATCGGCGAGCGAGCCGGGGTCGACCCGGCCCTGATCGCCCGCTACTTCGACTCCAAGGAGGGGCTCTTCCTCGCTGCGATCGCCGAGCCGGCGGAGGGCGAGGATGAGATCGACGGCGACCCGCGCACCCTTGTCGAGCTGCTTCTGCGGCGCTGGGACGAGCGCGGCCACAGCCCGATCAGCCGCGCCCTCGCGAGCCCGACTCTCACCGACGAGGCTCGCGAGAGGACCCGGGCGATCGTCCGCGGCCGGATCCTCGAGCCCGCGGTCCGGGAGCTTCGGGAACGCGGTGCGCGGGCGCCGCAGCTCGAAGCCGAGCTGTTGGTCGCGCTCGCGCTCGGAGTCGCGGTCACGAGATCGAACGGGACCCTCGAGGCGCTGGAGCGGGCGCCGCTCGAGGACGTGATCGACGCCCTGACGCCGATCCTCGACGCAATCTAGGCGAACCGGTTCGCAGCCGGCTGAACGGCCGCACTTCCGACATTCAGCACACCGGCTGGCTCAGAGCAGAGCCTGCTGGCGGGTCGACCAGATCGGATCGGGCTCGACGCCCGAGCTCGCCCGCCGCTCGAGATCGAGCAGCGCCTGCTTGCGATGGAGGCCGCCCCCATATCCGGTCAGCGACCCGTCGGCGCCGATCACCCGGTGGCAGGGCACGATGATCGGGGTCGGGGTGCGCCCGACCGCCGCGCCGACCAGGCGGGCGCGCTCGTAGGGCTCGAATCCCGCGGGATATGCGCTCGGGTCGATCAGCTCGGCGAGCTCGCCGTAACTCGTCGTCTGCCCGTAGGGGATCTCCACTAGTAGCCCCCAGACGATCCTCTGCAACGGACCGCCGCGGAGGTCGAGCTCGACGTCGAATGCCCTCAGCTCGCCGGCGAAGTATCGATCGAGCTGAGCGCTGAGCCGGCGCATCGGAATCCGCCCGCCCTCGTCTAGCCGCGGCGAGCGGCCCGGGAAATGGAGGGAGCGGAGCCCCGACTCCGCGGCGATCGCGGTCAGCGGCCCGATCGGGCTCTCGTGGACGGTCCAGCCGATCTCCATCGTCATAACCCTAGGAACGCCGTCAGCCGCGGAAACGTGAGGACCAGTCCGCCTGAACCCGGCCCGCGATTTGCACGTACACCCTGCCGCATCGCGAATCCAGTCGAGAAAAGCTGAACTAGGAGGGCACAGATGAAGAAGGGCTACCTGGCGCTGATCGCCTCCGCTGTGCTCGGTGCGCTGGTCGTCGCCGGTTGCGGCAGCAGCAATGGCGAAACGACCGGCGAATCCGGAAGCGCAGGCTCGGCCGCCGCCTACGGGGGCGGCGCCTACGGCGGCGGCGAATCGTCCAGCACCACCGCCGCCGAAACAGGCTCCGCGGGCGGGGAAACGACGTTCGTCTCGACCGGAAAGGCCGGCGACCTCGGCCAGGTCATCGTCAACTCGGAAGGGATGACGCTGTACGACTTCCACAAGGACAAGGGCACGATGTCGTCCTGCTACGGGGAATGCGAAGGATTCTGGCCTCCGCTGACCACCTCGGGCGAACCGCAGGCCAAGGGCGGCGCCCAGGCATCGGTGCTGGGAACGACCGAACGCAAGGACGGGACGATGCAGGTCACCTACGCCGGCCACCCCCTGTATACCTTCGCCAAGGACACGAAGCCCGGTGAAGCGAACGGCAACGACTACAAGGCCTTCGGCGCCCAGTGGTACGCGCTGATGCCGAACGGCGAAGAGCCGCAGGACTGAGTCAGCCGGACAGCTTCTTCTTCAGGGTCAGGGTCTTCGTCTGAGTTCCGGCGCTGCCGCCGAGCGGAGTGAAGGCGACGGAGATCTTGACCTTCGCCTTGCCCTTCCTGCTCAGCGCCTTCTTCGCCTTCCCCTTCGCCTTGACCGCCAGCTTCAACGTCTCCGGCGAGCTCGCCGACCGCTTCTTCTTCACCTTGGCGACCTTCTTGCCGGACAGGGTCAGGGTGCCGGCGCCGGGCACCTGGACCGAGATCGTCGCCGTGCCCTTCTTCTTGTTGACAGCGACCTTGCCGAGCTTGAAGACGCCCACCGGCGCGCTGGTCTGAGACGTCGAGCCCGCGCGGTTGGTTGCGCTGCTCTGGCAGGCGTAATCGCCGACCGCGGTGGCCTTCAGCGTGGTCGCGGTGGCACCGGCGACCGGCTGGCCCTTCTTCAGCCACTGAATGCCGGTGCTCTGGGGAGCCCGGTAGAGGAACGACTCGATCAGGTCTGGCGCCCAGGTTCCGGGCGTGCAGGTGAGGGTCGAGCCAGGCTTGACGCTGCCACTCGCCTTCGGCACGGCCAGCGGGCTGGGGGCCTTGAGGATGATCGGGAAGGCCGGCAGGTTGGGCGTCACTCCGGTCGTGTCGAGGTCCGCTCCGCCGCTCCCGGCGGTGCTCGCGTAGGCGATCTTTCCGGGGCCTTCGGCGGTCCAGTAGACACGGCCGGCGGTCGGGTCCACCGAGACCCCGAACGGAGATTCGGCGGTCAGGCCCGTCGTCGGCAGATCGCCGCCACCTGTGCCGTTCAGGTTGGCGTAGGAGATGCTGTTTCCCAGATAGTTGCCCCAGTAGATCCTGCCTGTGGTGGAGTCGACCGCGACACCGGCGGGCTCGTCCACGGTCGCCCCGGATGTGTTGAGGTCCCCCCCACCGCCGCCGGTGAGACTGGCGTAGGAGATCTCTTCCGTTGTCGTGAGTGGTTTTTTTTCTCCGTTCGCCCAGTAGACACGGCCCGTGTTCGGGTCGACGTCGACGCCGAGCGGGTCTTGCACAGTCGCGCCCGCAGTGTCGAGGTCCCCTCCGCCGCTGCCGTTGAGGTTCGCGTAGGAGATCGTGTTCTTCTCTCCGTTGGCCCAGTACACCCTGCCGAGCGCGGGTTCGACAGCGACGCCGACCGCGAAGCCCGTCGTGGTCGCCCCGGCAATGTTCAGTTCGCCGCCACCGCCGCCCGCGAGGTTGGCGAAGTAGACCTTGGGCGGTGCGGCGGCGACCCAGTAGATCCTGCCGGCGGCGGAGTCGATCGCGACGCCGTTGGCTTCGATGCCGCTCGCCCCGGTGATGTCGAGGTAGCCCGCCCCACCCCCGGAGAGGTTCGCGAAGGCGATGTGGTTGCTCCCGTAGTCGGCCCAATAGACGGTGTCGGCCGCGCTGGCGGACGAGGCGGTCGCGAGAACGACAAGGGCGGCGACGGAAAGGCAGATTGCGAGGAGGCGGTTCTTGGCAGGCGCGAGGTAGGTCATGGGCCGCAAGCTACCGATCGCGGCGGCGGCCCAGGCGCGTGATCGTCAGACTGTGCGCATGAGCGTCGAGACCGCTGAGGCGCCGGCGGTCGCTCCGGCGGCCACCGTCCCCGACGATCACGTCATCGTCCTCTTCGGGGCCACCGGCGACCTCGCGAGGCGGAAGCTGCTGCCGGGCATGTTTCACCTCGCCGATGCGGGGCTGATGCCGAAGCGCTTCGTCATCATCGGCGTCTCGCGCAGCGAGATGATCGACGAGGAGTTCGAGGCACTCACCCGCGAGGCGGCCGAGAACTGCGGGCACGGGCCGATTTCGGACGCCTCGTGGGAGCGCTTCTCCCCGTCGCTTCGCGCCGCCCATCTCGGCGACGGCTACGACGCGCTCAGCTCGACGGTGCGCGAGGCCGAGGACGAGCTCGGCGGCGAGCCACGCATCCTCCACTACCTCTCGCTGCCGCCAAGCGCCCATGCCGAGGTCATCGAGAGCCTCGGGGCGGCCGGCCTCGCGCCGCGGTCCCGGATCATTCTCGAGAAGCCGTTCGGAACCGACCTCTCCTCGGCCCGCTCGCTCGACGAGGTCCTCCACCGGGTCTTCGACGAGGAGCAGATCTTCCGCATCGACCACTATCTCGGTCGCGACGCGGTACAGAACCTGCTGGCGATGAGGTTCGCGAACGGGATGTACGAGCCGGTCTGGAACCGCAACCTCATCAACCACGTCCAGATCGACGTCCCGGAGACGCTCGGGATCGGGATGCGCGCCGGCTTCTACGAGCAGACCGGCGCCTTCCGCGACATGGTCGTCACCCACCTCTTCCAGGTGCTCGGGTTCGTCGCGATGGAGCCGCCGAACGACCTGACGTCGAAGTCGCTGATGGCCGAGCGCCAGAAGGTCTTCGACGCGATGCTCCCGATCGATCCCGCGAACGTGATCCGCGGGCAGTACGAGGGCTACCGCGAGGAAGACGGCGTGGCGCCGGATTCCGAGACCGAGACCTACGTCGCGCTGATCGCGTTCGTCGACAACTGGCGCTGGGCCGGCGTCCCGTTCTTCCTGCGGACGGGCAAGCGGATGGCGCAGTCGCGCCACGTGCTCACGATTTCCTTCAAGATGCCGCCGCGACGGATGTTCCCGATCGACACCAGGCACTTCGCCGACACCTTTGGCTGCGACCACCTCACCTTCGAGCTAGGCGACCCGGGCAGCATCTCGGCGAGCTTCCTGGCCAAGCTGCCGGGGCCGACCCTGCGTCTCGGCCAGGCCCACATGAACTTCAGCTACGGGGACGGGTTCGGGGGCACCGAGCAGTCCCTCGACGCCTACGAGCGCCTGATCCACGACGTGATGGTCGGCCACCGCACCTTCTTCACCACCTCGGAGGGGATCGAGCGCCTCTGGGAGGTGGCGGAACCGCTGCTGCAAAACCCGCCGCCGCCGCAGCACTACGAGCAGGGGTCGTGGGGACCCCGGGCAGCGGACTCGCTGATCGCGCCCCATCACTGGCACCTTCCGAGCGGTCACATCTAGGCGGATAACCTGGTCCCGGCATGCGAGCTGCCTGAACCGAAAGGAGCATCAGCGTGGGATTCGACCAGTATCACGAGCCGCCGGAGGAGCTGCCGGAGGAGACTCGGACGTTCGCCAGGCTCTGCGCCTCGGTCACCGAGGAGGCGGAAGCGATCGGCTGGTACGAGCAGCGCCTCGCGATCGAGAGGGACCCCGAGGCGATCGCGATCATGCGGGACGCTCAGGGCGAGGAGTTCAAGCACTTCTCGATGGACCTCGAGTTCCTCCTCCGCCGCACCCCGCTGTGGCGCGAGATCGCGCGCGGGATCCTGTTCAAGGAGGGTGACGTCGTCGAGCACGGCGAGGAGTCCGAGGCCGAGGCCACCGGCGAGGAGGCCGAGAAGGGGGCGCCTCTCGCAGGCGGCGAGTCGCTCGGCATCGGCGGCCTCAGGGAGGGCGTCCGATGAGCCACCTGCTTCGCGACCGCGCGCCGATCACCGAGGCGGGCTGGCGACTGCTCGACGACGAGGCGCGCGCCAGGTTGCGGCCGGCGCTCGGCGCCCGCCGGCTGATCGACTTCTCCGGCCCGCTCGGCTGGAATTTCTCCGCGTCCAACCTCGGCCGCTCGGAGAAGCTCGGCGACGTGCCCTGGGACGGGGTCGCGGCGCGCCGGCGGCGGGTCCTGCCGCTGGTCGAGCTTCGGGCCGAGTTCTCGGTTTCGCGTTCCGAGCTCGAAGACGCCGAGCGGGGCGCCGAGGACGTCGACCTCGCGGCGCTCGACGCAGCCGCCCTGCGGATCGCGGAGGCCGAGAACATCGTCGTCTTCGGTGGCTGGGAGGCGGCCTCGATCCCCGGCGCGGTCACCGCCTCGACGAACGACCCGATCGTGCTCGGCGACGACTGCGATCGGTACCCGAGGCACGTCGCGATCGCGGTCGACACGCTGCGGGCCGTCGGCGTCGACGGCCCCTACGGGCTCGCGCTCGGGCCCGAGGCCCACACCCGCGTCCTCGAGACCGCCGAGCACGGCGGCTACCCCCTGCTCGAGCACCTGCGCGAGATCCTCGGCGGCCCGATCGTATGGGCGCCGGGAGTCGAGGGCGGAGCGGTCGTAAGCCTGCGCGGCGGCGACCTCCTCTTCGACTCCGGCCAGGACCTCTCGATCGGCTACCTGAGCCACGACGCGAGCTCGATCGAGCTCTACTTCGAGGAGAGTCTCAGCTTCCGCGTCGCGACGCCGGAGGCGGTCGTCGGGCTCACTCCGTGATTCGACCGGAGCAATGGCCGACTACGTGATCGTCGGGGCGGGATCGGCCGGCTGCACCCTCGCCGCGCGGCTGACCGAGGACACCGGCACGACGGTGACCCTGATCGAGGCCGGCGGGCGTGATCGCAGCCTCAAGATCAAGGTCCCGGCCGCGTTCGCGACCCAGTTCCGCACCAAGCTCGACTGGGACTTCAACACCGAGCCGGAGCCCCACTGCGAGGGCCGCTCGCTCTACATGCCACGCGGCAAGGGCCTCGGCGGCTCGAGCTCGATGAACGCGATGCTCTACGTGCGCGGCCACCCGCTCGACTTCGAGCGCTGGGTCCGGGAGGGTGCGCCGGGATGGGGCTGGGAGGACGTCAGGCCGTACTTCCTCAGGGCCGAGGACAATCAGCGCGGCGCATCCGAGCATCACGCGGTCGGCGGCCCGCTGCGGGTCGAGGACGAGCGCTCGCCGCGCAAGCTCACCGGCCGCTTCCTCGCGGCCTGCGAGGAGGCCGGGATACCGCGCATCGAGGACTACAACGGCCACGAGCAGGACGGCACCGCGCTCGTTCAGGTGACCCAGCGCCGGGGGAGGCGCTGGAGCACGGCCGACGCCTACCTCAGGCCCGCGCTGCGCCGTCCGAACCTGGACCTGATCACGGGGGGGCAGGCGCTGGGGCTCGAGCTCGAGGGCGGTCGGGCGCGCGGCGTCCGCTACCGCGACCGGCGCGGCAGGGAGAGCGTCGCCCGGGCGGACGGCGAGGTGATCGTCGCCGCCGGGACGCTCGCGTCTCCCCAGCTCCTGATGCTCTCCGGAATCGGCCCCGCCGATCAGCTCCGCGACCTCGGGATCGCGGTCGCGGCCGACCTTCCCGGCGTCGGCCGGAACCTCCAGGACCATCCCTACCTGTCCTCGGTCTGGGACGTGCCGGGCGGCGGCTCGCTTGCGGACGGCGAAAGCCCTCGGGCGCTGCTCGAGTGGGCCCTTCGTCGCACCGGTCCGCTGACATCCTCGGTCGCCGAGGCATTCGCTTTCGTTCGCAGCCGGCGCGGACTGGCCCAACCCGACCTCCAGTTCCACTTCGCCCCGACCTACTTCGTCAATCACGGCTTCGAGGAATACGAGGGCCACGCGGCGACGATGGGGCCGGTGTTGATCTCGCCCAGAAGCCGCGGCCTGCTGCGACTGCGCTCGGCGGACCCGACCGACGCGCCCCGGATCCTCACCAACACCCTGGCCGAGCAGGAGGACATCGAGGCGCTCGTGGCGGGAACCCGCCTGGCGAGCGAGATCGCCGCAGCGGGACCCTTTGCCGATGTCCTCGGCCGCCGCCTCTTCCCGGCCGAGGGCGTCGACACCGACGAGGATCTGATCGCCGATCTGCGCCGGCGGGTCGACCTCCTCTACCACCCGGTGGGAACCTGCAGGATCGGCAGCGACGAGGACGCCGTCGTCGATCCCGAGCTGAGAGTCCGGGGCGTCGAGTCCCTCCGCGTCGTCGACGCCTCGGTGATGCCGACGATCACCAGCGGCAACACCAACGCCCCGACGATCATGATCGCCGAGCGCGCCGCCGACCTGATCCGCCGAGCCTGACTAGCGGGGATCGAGGATCACGATCGGGATCTCCCGGTCGCCCGCGTTGGTCCTGAAGAATTCGTAGCCGGGATAGAAGGCGACGAATTCGGGCCAGAGCCGGTCCCGCTCCTCGTCGGTCGCCCTGCGGGCTCTGACATCGCGGGTCTCGGGGCCGATCTGGATCGTCGTCTCCGGATTCGCCATCAGGTTGTGGAACCAGGCGGGGTTCGTCGGCTGGCCGCCCTTGGTGGCGACGACGACGACCGAGTCCCCATCCTCGTGGTACATCAGCGGCGAGGTCCGCTCCCTGCCAGTCCTGGCGCCGGTGTGGTCGACGAGGACGACCCGAGCCTCGGGCCAGCCGGGGAGATGGCCGGCGAGTTTCCCTCCCGAGCGCCTGTAGACGGCGACGTGAATCCGGGTCAGCCGGCGCCCGAGGTAGAAGCCATGCTTGTTGCCGAACTGCGAGGTCGAGGCGGTGAGGCGACCGAAGAGCGAGGGCTTTGTCCGATCCGATTCCTCCATCCGCAACTGAGGATACACTATGTTCCCAGGTGCAAGATGTAACCTCAAAACCGAGACCGCCCCGCCTCACCCGCCAGGAGCGGCGGCGGCTGACGCGTGAGCAGCTGCTCGTCTCGGCCCGTGAGGTGTTCGAAGAGCGGGGGTTCGCCGACAGCTCGCTCGAGGAGATCGCCGAGCGCGCCGGCTTCACCCGCAAGGCCGTCTACTCGAACTTCTCGGGCAAGGCCGAGCTCCTGCTCGAGATCGTCGAGCGCCGCTTCCAGTCCCACATCGATCAGGTCGAGGCGATCATCGGCGAGGGCCCCGCCGGGCGACAGGCCCTCGACCTCGGCGCCGTCTTCAGCGCCTACTTCAGCCGCGAGCGGGCCTGGGAGATGCTGTTTTTCGAATTCTGCTCGGTGGCGTCGCGCGACGAGGAGATCGGCAGGCGGTTTCGCGCCCGCTTCCGCGAGTCGAAACGCGCGATCACCCGGCTGGTCGAACAGGAGACGGAGAAACGGGGCGTCGAGCTGACGATGCCCCCGGAGCGGTTCGTCAACGGGGTGTTCGCGCTGTTCAGCGGAATCTCGCTCGAAAAGCTCATCGACCCGGCGCGGACCGACGATGCCCTGTTCGGCGAGATGCTGGGCATGATTGCCGCAGGCGTCCTCGCTCCCGGCCGCAGAGCATCCGGGCGGGAGGCGCGCTGAGCCGGGAGAACCGGTGCATCGCCGCGATCGGGATTCGCCGCCTGTCGATTTTCCGGAGCCGCTACGTGGTTGCGACCGCGCTCTCGGACCGTCCCCAGACCTCGGCTAGGAACGACGCCAGCTCGCCGGTCAGCCGGCCCGGCGTCAGCCGCCACTCGAGGATCGAAGTCGCTTCGAGCAGGCGGGAGTCGGGCAGCTCGTCGAGGAGCATCCCGGCGTCGCTGAACGGGTGCAGGGGGTCGCGAGGATGGCCGACCACCAGCGTCGGTTGCTCGATCCGGCGGCGCTCCTCACGATGCGGCGCGGTCTCCCCGAGCAACAGGCCCTCGAGCACGGCGCCCGAGGAACCGGGACTCTGGCGGACGAAGTCGAGCCCAAGGTCGATCAGGTGCAGGCTGCGCGGGATCGCCGAGGTCACGCGGGAGGCGAGATCGAACGCCGGCCGGCCGAAGCGGAAGCCGAGCAGCAGCGGCGCGAAGACCGCGACGACCGCCGGCAGGGCGTTGTCGAGGACCGGCATCTCGACGAACAGCGCGCGCGCCCGCTCAGGCTCGCTGACCGCGAGCTCAAGGGCAACGTTGGCCCCGAGCGACGTCCCGCCGATCACGGCCGACGGCGCCTCGAGATGGTCGAGCAGCGCCGCGACCTGCCCCGCGAACAGCGGCATCGAGTAGAGCCGCAGGTCCTCGGGTCGGTCGGAGCGGCCGTGGCCGAGGAGGTCGACGCAGACGACGCGGTTCCCCTGCCGGGCCAGCTCGGGCGCCAGCCGCTCGTACATGCGGCGCGACATCAGCAGCCCGTGGACCAGGACCAGCAGCCGGTCCCCCTCTCCATATGACTCGTACTCGATCCGGTGGCCCTCGTAGAGCAGGTCGCCTGTCATGGGTTAGGTGTAGCGCATCACCGGCGCCGGCGCCTGATCAGACGCTCAGCACCCCGAGCAGGATCAGGACGGCCAGGGCGCCGCATCCCGCGCCGATAGCCACCCCGCTCATATAGACGGATGTCGGGGTTTGAATGAGGGTCTTCATATCGCGCCTCCTATGTCGGTTCCTACGGGGTTAGCTGACGGGCTCGCGGCGGATGCCGCTAGGGACGGATCACCGGCCCACTCGCCCCGACTTCTCGGGTCCCCCGTCCGCCTGCGCATGAGCGAGGCGGCTCGGACTCGATGCGGAACCTAGCAGCCCGGCCACCCGGATACGCTGGACGCAACCGATGAATCCCCTGAACCTTCGCCGGACGCTCCTCGCCGCGATCGCGCTGGCGCTGCTCGTGCCGGCGGCGGCGAGCGCGGCGCGGCCGGTCGGCCTGGTCGAAGAGATTCCAATGCACGCCAACATCGGCGGCATCGCGGCCGGGCCGCACGGCGACCTCTGGTTCACCCTCAACACGCCGTTCGGCAAGAACGGCAGGAACGCGGTCGGGCGGATCACCCCCGGCGGGAGGGTGACGAAGTTCAAGAAGGGCCTCACGGCCGGGGTGGAACCGTCGGAGATCGTCGCCGGAGCCGATGGCAACCTCTGGTTCACCTTCGACGGCGGGATCACCGCCGCCGGCGGCGGCGGGGTCGCCCGCGTCACCCCGGCCGGGAGGATCACCGAGTTCTTCGAGCCGCCGGATCTGCACGGCGTGCCGTTCGAACTCGTCGCCGGCCCCGACGGCAACGTCTGGTTCGACCATGCGGCGATCCTCACCCCGACCGGGCAGGCGATCGGGCGGATCACCCCGAGCGGCGAAATCTCCGAGTTCAGCGCCGGCCTGGCCGAGACCGCGGCGGTTACCCATCCCGTCGCCGGCCCGGACGGCAACGTCTGGTTCGCCGACAACTCCGACCACCCGGCGATCGGGCGGATCACGCCGGGCGGCGAAATCGCGTCGTTCCCCCTCCCGCCGCGTGAATTCCCGATCCTCGAAGGGCCCTCCCCCGGTCCCGACGGCAAGCTCTGGTTCAGCGTCAACGAGCCGACCCCGGCGGTCGAAAGGATCTCCTCGACGGGGACGATCGAGCGCTTCGCCTCGGGCCTCGGCCGGCGGGTCGAAGACGTCGGCCCGTTCGTCGCCGGCCGCGACGGCAGGGTCTGGTTCGGGATCGACAAACGCCCACCCCACAGCAAACCCGATACCGAACGCGGCCTGACCGGGATCGGCCGCATCACGGTCGGCGGCAAGATCACCGAATTCAGCCACTGCCTGCGCCCGATGCCGTGGTACTCGGCGCCGGACTCCCTGATCACCGGGCCCGACGGCAACGTCTGGTTCGCCACCTCGCCCTCGGGCGAAAGCTCCAACCCCATGCGCTCGTCGATTCCCTCGATCGGGCGGATCACCCGCGCCGGCAGGATCACCGAATTCCGCCTCGGCCTGCAGGAGCGAAGCGAACCGGAAGAACTCACCGCCTCCGGCGGCGGCGTCTGGTTTGTCGACCGGGAAACCGAATCGATCGGCAGGGTCAGGCCGCCGCACCGGCCGCCGAACACCTTCCTCGTCCTCTCGACTCGACGGCCGGGCGGCAGGCTCCGCGTTCGGGTCGCCGTTCCCGGGCCGGGCAGCCTCCGGCTCCGGCTGCCGAGCGGGAAAATGGTCGTCCAACACGCGCCCGACTGCGGCACGACGACGATCGCCGTCCCCCGCGGCGCGGTGGCCGCCGGCAACTCCCGCCGCGGGGCGCTCACCTTCATTCCCCACCGCGGCTCGCCCTATACGAAAAGCATCGGGCTCGGCTGAGCCCCCGGGCTCAGCGCGAGAGAACGGTGACCGCGAGCGCGACCCAGGCGACGGTGAATCCCGTCAGGACGGCGGTGTTCAGCCCTCGGTAGGCCATCGAGCCCTTCTGCAGCTCCGGGCGGAACGCCAGCACCCCCAGGGTGAGCGGCGCGATGTAGGCCCCGAGGACGAGGAGTATCCCGATCCAGGTCGGGACCGATGCCACCGCCACCCCGACCACGGTCAGGATCGTGCCCTGCATCAGCAGGTCGAGATGGGTCTGCCGGATGCGGCCGAGCTGCCGGACCCCGAGGCGCTTTAGCGCCTCGGCCCTCTCGACGATCGCGATCATCGCCCAGCCGGAGAGAACGCCGACGGCGAGCTCGCAGATTCCCAGCTTGACGAGGAGGGGCACGACCGGCTCCTTTGAGGTTTGCTACATAACTGAATGAAGATTACAGTTCTGGAATAATCTTGCAAATGTCGCCGCCGCCCGTCTCCCCCGGCTCGCCCCCCACCTCTCGAACCGAGCGCCGCAAGGCACGCACAGCGGGCGCGATCCTCGACGCCGCCGAGCGTCTCTTCCTCGGCCGCGGCTACAGCGCGACGACGATGGAGGACCTATCGGAGGCGGCCGACGTCGCGGTCGGATCGATCTACGCGCACTTCGGCGGCAAGGAGGGCGTCTACTCGGCCCTGGTCGATCGAGCGCTGGCGCTCGACCGGCTCTACAGCGAGGAGGGGTTTGCCGCCGGCGAGAGCCCCTTGGAACAGCTGGTGGGAATCGGCGAGGGGTATCTGCGCTTCGCCCGCGAGCACCCGGCCTACTTTCGGCTCTTCCGCTTCCCCCCGCCCGATCGTCCCAGCGCCGAGGAGGCTCCCGGCCCCGCTGCCCGTATCGGCGAGCGGATCAGGGTCGAAGTCGCGCGGATGGCCGGGCTGCTGCGCGAAGCGGCCGAGGAAGGGGTCATCCGCCCCGTCGACCCCGAGCCGATGGCGCGGTTCATGTGGGCGGCCTGGGACGGGGTGATCGCGGCCCACCTCGGGCCCGCCAACATGGACATCTCCGACGCCGAGTTCGAGCGGATGCTCAACCAGGCCCGCGAGTCGCTGGTCCGCGGCCTGCTGCCGGCCGGCTGAAAGTCGCTCGCCGGGGGCCGTGGCGGCCGCGGTCGCCACCGCCCTGATCCGCTCCCCCCGAGGCTGGACGACTCAGCGGATCGAGCTGCCCGCAGGGACGCGCCGCAGGACCGCGTCGAGCAAGCCCGGGAAGCGGGCCTCGAGGTCCTCTCGGCGCAGGGTGCTGAGCTTGCAGGTGCCGTCGCGGCGCTGCTCGATGAGACCGGCCTCGCGGAGGACGCGGAGGTGGTGGGTGCGGGTCGATTTGGCGATGTCGAGGGCGAAGCTGCCGCAGGGACGCGGCTCGTCGGCGGCGGCGAGCTCGCGCACTATCGCCAGCCGCTGCGGGTCGCTCAGCGCCCGCAGAACGGCGGCCAGCTCGATCTCGTCGCGGTCAGGATGGTCCAGTTCCATCGCGTCGAGATTATACGACGACCGTCGAACTATCTTGGTACGATGCTCGTCGAACTAGCCAGCATCACGTCCTCCCCACCTCCTCCGTTATCACCAACGATCCCCGATGAGCCGTCGTAACGCCGATCTCCTGATCCTCGTCGTCTGCCTCGCGCAGTTCATGGTCATCCTCGACATCTCGATCGTGAACGTTGCCCTGCCGTCGATCCGCGACGCGCTCGGCTTCTCCCAGACCGGCCTGCAGTGGGTCGTCAACGCCTACACGCTGGCGTTCGCCGGCTTTCTGATGCTCGGCGGGCGGGCCGGCGATCTGCTCGGGCGGCGGCGGGTGTTCCTCGCCGGCACCGCGCTCTTCGCCCTTGCGTCCCTCGGCTGCGCTTTCGCCGACAGCCAGGCGCTGCTGATCGCGGCCCGCACGATTCAGGGCCTCGGCGCCGCGATCATCTCACCGGCGAGCCTGGCGATCCTCACCTCCTCCTTCGATGAGGGCCACGAACGCAACCGGGCGCTCGGCATCTGGGGGGCGATGGCCGGCCTCGGCGGTTCCGCCGGGGCGCTGCTCGGCGGCACCCTCACCCAGAGCTTCGGCTGGGAGGCGATCTTCCTGATCAACGTCCCGGTGGGAGCGGCGGTGGTCGCCGCCGGGCGGGCGCTGATCCCGGGCGCTCAGGAGCTGGCGACGGAGCGTCACTTCGATCTCGCCGGCGCGGTGCTCGTCAGCGGCGGTCTGACCGGGATCGTATTCGGCATCGTCCGCACCGACACCCTCGGCTGGGGCAGCCCCGGCGTACTGCTGCCGCTCGCCGCCGGCCTGGCCATGCTGGCGCTCTTCGCCCTCGTCGAGGGGCGGATCGCGCGCGACCCGCTGATCCCCCTGCACGTCTTCCGCATGCCGCTCCTGCGAGCGGCCAACCTGATCATCGCCCTGCTCTTCGCGGGCTTCTTCGCGATGTGGTTCTTCGTCTCTCTCTATCTCCAGCAGGTTCAGCACGACGACGCGCTCCAAGCTGGGATCGCCTTCCTGCCGATGACCCTCAGCGTCGCCGGCGCCGCAACCCTGGCGCCGCGACTGGTCGAGCGCTTCGGCATCCGCCGGGTGCTGACGACCGGGATGTCGGTCGCCGCGGTCGGCCTGTTGCTGCTTTCCCGCGTCAGTGCAGACGGCAGCTACTGGACAGAGGTGCTGCCGGGCGGCGTCCTCGCGACCCTGGGCGCCGGTTCCTCGTTGGTGCCGGCCACGATCCTCGCGGTGCGAGGCGTGCCGCAGCAGGAAAGTGGGTTGGCCTCGGGAGTGCTGAACACCTCGCGGCTCGCGGGCGGCACTCTCGGCCTGGCGGCGCTGACGACGATCGCCACATCGCAGACGCACAGCGAGCTCGCCGGCGGGGCGGCCAGCAGCATCGCGCTGACCGACGGCTTCCAGGTCGCCTTCCAGCTCGGCGCTGCGTGCTGCCTGCTCGGCGCGATCGCCGCCGCCGCCCTGCTGCGCCGCCGCACCGGCGTCGGGCCCGCGGGCGAGCCGGAACTCGCCTGAGGCGCAGGTGTCGCCGCACGTGAGATTGCGGCGCGCGCGGCAGAGGATGTCGGCTCGGTAGCCTCAATACGGTTTCTCCGCGATGGCTCGGCGAACCCGAAGGCGGCGACGAAGGTCGCACAAGCATCACTGGAAGCTGCTGGTGGCCGGCGGCGTCCTTCTCGTGCTGCTCTTGGCCGGCGGCACCGTCGCCGCGACCTGGGCGATCAGCGTCTACAACTCCGCGCCGCCGCTGTCCAGCCTGAAGCCGGTGCAGCACGGCCGCTCCTCGGCGATCTTCGCGGCCGACGGCTCGCTGATCGGCTTCATCCGCGCCAGCACGATCCGCCAGCCGGTTCCCGCGCGCGCCCTCCCGCAGAACCTCAAGGACGCCACCGTGGCGATCGAGGACAAGGGCTTCTTCGACCACGGGGCGATCGACCCGGCGTCGATCGCCCGCGCTGCCTGGAAGGACCTGCTGGCCGGCGGCAAGCCTGTCCAGGGCGCCTCGACCATCACCCAGCAGCTCGTCCGCAACCTCTATATCCGCAACCCCGAAGAGACGCTCCAACGAAAGCTGAAGGAAATCCACCTCGCCTTCGAATTGGAGGACGCGCACTCCAAGCACTGGATCCTCACCCAATACCTGAACACCGCCCCGTATGGAACGGTGGAAGGTGAGACGGCGGTGGGGGCGGAAGCCGCGGCGCAGACCTATTACGGCAAGCCCGCCAAGGACCTGAGCCTGACCGAGGCGGCCCTGATCGCCGGCCTCCCGCAGGCGCCCTCCGAATACAACCCGTTCCTCGACCCCAAGGCCGCGCTCGAACGCCGCAACGAGGTTCTGGGAGCGATGGAGGAACAGGGATACATCAGCCATCGCAGGTATCGCACCGCGATCCACCGGGGCCTGGGGCTGAACCCGGGCCACAAGTACCAGGTGATTCGCGATCCCTTCCTGTTCGACCTGGTTCAGCAGGAGCTGATCGACAGGTACGGCATCAACACCGTCCGCTACGGGGGCCTCAAGGCGTACACGACGATCAATCCCCAACTCCAGGAACTGGCGCAGGCCGCCGTCGACTCCTGCTCGGTCTGCTACCCCGAAGGCGGGCCGGCGTCGGCGCTGGCCTCGGTCGACCCCTCCAATGGCGAGATAGTCGCGCTCGCCTCCACCCCCGGGTCTGCCGAAGAAAGCCAGTTCAACTACGCCTGGCAGGCGCACCGGCAGCCCGGCTCCTCGTTCAAGACCTTTGTCCTGACCACCGCGATCAAGCAGGGGGTCGATCCCTACTCGACGTACTACGACGGGACCTCGCCGAAGACGCTGCAGATCCCGGGCGGGGGCACCTGGACCGTCCACAACGCCGAGCCGGGCGGGGGGACGATGTCGCTCGCCAGCGCCACCTGGGACTCGGTCAACGCCGTCTTCGCCCAGCTCGACCTCGACGTCGGCCCGGAAAACGTCACCCACACCGCCCATCAGATGGGGATCACATCGCCGCTCGAATCCGTGCCCGCCGAGGCGATCGGCGGGCTGCGGGTCGGCGTCACCCCGCTGGAAATGGCCTCGGCGTACGCAACGCTCGCTGATGGCGGCACCCGCCATCGACCGACTGCGATCGGCCGCGTCGAGTTCCCGAGCGGCAAGGTCGACGAACCCAACCCCGACACGGGCGAGCGCGTCCTCAGCGAGGGCGATGCATACGAAGTCACCCGGCTGCTCGAGGGCGTGATCACCCAGGGGACCGGCGCCGGATACACCTCGATGGGCTGCTCCGCGGCGGCGGGCAAGACCGGCACCTCGGAGGGGCTCTCCGACGCCTGGTTCGTCGGCTACACGCCGCTCTTCTCGACGGCGGTCTGGGTCGGGCACCCGCAGTCCCGGGAAGAGACCGGCTTCGGCGGTCCGACGGCGGGGCCGATCTGGCGCTACTTCATGGAACAGGCCGTCAACGGCGACTGCCCCGAATTCGGGGTGCCGTCCAGCCTTCCCGAACTCTCCGGGCTGCACTCAGAACACACATCCTCCTCCTCCTCCTCGAAGAGCGGCGAAAACGAAGGCGAATACGGATACGAAGAACTCGAACCGGAAGCCGGCGGCCGCGAAAAGGGAGGCAACAAGGCGAGCGGCAACGAACCGAGCGCGCCCCCGGAATCGAGCCCCGCGCCCGAATCCGCGCCCGCACCCGCTCCCACGCCCGAACCGGCGCCCGCTCCCCCACCCTCGCCCCCAGCCGGCGTCGGCGGCGGCGTCGCCGCCCCCTGACGGGAAGGGTGGCCGCTTGGGCGGCGATCGGCGATCTGGAGGCCTGTTGTTTCTGAGACGCTTTGAGAGTGGCGACGGCTCGGTCTCCGCGCAAGCAGCACGCGCTTCAGCTCTTCGAAGAGCTGCCCTCCCGCTACGACGAGATGGGGGCGGCCCTCAGTTTTTTCCAGGATCCTCGCTGGCGGCGAGCGATGGTCGCGGCGGTCGGAGCTCGCCCCGACCAGCGCGTGCTTGACGTCGCCACCGGGACCGGCCTCGTGGCAAGGTCGCTGGTCCGGTCCTACGGCTGCCGGGTCGTCGGGCTGGACCAGAGCGCCCCGATGCTGGCCCGGGCCCGCGCCAAGGTGGCGTCCGATTCGAAGCTTGCAGGACGGGTGGAGCTCGTCGAGGGACAGGCGGAGGAGATGCCGTTTGCGGACGGTGAATTCGACCACCTCACCTTCACCTACCTGTTGCGTTACGTCGATGACCCGGGAGCGACCCTGCGCGAGCTCGCCCGGGTGGTGCGGCCGGGAGGGCGAGTCGCCTGCCTCGAGTTCTGCGTTCCACAGGGGATCTGGCTCTGGCCGTGGCGCCTCTACACCAGGGTCGGCCTCCCGGCGCTCGGCCGCCTCGCCTCGAGGGAGTGGTTTGACGTGGGACGGTTCCTCGGTCCGAGCATCGAGGGCTTCTACGAGAGATATCCGCTCGAGCGCCAACTTCAGATCTGGGACGAGGCTGGGATCGGGGGTGTCAGGACTCGGCGGATGAGCCTCGGCGGCGGGATCGTGATCTGGGGCACCGTTGGCGGCTGAGGCGGAGCCGCGCCCGGCGTTCTACGCGCTGCGCCCCGGAGGCTGGCGCGACTTCGTCACCCTGCTGCACCCTCCCTACACGCTCTGGCATCTCAGCTACGTCGCGATCGGTGCCGCTGCGGCGGCGCAGATCCATGTCGGCCGACTCGGCGCGGCGCTCGCTGCCTTCCTGCTGGCGGTCGGGGTGGCAGCCCACTCGCTCGACGAGCTGCATGGACACCCGCTTGGGACCGGACTGTCGCGACGGACGCTCGTGGCACTGGCTGCCGTCGGGCTGGGCGGCGCGCTGGCGATCGGTGTTGCCGGAGTATTGGTCGTGTCGCCCACGCTCGCCCCCCTCGTCGTCGTGGGCGGTTTTCTCGTCCTCGCCTACAACCTTGAGCTCTTCGACGGCGTCTTTCACACCGATTTCTGGTTTGCCGCCGCCTGGGGCGCCTTTCCGGCGCTCACCGGCTGGTGGTCCAACGCGCTCGGCGTCCACACTCTCGGTGAGGCGATCGCCGCCGCCGCCGCGGTCCTTGCCTGCTTTTGGCTCAGCGTCGCCCAGCGTCGGCTCTCCACGCCGGTGCGAGAGCTTCGACGCCGGACCGAAGATGTGCGCGGTGAGCAGCGGCTCGCCGACGGGACGATCCGCCCGCTGGACCGCGCCATGCTGGCCGCTCCGCTCGACGGCGCCCTGCGCGCGCTATCGATCTCGGTGCCGCTGATTGCGATCGCGGGTGTCGCGCTGCGGGCCTAGAGCTGGACATCGAAGAGGTGCCCTACTCCCGCCAGCGGCCAGCGGAGCGCCCGGCCATCGCGGCAAGAGCAGAAGACGGTCGATCGGAGCAGCTACGAAACTACGGGTGATGGGGTCGGAATTTGCAGCCGATGCGGGTGCAGTGGTTTCGTCGCTGATCGCCTACGAGCGAGAGATCCTCCCACTCGTGCGCGGCGAGTTGGACCGCTGGCGGCTGCGCGCCTCGAGCATCCCTGATCCCTTGCTGCGCGGTGCGGCGCTCTCGGCCCTCCAGGCGGATAGGCGGAACCCTGAAGCCACGGCGGTCTTCGCAATACTCGCTCCGCGGTCGCGCCGAGCCGAAACGCTGCGAGCGCTGGCTCCCCTGCAGATCGCCATCGACTATCTGGACTCGATCAGCGAGGAGCGGGTACCTGATCCACTGGCGGATGGCCTCGCCTTGCACGCGGCGATCTGCGACGCCGTGTCTCCCGAGACCAAATCAGGCGACTACTACATTCATCACCCACAACGCGAAGACGGCGGTTACCTGGACGCCCTGGTGGCGGCCTGCCAGAAGGCCGTGGCACGACTGCCGGCGTCGGAGCGGATCGTGCCGCTGCTGCGGCGCGCCGCCAACCGCTGCGGCGAGGGACAGAGCTATACGCATGCCGCGGCGCGCGAGGGCGCAGACGAGCTCGAGGCGTGGGCGAGCCGGCATCAGTCCGCCCCGGGATACCTCTGGTGGGAGCTGGCCGCCGGGGCCTGCTCCTCGGTGGCAACCCACGCCCTGATCGCGGCGGCGGCCGACCCTCGGACGACGGCCGATGAGGCGGCCCTGATCGATGCCGCCTACTTCCCTCCAATCGGGGCACTGACCGTGCTGCTCGACGACCTGATCGACCTCGAGGACGACCTCGAGGCAGGTGAGCACAACTACCTGAGCTACTTCGCCAACCAGAACGAGGCGGCAAACCGGATCGGTCTGCTCGCGAGCCGTGCCAAAGCAGCCGTTGCGGATCTGCGCCACGCGCGCAGACACCGCGCCATCCTCGCCGGGGTCGCCGGCTTCTACCTGAGCGCTCCCAGCGCCGACAGCGGATACGCTCGGCCAATCAGGGGGCGTCTGCTCGAATCGCTCGACCCGACTGTGCGGCTGATCATGGTCGCGATGCGCCTGCGCCGCCATGGATGAGCGCCAGGGCCCGGTCCACGTCGCCATCATCACCGATGGCAATGGGCGCTGGGCGAAGGCGCGGGGGCTGCCG
>DATBHH010000056.1:0-43584 GCA_036557525.1 Solirubrobacterales bacterium | reverse complement strand
GAACCCGCCGGGCGGGAAGCCGCCGGATCGCAGCCCCTGATGGCCGTAGGCATCGTAGACGCGGCGCTGCTCGGGGTCGGAGAGGACCTCGTAGGCCTCGGCCGCGGCTTTGAACTTCTCCTCGGCCTCGGGGTCATGGGCGTTGACGTCGGGGTGCAGCTCGCGCGCGAGGCCGCGGAAAGCCCGCTTTACCTCGGCCGCATCGGCGTTGCGGCCGACCCCCAGCACGTCGTAGTAGTCGCGGGGCATCTCCTACCCCTAGTGGTCGAAGACCGTCTCGCAGTAGCGGGAGAGCTCGCGCGCGGCGCTCCGCACGGAGGAGATCGCGGTCGCGTAGTCCATCCGCAGCGGCCCGACCACCCCGACCGAGCCGAGGTTGCGGTGGGCAAGACCGTAGTTGGCGCCCACCACGCTGACGCTGCGGAGCTCCGGCTGCGGGTTCTCGTCGCCGATCCAGAGGAACACCGAGCGCTCGTCGAGAGACGATCGCAGCATCCCGAGCATGATCGCCCGCCGCTCGAGGGCGGTCATCAGCTCGTCGGCCCGGGGCAGGTCGTCGAGGTGCGCCTCCGAGAGCAGGCGCGAGGTCCCGTCGACGTAGAGGGTGTCTCCGGCCTCCGATTCGAGGTCGGTGAAGGCGCCGCCGAGGCTGCCGATGAACTCGGCCTCGACCGGCGCGAGATCGTCGCGGGCGAGCCGGTCGGCGATCATCCGCGACCCGACCCCCATCCCCGACAGCAGCTCGTTCAGATAGCTCGACGCCCATTCGACCAGGCCCGAGTCGACCGGATCGTCGAAGTCGAAGACACGCTTGGCGACGGCCCCGGTCGAGGCGATCGCGATCGTGACCACCCTGGTCGGCTGCAGGAGCAGGACCTCGACCCGGTGGATGGTCGCCGCCAGGCTGGGCGGCGGCGCGGTGACGAGCGCCATCAGGTCGGTGACGCTGGCGAGAGCCGCGGTCGTCTGGCGCAGCGCCTCGTCTATCTCGCGGCGCAGACGCGTCAGCCGCAGCTCGGTCGCCGGGCTCGCCGCGGGCGCGCCCGATTCCATCAGCGAGTCGACGTAGTGGCGATAGCCGGCCTCGGTCGGCACCCGCCCCGCCGAGGTGTGGGGATGGGTCAGATACCCCGCCGCCTCGAGCGCGGCGAGCTCGGCCCGCACGGTCGAGGGGCCCCACTCGACGTCGCGCCGCTGCGCGAGCCCCTTCGAGGCAACCGGCCGCCCCGACGCCAGGTACTCATCGAGCACCAGCCCCAGAATCAGCTCCTGTCGCTTGGAAAGCACTGACACATCTTAGGAATCGTGCACACGGGCCCGCTCGAACTGGGCTGGCGACCACTCTCCGCAACCGCTAAATCTCTAGTTCGGCTTCCGCGTTGCGGATCGTCTGGTTGTCGCCCTGGGCGGCGACGGTGTCGATCACGACCCGGTCGCCTTCGACCGACTTCACGGTGCCGGTGACGACGATCTCGGTCTCGGGCGCGCCCATCCCGCGGAATTGGACCGAGAGCCGTTTCAGCGCCCGCGGGTCGCCGCCGGCGACCCCCGCGGCGTTCGCCCGCGCCACCAGGCCCATCATGTAGAGGCCGTGGAGGATCGTGTCCGGCAGGCCGACGTTCTTGGCGAATTCGCGGTCGATGTGGATCGGGTTGAAGTCGCCGGAGGCGCCGGCGTAGCGGTGCGGCAGGTACCTGTCCGGCGTCACCCGCAGCTCCGGGATCTGGTCGCCGACGCTCAGCTCCGCCATTGCAAATCCTCCCGCTTCGCTCGCTGCGCGAAGAAACAGATTGCGCTCATTTGGCTCGCTCCCCGCTCACCTCACACCCCCCTGACGATGTTGGTCCAGGTCCCGCGCGCCACCTGGCCGCCGTTCTGGTTGACCGAATTCGTCTCGAAGATGTAGAAGCCCTTGCCGTCTTTCTCGAAGATCTCGAGGCATTTGGCGCCGGTGGTGATCTCGTCGTTGACCACTGCCGGCTCGTCCCAGACGAACTCCTGGCTGCCGTGGACCATCGTCGCGAAGTTCATCCCGACCTCAGGGTCGAACATCGCCGGCCCGAGGGCGGGCGCCGCGTAGACGACGACGAACATCGGCGGCGCGACGATGTCGCGGAAGCCGGCCGCCTTCGCCGCGCCACGGTCGAGGTGGACCGGGTTCTCGATCCCGATCACCCGTGCGTACTCGCCGATCTTCTCCTTCCCGATCTCGTATGTGGTCGCGGGCCATTCCTTGCCCACTGCGTCGGTCTTGATCGCCATCGCGGCGGGCATTCTATGCACGAGCCGATGCCGAGGTCGGACGACCGCGGCGCTACTCGTCGATCTCGAGGACCGCGAGGAAGGCCTCCTGCGGAACCTCGACCCGGCCAACCTGCTTCATTCGTTTCTTCCCCGCTTTCTGTTTCTTCAGCAGCTTCTGCTTGCGGGTGACGTCGCCGCCATAGAGCTTCGCGGTGACGTCCTTGCGCAGAGCCTTGACCGTCTCGCGGGCGAGGATCCGCGACCCGATCGCCGCCTGGACCGGGATGTCGAAGAGCTGGCGGGGGATCGTCTTGCGAAGGCGCTCGACCAGGACCTTGCCCTGGTCGTAGGCGAAGTCGCGGTGGACGATGATCGAGAGCGCGTCGACCTTCTCGCCGGCGAGCAGGATGTCGACCTTGACCAGGTCCGAGGGGCGGTTGCCGATCGGCTCGTAGTCGAGTGAGGCGTAGCCGCGGGTCGAGGACTTCAGCAGGTCGAAGAAGTCGAGGACGATCTCGGCCAACGGCAGGTCGTAGCGGATCTGGACCCGCTGCGGGCTCAGGTAGTGCATGTCGACGTGGCTGCCGCGGCGCCCCTGGCAGAGCTCCATCACCGCCCCGACGTACTCCGACGGAGAGATGATCGTCGCCCTGATGTAGGGCTCCTCGATCTCCTCGATCGAGCCCGGGTCAGGAAGCTGCGTCGGGCTGTGGATTTCGACCGTCTCGCCACCGATCAGGTGGACCTCGTAGCGGACGTTGGGGGTCGTCGCCAGGAGGTCGAGGTCGTACTCGCGCTCGAGCCGCTCGCGGACGATCTCCATGTGGAGGAGGCCGAGGAAGCCGCAGCGGAAGCCGAAGCCGAGCGCGTCGGACGTCTCGGGCTCATAGGAGAGCGCGGCGTCGTTCAGGGCGAGCTTGTCGAGCGCGTCGCGGAGGTCTTCGTAGCGATCGGTGTCGATCGGGAAGAGGCCGCAGAACACCATCGGCCGGACCTCGCGGTAGCCCTCGAGCGGCTCGGCCGCGCGGCGGTCGCGGGCGGTGAGGGTGTCGCCGACGCGGAGCTTGGCGACGTCCTTGATGCCGGTGATCAGGTAGCCGACGTCGCCCGCCTCCATTCCCGAGACCCCGGTCATCTCCGGCCGGAAGAACCCGAGGTCGTCGATGTCGGCCTCGGTCCCGCTCTGCATCGCGACAATCCTCTCCCCCTTGCGGAAGGTGCCGTCGACCATCCGGACATAGGCCACCACGCCCCGGTACTGGTCGAACTCGGAGTCGAAGATCAGCGCCCGCGGCGGCGCCTCGAGATCCCCGGCGGGCGGCGGGATACGCTCGACGATCGCCTCGAGCACCTCGGCGACTCCCTCGCCGGTCTTGGCCGAGATCGGGATCGCGTCGGCCGCGTCGCCGCCGAGCAGGTCGGCGATCTCTTCGGCGACCCGCTCCGGCTCGGCTCCGGGAAGGTCGACCTTGTTGACCACCGGAATCAGCTCGAGGCCGTTCTCGATCGCGAGGTAGGTGTTGGCGACCGTCTGCGCCTCGACCCCCTGGGCGGCGTCGACGACGAGCAGCGCCCCCTCGCAGGCGGCGAGCGAGCGTGAGACCTCGTACGAGAAGTCGACGTGGCCGGGGGTGTCGATCAGGTGCAGGTGATAGGCCTGGCCGTCGGAGGCCCGGTACTCCACCCGGACGGCCTGGGCCTTGATCGTGATCCCGCGCTCGCGCTCGAGGTCCATCGAGTCGAGGACCTGAGCCCGCATCTTCTTCGGGTCGACGGCGCCGGTTATCTCCAGGATCCGGTCGGCAAGCGTCGACTTGCCGTGGTCGATGTGGGCGATGATCGAGAAGTTGCGGATGTGGTCCATCGGCGGGCAGAAGTATGGCGACTCGCGCGCGGGGCCTGGCGCGGTCGCGTAGGGGCCTGCGGGCGGACGCACGGCGCCCGTTCTCGGCCCCTGCGCGCCCACGCCACCCGCGCGAGCCGCCCTCAACCGGCCCCCGATGGCATCACGCGTCAGGGGCACGCCGATGGATCCAGCCTCCCGCTCAGCTTGAACACCTTGGTCGGGGGGATGGCGAGGACGAGCTTCGCGTGGGGGCCTTCGGTCCAGCGGGCGGAGGCCGGATAGGGCGGGCGGCCCGGTTCGATCCGGTCGCGGCTGGCGACGACGTATTCGTAGTGTCCGGCGTCGATCAGCCGCCGCCACTCGCGGCAGGAGGTCGGCGCGACGAAGCCGCCGTCGGGCCGATGGCGTCCGATGTACTCCACCCGGTTGGAGAGATCGGTTCCGAACAGCGGGTACTGGCGGGTGCTCGTGGTCGCGATCCGCTCGC
This sequence comes from Solirubrobacterales bacterium, assembly GCA_036557525.1. GTDB lineage: Bacteria > Actinomycetota > Thermoleophilia > Solirubrobacterales > 70-9 > VRUE01. Next base: position 39,007 of record DATBHH010000056.1, on the reverse strand, counting down.
CGGAGACCCGGCTCGTCGCGGCGAAGACGGCGTTCAGGCCCGGGGCGGCGAACGTCGGGTCCCGATACCGGTTCTCCAGGTAGTGGCGTTGGACCGGGTAGCCGATCGCGATTGCCGCGAGGGCCGCAACCATTGCGATCGGGGTGCGGGGCATCTCCCGCCCCGACAAACGCCGACCTAATGAGGTCGGCGTTTTGAGTATCCGCCGGTTCGGGAGACGCCCCACACCCCCATCCCGGAGCCGCTCCCCGACAACAATCGGCAACAGCGACATCCCCAGCACCAGAGCCGGCGCCAAGTAGCGAAGGCCCGACTCGAAACCGCGGGGGATGCCGTCCGGGCCGGAGGCTGAGGTCGGGGCGACGAGCCAGGCGAGCGCCGCCGCGAGGCCGACGGCGCCGGTGACGCGGACGTAGGGGTCGGCGCGGGGGCCGAGGGCGAGGAGGAGGCCGGCGAGGGCGAGGGCGCCGAGCAGCGGCCAGAAGATCGTCAGGCCGTGGTGGAGGCCCGGAAGGAACCACTCCGACCAGACCGAGCCGTCGGTCAGGTAGCCGAGAACACTGTGGCCTTCGCGGCCGCCGAGATTCTGTTCGGGACCCGGCAGCGAGAGAGGGCCGAGGTCCGTGAACCACGGCAGCGGGTTGCCGGTGTGGAAGAGGTTCCGCAGGTACCAGTAGCCGCCCCCGGCGATCGCCGCCAGGGTCCCGACCCCGAGCGCGCGCCGGCGGGTGCCGGCCGGCGCCGCGACGGCGACGCCGACCAGGAGCGTGGCCGACGGGAGCAGGTAGTTGAGCTTGGTCCCGGCCGCGAGCCCCACGGCGAGGCCGGCGACGAGCAGCGCCCCTTCCGAGAGACGCGCCGGCGCTCCGCCGGCCGGCGACCGGGCATTCAGCAAGACCGCGATCGCGACGAGCAGGAAGAAGATGGCGACGATGTCGTTGCGCGCCTCGCCCGCCTGATCGGAGAGGAGCGGCGCGGTCAGGATCAGGGCGCCGAGGAGCAGCGAGTACGCCCCGACCCGGAACCGCCTGCCGATGGACCAGAGGGCGAACAGACAGCCGATGAACCAGCCGAGGTTCAGCAGCGGCGAGATCAGATCGCGATCGAAGGCGAGCATCCCGATCGCGTGGAAGATTTCGGCGTTGGCCGGGTAGAACCAGGCGAGGAACTGCGGCGCGATGAAGTGCAGGTCCCAGGTGTTCCCGCTCTGGTAGAAGCCCGCCGCGAACGGGCCGTGGTACCAGGTCGAGTCGAATCCGGTCATGCCCGTGCTGAGCGAGTCGCGGACGCCCGGGATGAACAGCGCCACCGCGATCAGGCCGATCAGGGTCGCTGCGAGGGCCTGGATCGGGGAGCTCCGGTCCGGGGGTCCTGTCATGGGGTGAGGGGGGCTCTGCGGGCGAGGGCGTCCTCGGCCCCCCTCACCCCATGCCACCCCCGGAAGGAGCCGCCACAGACCCACCCCGACAACGGCGACAACGGCGAGATATGGCACCGGGGCGAACCACCCGAGGGTTCCGAGGAGCTCCGCAACCCAGATGACCAGCGCGGTGGCGATCACCGAGGTCGCGAGGTGCGACGGGACGCCGGTGAGCTCGGGGGCGAGTCTGGCCCGCGCAGCGGCGGCGCCGAGCCAGGAGGTGATGGCGAGGAGCGCGAGCGCGGCGGCGCCGAGCAGGTAGGGGCCGAGCCCGAGCATCTAGCCCCTGCGGAGAAGCCGCACCACCTGCGCAAGCTCGGCGATCCTCATCAGCTTCGCGGCCGCGACGTAGACGAGGCCGCCGAGGGCGAGCCCGCCGCCGAGCGAGATGACCTGGCCGATGAGCCCGCGCCCCAGGGCCTGGTCGAGCACGTCCCAGATCCCGTAGCTGACGGCCGCCAGAGCGGCAGATGCGATGACGATCCTGATGCCCGTGTCGAGCAGGCGGCCGAGTTCCAAGCCGTGAAGCAGAACCCGCAGGATCATGACCTGGGCAACGACGCTCGCCGCGGTCGCGATCGCCGTCGCGGCGACGATTCCGCCGACGCCGAGGTGGTACAGCGCGAGCGCGGCCAGCGCCGTGACGGCGAGGTTCGCGGTCGCGATCGCGGTCGGCACCCAGGGCCGCTGGAGGCTGAAGAAGGTCCGGGTGAGGAGCAGGAAGAGGCCGTTGGTCGGCAGCGAGAAGGCGAACCAGAAGAGAGCGGTCGCGACCAGCGTCGTCTGCGAGGCGTTGAATTCTCCGCGTTCGTAGACGAGCCGGATCATCGGTTCGGAGAGGACGAGGACCGCCGCGGCGGCCGGCAACAGGACGAACAGGATCTGGCGCATCCCGTTCGCCATCGTCGCCCGCAGGTCGTCGGTCGCCCCGCGGGCCGCGAACCGGGCGAGGGTCGGGAACAGCACGGTTGCGATCGCGACCGAGAAGATCCCCTGCGGCAGCTGGTAGATCCGGAAGGCTTTGTCGATCGCCGCCGGCGCCTCGTCGCTGACGAGGCTGCCGAAGAGGCTGTTGATGATCAGGTTGAAGTTGATCAGGCCGAGGCTGATCGTCACCGGCAGCATCAACAGCAGGACCCGGCGGACGTCGGGATTGCGCCATTCGAAGCTCCAGCGGAACCTGAACGGCGTGTGGCGGAGATCCCAGACCGGGATCGTCAGCTGGACGACGGTGCCGATGACGATGCCGATCGCGTAGGCGTAGATCCGATTGTGGCCGTGGAACCGGGGGATGAGGAGGATCAGCGAGGCGATGATCGTCAGGTTCCAGAACAGCGGCGAGATCGCGAAGGCGCCGAACCGGTCGTAGCTGTTGAGGATCCCGACCACGATCCCACTGACCCCGAGCAGGATCAGGATCGGGAACAGGATCCGCGAGAGGCTGACCGTGAGGTCGAGGATCTCGCCCGAGAAGCCCGGCGCGACCAGCGGCATGATCACCGGCGCGAGCAGGACGAAGATGGCCGTGATCGACCCCAGCACGAGGGTCACGAGGAGCAGCAGGGTCGAGGCGAGCCGGAAGGCCTCGCGGTAGTTGCCCTTCTCGAGCTGCTCGGTGAAGATCGGGACGAAGGCCGGCTGCAGGGCCGCGTCGGCGAACAGGGCGCGGACGAGGTTGGGGACCTGGAACGCGACCGTGAACGCCGACACCGGCCCGTGCACCCCGTAATACCCGGCGGCGACTATCTCGCGCACCAGGCCCGCGATCCGCGAGGCGGCGGTGGCTACCGAGAAGAACGCGGTCGAGCGGCCGATCCGCCCCGCGCTCCGTCCCGGCGACGGATCGGCGCTCGGCTCCTCGCCCGGCTCGAATGCCTCGGCGGCGCGCACCGCAGCGTCGGCGGCGACCGCGTCGTCCTCGCGATCGGGGGTGTCGGCTGCCTCGGGCGTCTCCAAGCTGGGTCTCAGTCGCTATAGTCGACGGCCGCCCGGAGCCGGCCTGGCGCCGCTTCAGGCACGCGAATCATGGCCAACATAGCCTCACAGAAGAAGCGGATCCTACGCAGCAGCCGCGAGCGGGCGGAGAACCGCCTGCTGACGAGCACCGTCAAGACCCATTTCCGCCGCCTCGAGAGCGCGATCGAGGGCGGCGACGCCGCCGCTGTACAGGCCGAGCATCGCTCGCTCGTCTCGCGGATCGACAAGGCGGTCCAGAAAGGCGCCCTGCACCGCAACACCGGTGCCCGCAAAAAGGCCCGCGCCGCCCGCATCGCGGCGGGCAGCTAGAGGCCTCTCGTCAGGCGGCCACCGAGCCCGAGGCCGCTCTCCGCAGTGCCAGGGTCAGCGCCAGCTCGTCGCCGTAATCGGCGCCGCCGCGGCACCAGACCTCGAGGTCGGCGAGGGCGATCGTCGCTTCGCGGAGGTCGTCGACGCCGGCCCGGTCGAGCCGGCGAACGAGCTGCCTGGCGGCGTAGGGATGCATCCCGAGCCCGGCCTCGACCTGCTTCGGCGGCACCCCTTCCTCGAGTTGGGCGGCGGCGCTGCAGGCCTTCCGCAGCCGCGACGCCAGCCCGTAGATCAGGCCGGTGACGTTCTCGCCCTGGGAGATCAGGCGCTCGGCGATCGCCAGCGCCTGCTCGGAGTCCCGTTCGAGAAGGGCGTCCGAGAGGGCCCAGACGGCGGCCTCGGAGGTGTCGGAGACCATCGCGTCGAGATCGGCGGCCGTCACCTCCCCGCCCTCGCCCGCCCAGAGCGCGAGGCGCTCGAGCTCGTGGTGGAGGCGGAGCGAGTTGGGCCCCATTCGCGCGACCAGCAGCTTGGCCGCCGCGGGCTCGAGGCGGAAGCCGATCCGCCCGGCCGCGGCGACCAGCGCCCGCGGCATGTCGCGCGCCCGGGGCTCCTCGAACTCGTGAATCTCCCCGCCCGCCGCCTCGACCGCCTTGACGAGCTTCGCCGCTGGCTTCGCGCGGGCGATCAGGACCACGGTCAGGTCAGGCGGGAGGTCGCCGAGGGCCGCGGCGACCGCGGCGAGCTGGCGATCGCGCCAGCGCTCAACGCCGTCGGCGAGCAGGTAGCGGCGGGACTGGGTCAGGGACATCGCCGGAATCGCGGCCAGAAGGGCCTCGTGATCGGGGGCGCCGGCACCCTCGCGAGGCTCGAAGGCCTCGAGCGCCGCCGCCCCGCCCTCGCGCTCGGCCCTGGCGCGGAGTCGGGCCCGCGTCGCCTCGATCTTGGCCATGTCGGTGCCGGCGATCAGGTAGAGCGGGCCCGTCTCCGAGGTCATCGTTCGAGTCTATGGAAGCGAGGGGCGCAACCCCCAAGGCGGCGAAGGCGCCGCCGGTAGACGAGCATCGAGCGGTGCTTCCAGTCGCCGTGGGTCTGGTGGCGCAGGCCGGGGACCCGCTCGCGATGGTATGGCGAGCGGAGGCTCTCGCTGTGTCCGATCACGTTTCGGACCCCGATCTGGAAGCGGCAGCGAAGGTATTGGGTGAGGCGGAGCGAGGCGCGCATCTGGCGCCGGTCGCCGAGGACGTCCCCGTCGCTGTAGCCGGTGTGCTCGATCCCGATCGCCGTCCAGTCGAGTCCGACGGTGTGACGGCATCGGGTCCTCAGGTTGACCAGCATGTAGATGCGCCCGCCGGAGTCGATCACGAAGTGTGAGCAGACGTTCGGCAGCTCGCCGAGCTCCGGGTCGGGGACATCGGGGGCGAAGGTGTCATAGACGGCCGCCGCGCTTCCGGCCTCGGCGACGTGCTCGACGATCACCCGCGGATGCCGAAGCCTCCAGGTGTGTTCGCCGTAGTGGCGCTCCGAATAGTCGGCCATCTCGTGCTTGCGCCGGGGGCCGAATGGGATCAGCCATTTCCGGATCGGGGGCCTCGGGATCGAGGCCGGAGAACGACCGCCGCTGGCCGGGGCGGTGTGGATGCCGGCGGCGCAGGCGAAGGCCAGCGATGCCGCAACGGTCAGGGCTGCGCTGCTGAGCTTCATCTCTTCGGGAATAGCACCTTCGAGCCCCCACCTTGCCGCGGATCGGGACGGACGTCGAGGGTTATCGTGCCGTCGAGGTCGGTGCGAAGGACGGGGACGTCGTGTTCGGCGAGGGTCGCGAGGGTCGACGGCGTCGGGTGGCCGAAGGGGTTGCCGGCGCCGACCGAGATCACCGCCAGGCGCGGTCGGGCGCGATCGAGGAGATCGGCGAGCCCGGCGTCGTCGCTGCCGTGGTGGGCGATCTTGAGGACGTCGATCGGGCCCGGGTCGAGCGGGACGGATTCGGCCTCGGCGTCGGCCGTGAGCAGCATCGAGAAGTCGCGCCAGCGAGCGACGGCGACCACGGCCAACTGGTTCGGGTCCTGCCCGGCGTGGCTCGTCCCGAGCAGCTCCGGCGGCGGCCACAGCACTTCGAGCCGCAGCCGCCCGGAGCGGACGACCGACCCGGCGGAGATCCGTTTCGTCCGGGCTCCGGCCTGGCGGGCAAGGCCGCGCGGATCGCGGCCGAGAACGGCGAACAGCACGCGGTCGACCGGCACCGCCGCCAGCACCTCGGCCTCGGCGCCATCGTGGTCGGACTGGTCGTGGGTGAGGACCAGCGCCCCCAGCCGGTCGACCCCCGCGGACTCCAGCTGCGCGGCGATCCGGTCCCCGGGGGGCCCGGTGTCGACGAGAATCGGCGGAGCGCCGGCGGGCTGGAGCAGGATCGAGTCGCCCTGGCCGACGTCGAGGACGGAGACGCGCAGCCCGCGCGCCGGCGGAGCACCGCCGCCGCCGTCGCCGCCTCCGACCGCCGCCCAGAGAAGCAGAGCGGCGAGAGCAGCGAGCGCCACCTTGTTCCGGCCGCCGCCGCGGCGCGGCGGCCGCGGCTCACGGCGCCGGCGCGCGGCTGCGATCCGCCGGCTCCTCCCGAGGCGCTGCGCGAACAGCGCCAGGGCGGCGATCAGCGCGTAGGAGGCGAGCAGGCCGCCGAGCCCGACCCGGACCTCGAGGTAGGCCCAGCTCGGCCGGCCGCACCAGGCCGCGACCTGGGCGATGTAGGCGAGGAGCGGGGCGTTCAGCGCGTTGATCGGCGCAACCGGGAGCCCCGGCACCTGGCCTGCCGCCGCCGCCAGCATCCCCAGCCACATCGCGGGCGCCACCGCCGGCAGGGCGAGGAGGTTGGCGGCGAGCGTGGTCGTCGAGACGGCGCCGAAGTGGAAGGCGATCAGCGGCGCGGTGGCGAGGGTCGCCGCGATCGTCAGCGCGGCGCCCTCGGCCAGCGCGCCGGCGAGGCCCCTCGACCCGATCCGCTCGCCGATCGCGCGCCGCAGCGGAGCCGACAGGAGCAGGATTCCGACCACCGCGGCGAAGCTCAGCTGCCAGCCGACGTCGGCGGCGATCCGGGGCTCGATCGCGAGGGTCACGATCGCCGCCACCGCGAGCGCATAGAGGCGCGAGGCGCGGCGGCCGGCGAGCGTGGCTAGGACCGAGAGCGCCCCCATCACCCCCGCCCGCTGGATCGAAGGGCCGGCGCCGGTCAGCGGCACGTAGACGGCGATCAGGGCCAGGACCCAGACGAGGCGGGCCCGCAGCGGGATCCCGAGAGCGCCGAGCACGGGCATCGCCAGCAGGGCGAGGAGCGCGACGTTCTGGCCGGAGACGGCGAGCAGGTGGCTGAGGCCGGAGCGGCGGAAGTCTTCGACCGTCCGCGGGTCGATCCGGTCGTCCTCGCCGAGGACGAAGCCCCGCGCCAGCTCCGCCTCGCGGGCGGGCATCCCCCTCCCGAGCGAGGCGTCCGCGCGGGCGCCGATCTCCCCGGAGTGGGCGATCGCCAGGGCGACGATCGCCGCGACCGCAAGCAGCAGGAGCGGTGTGGGCCGGCCGCTCGCCACCCGGCCTCAGGGCTGGAGGCGCGAGCGCAGCGACTTCATCGTCGCCGGCCCGATCCCGCTCACGTCGTCGAGCTGCTCGACCGAGGAGAGGCCGCCGTGCTGGTCGCGGTATTCGATGATCTTCTGCGCGGTCACCGGGCCGATCCCGTCGATAGTTTCGAGCTGTTCGACGGTCGCCGAGCCGAGGCCGATCGGCCCGCTCGCGGCCGCCGGGCCGGCCGCGGCGACAGCTGCGGCCGCCCCACCCGCCGGCACCACCACCTGCTGGCCGTCGCTGAGCCGGGCGGCGCGGTTGATCGCTTCGACGACGGCGCCGTCGGCGGCGCCGCCGGCGCGCCGCATCGCGTCGATCACCCTCGCCCCCGCCGGCATCCGGTAGACGCCGGGGCGGCGCACCGCACCCGAGACGTCGACGACGATGTCGCCGCCCCCGCCCTCGACGCTCAGCGCGGCGGTCGCGCCGCTGTCCGCGGCGCCACCGGCCTCCGCCGTGGGCGGTCCGGTGTCAGCCCTGAGCGCCCGCGCTCCGACCAGCAGGAGGGCGATCGCGAGGGCGCCGTAGACGACCAGCTGGGAGCGGCTCAGCTCGGGCACCGAGGAAGGGTCCGCCCCCGCAGCGCGCGGGTGGCGCGCTCACTCGAACAATTCGGCTACAGGTCTTCGTCGTCGTCGTCGTAGCCGGTCACTTCGGCGAGCTCGTTCTCGTAGAGCTCCTGCATCGAGACCGGCGGCGAGGCGGCGGTGACGTAGACGAGGTCGTCGTCGCCGTTGTTCTCGATCCCGTGGTCGGTCGCCGGCGGGATCAGGACCAGGTCGCCGACGCCGACCTGCTCGCGGTCGCCGGCGACGATCATCGTCCCCGAGCCGCGAACGACGACGTAGATCTGCTCGGCATTCTCGTGCGAGTGCGAGGTCTGATGGGCGCCCGGCGGGACCTCGACCCAGGTCGCAACAAGGTTCCGGGAACCCAGCTCGCCCGCATCCATGAGGATGTGCGAGCGGAGACGATGGCGCTCCTGGACCGGTGCCTCTGAGAGCCGCCTGACAAGCACGCGCGCTTTCTACCAGATATTCGCGGCCAGCCCGTCGGGCACCTCAGCGGACGACGAGGTTGACCAGCTTGCCGGGAACGACAACCTCCTTGACGACCTCCCTGCCGTCGAGGTGGCGGCGGACCTTCTCGCTGTCCCGCGCGAGCGCCAGCAGCTCCTCCTCGGGAGCCTCCGCCTCGGCCTCGATCCGGTCGCGGAGCTTGCCGTTGACCTGGACGACGAGGGTCACCGTGTCGCGGGCGAGGAGCTCGAGGTCGGCCTCGGGCCAGGGCTGCTCCCAGACCCGTCCGCCCTCGAGCCGCTCCCAGATCTCGGCGCCGAGGTGGGGCGCGAAGGGGAAGATCAGCGAAGCGGCGGTGGCGGTCGCGAAGCGGACCGCGGCGACACCGGAGGGATCGGCGTAGAGCCCGTCCTTGAGCCGATAGGCCTCGTTGACGAGCTCCATCACTGCGGCGATGGCGGTGTTGAACTGGAAGTCGCGCCGGAAGTCGCGGGTCGCCTTGTCGATCGCCCAGTGGGCCTTGGCCAGCAGCTCGCGCGCCTCGCCGCCGGCGCCGGAGTCGGCGTCGCCCGCCTCGAGGCGCTCGACCTCGTCGCAGAGTCGCCAGAGCCGGGCGAGGAAGCGGTTGACGCCCTCGACGCCCTCGTCGGACCAGTCCCCGCCCCGCTCCGGCGGGCCCATGAAGCAGATGTAGGTGCGAGTGGTGTCGGCGCCGTAGCGCTCGACGTACTCGGCGGGACTGACCGTGTTCCCCCTCGACTTCGACATCTTCGCCCCGTCGCGGGTGATCATCCCCTGCGCGAAGAGGTTCGCAAACGGCTCCTCGATGTCGAGGTGGCCCATGTCGGCGAGGGCCTTGGTGAAGAAGCGGGCGTACATCAGGTGCAGGATCGCGTGCTCGACGCCGCCGATGTACTGGTCGACGGGCAACCAGTGGGCGGCCGCGCCGCGGTCCCATGCCGCCTCATCGTTGCGGGGATCGAGATAGCGGATGAAGTACCAGGAGGAGTCGACGAAGGTGTCCATCGTGTCAGTCTCGCGGCGGGCGGGGCCCCCGCAGCGCGGGCACTCGGTCGCGACCCAGTCCTCGGCCGCGGCGAGCGGGCTGCGGCCCTTCGGCGCGTAGTCCTCGACCTCGGGCAGCTCGACCGGCAGCTGCTCCTCGGGGACGGGGACGATCCCGCACCCCCGGCAGTAGACGATCGGGATCGGCGCCCCCCAGTAGCGCTGGCGCGAGACGAGCCAGTCCCGGAGGCGGTAGTTGACAGACTCCCGGCCGCGGCCCTCCTCGGCGAGCCACTCGACGATCTCGGCATAGGCCTCGCGGTTGTGCTGGCCGTCGAAGCGGCCGGACGCGGTCATCGGCCCGTCCCCCGCGTAGGGCAGGCCGTCGTCGTCGCGCGCGGTCTCCTCGTCGATGCCCTCGATCACCCGCCGGATCGGGAGGTCGTGGGCGCGGGCGAAGTCGTAGTCGCGGCTGTCGTGTCCGGGGACGGCCATGATCGCCCCCGTCCCGTACTCCATCAGGACGTAGTCGGCGACGAACATAGGGATCTGCTCGCCGTTGACCGGGTTGACGACGGTGCGGCCGAGGGCGACGCCGGTCTTCTCGCGATCCTCGGAGCCGCGTTCCTCGGCCGACTCGCGGGCGACCCGGTTGACGTACTCGCGCACCGCATCCTCGGCCGGCGTGCCGGCGACGAGGCGCTCGAGGTCGGAATGCTCGGGGGCGAGGACGAAGAAGGTCGCGCCGAAGAGCGTGTCCGGGCGGGTTGTGAAGACCGGAAAGTCGATCTCGAGCTCCCTTTCCTGGCAACGGAAGATGACCTCGGCTCCCTCGGAGCGGCCGATCCAGTTGCGCTGCATCGTCACGACGTGCTCGGGCCAGGAGTCGACCTGGTCGAAGTCGGCGAGCAGGCGGTCGGCGTACTCGGTGATCCGGAGGAACCACTGCTCGAGCTTGCGCTGCTCGACCGGGGTGCCGCAGCGCTCGCAGCGCCCGTCGACGACCTGCTCGTTGGCGAGCACGGTGGCGTCCTTCGGGCACCACTGGACGGGCGCCTCGGTGCGATAGGCGAGGCCGCGCTCGAACAGCTGCAGGAAGATCCACTGGGTCCAGCGGTAGTACTCGGGCGTGTGGGTGCCGAGCTCCCGGGCCCAGTCGATCGAGATTCCCCACTCGCGGAACTGGCGGCGGAACGATTCGATCGAGCGCTCGGTCGCCTCGCGGGGCGGCTCGCCGGTGTTGATCGCGTTGTTCTCGGCCGGCAGCCCGAAAGCGTCGTAGCCCATCGGGTGGATGACCTCGAAGCCGTGGCGGCGGTGGAAGTGGGCGACCGCGTCGCCGACCGCGTAGGTCTTGAGATGCCCGACGTGGGGCTCTCCCGAGGGGTAGGGGAGCATCTCGAGGACGTAGGACTTCGGCTTCGAGCCGTCGAAGCCGGGCTGTCCGGGGTTGGCGACCTCCCAGGTCCGCTCCTCGGCCCAGACCTGCTGCCAGCGCGCCTCGATCGATTTCGGCTCGTAACCGCTCATCCTTCTTCGATCTTATGGAGAACCGCTCAGCGAGCCCGGACGCCGGGGCGCAGGAATGGGGCCGGGCAGCCGACCGGATAGCGGTGGAGGCGGTCCTGATCCTCCGGCTCCCCCTCCCAGAACCTCCCGGCCTCGCTGACCCGGGTGGCGGCCCTCCCGGGCCAGTGGCCGGAGGCGTCGACTGCGGCGATCGTCTCCTCGGCGACCCGCCGTTGCTCGTCGCTCGTGCAGAAGACCTCGGAGCGATAGGCCGAGCCGACGACGTCCTCGCCGAGGTCGGGACGATGGACCTGGAAGAAGGTGTCGAGCAGATCCCGGTAGGAGAGCCGCTCGGGGTCGAAGACGACCTCGACCGCCTCGGCGTGTCCCGAGTTGTCCTCCTCGGTCGGGTTGTCGTTCTCACCGCCCGTCCAACCCACCCGGGTGGAGACGACTCCGTCGCGATCGCGCAGCAGCTGCTGCAGGATCCAGAAGCAGCCTCCGGCGAGGATTGCGGTCTCAGCGTTGTCGCCCACGGCCTCTTCCTCCTTCGTTGCGTTGAGACTAATCGCCCGCGGACCGGCGATCAACGGGCGCTCAGACGACCGGCGAGACGGCTTCGAGGATGTGGGGCCAGACGTAGACCTCGATCGCGGCCGCCATGATCAGGACCGGGATCGCGATCAGGACGGTGATCAGGGTCGCGGCGAGGAGCTGGTTCCACTCCCCTCGACGGCTGGCGATCAGCCATGCCGCCAGCGGCAGGAAGAGGGCGGTCAGCTCCGGGATCGCGTGCGGGAGGACGGTGAGGATCAGGGTCAGGTGGGAGACGTCGAACTGGTAGGAGATCGTCGAGCACTGGAAGCCGAGGAAGAAGGCCTGGGTCGAGAGCGAGAAGAGCGTGACCGCGCAGACGAAGAGGATCGCGAACTCGGCCGCCTTCACGTGCACCCAGCGCGAGATTCCGCTCCGCTGGTCGGCCGCGATCGGCATCGAGGCGCCGGCGATGAAGCCGGCGAGACAAGCGAAGCCATGCAGGGCGAGGACCAGCGAGTTCCGCCAGAGGATCGGCAGCATGTCGGTCGGCTCGGAGGGCTTGGTCAGGCTCGAGATGTGAACCGGGGTGAGGTCGGGGGTGAGTTTCCCGGCGACGACCCAGACCGCCCCCAGCAGGCAGAGGGCGATCGAGACGCTGAGAGCGACCCAACCGCGGAGGACCGCCCAGTGCCCTTCGCGCCAGGCGTCGAGCGTTTCCCGCGTGTCCTGCATCCCGTGCGAGAGCACCTGATGGTTCGCCGCGGTCATCGATGTCTAATCGGCAGATGCCGCGACCTCTTGAGCGGGCGCTCAGTGCTCGGGCACGGTCGGCCCGCGCAGGGCCTGGATCAGGCCCCAGAGCGAGACCCCTGCCCAGAACGTCTCCAGCAGCAGGAAGCCCCAGAGGCTTTCAACCAGTGCGAGGACGCCGAGGATCGCGGAGCCGACGAGGTTGAGGACGAGGTAGATCCGCGAGTGCTGGCTCATCGCCCCGAACTGCGCGGCCGAGTAGGCGACGAGGATGAACAGGGCGCCGACCACCTGAACCAGTTGCCCCATGGGAATGGAGGCTAATCGGCGAGCTCGCGCGGGACGATCCCGATTCGCAGGTCGCGGCCGCCGCGATCGACGCGGAGCTCGAGCTCGCGGCCGATCCGCTCTCCGACCATCAGCCGCTGGAGATCGCCGACGTCGGCCAGGGCCTCGCCGTCGATCCCGACGATGAGGTCGCCGGGGTGGAGACCGGCGGCGGCGGCCGGGCTGTCCTCGACGATCTCGACGATCTCGATCCCGTCGGCCTGGCCGGTCTCGGCGGCGAGCCGCGGCGGCAGCGGCCGCGAGCCGCCGACGACGCCGATGTAGGCGCGCCGCACCCTGCCCTCGCCGATCAGTTCCGAGACGATGCGCCGCGTCGCCGCGTTGATCGGCACCGCGAGGCCGAGGCCCACCCCGGCGACGGCGGTGTTGATCCCGACCACGCGGGCGAGGCCGTCGCCGAGCGCGCCGCCGGAGTTGCCGGGGTTGAGCGCGGCGTCGGTCTGAATCACGTTCTCGATCAGGCGCGTCGCCGAGCGCGAGCGGGTCGGGAGCGAGCGGCCGAGGGCGGAGACGACGCCCGCCGTGACCGAGCCGCTGAACCCGTTCGGGCTGCCGATAGCGACGACGAGCTGGCCGACCCGGAGGCCCTCGGCATCGCCGAGCGTCGCCGGGGCGAGGTCGCGGCCCTCGGCTCGCACCACGGCGAGGTCCGAGAGCGCGTCGGCGCCGATCACCTCGAAGCCGAATTCGCGCCCGTCGGGGAACGACGCGGTGCCGCTCCCCTCGGTCCCGGCGACGACGTGGGCGGCGCTGAGCATGAACCCGTCGGAGCTGATCGCGACGCCGCTCCCGGCGCCGGCGGTCCTGCGGCCCCGCCCGGTCCGGCGCCGCACCGCAAGGTGGGCGACTGAGGGCCCGAGCCGCTCGGCGACGCCGGAGACGGTGCGCGAATAGGCGTCGAACGCCTCGGCATCCGGGAGCTGCTCGTCAGAATGGTCAGGACCGAACGCGGCGCCGGAGGGTGAAGTTGAGTCGACGAGACGAAGATCTGACATCCCGATTGACGTTAGCAACGGGTCCGCGCCGGCCCGCTCAGTCGAGGCTCGAGAGCGCGGTCGCGACCGCGAAGCCGAGAGTCGTCGCGAGGCCGGCGACGCGGCCCGACTGGCGGGTCGCGTCGGGGATCATCGAGTCGATCAGCATCACGAGCAGGGCGCCGGCTGCGAATCCGTCGATCCCGGCGCGGAGGTCACCGGACGTGATGTCGGCGAGAGCGTAGCCGGCGACGGTCGCGAGAGCGCAGATCGCCGCGACCGCGATCCAGAGGCGGATGACACGGGGGCGGGGCTCGCCGGCATCGTCCATCGCGGTGGCCGAGCCGATCGACTCCGGCAGGTTGGAGACGAAGATCGCGACCAGCAGGCCGAGGCCGACGCTCTGGCCGCCGGCCAACCCGATCCCGAGAACCATCTGCTCCGGGATGCCGTCGAGGAAGGCGCCGAGGGCCAGCGCGATTCCGGGGTCGTCGGCCTGGGCACGGCCCTTCCGCCCGCCGCCTTTGGAGAAGCGCGCGTCGATCCTGCCGTCGAGGTAGAAGAAGGCGAAGGCCCCGAGGCCGAGCCCGACCGCCGTCGAGCGGATGCTCCCGACTTCAATCCCTTCCGAGGCGAGCTCGAAGCTGATCGCGCTGATCAGCGCCCCGGCGCCGAACGACAGGACAAGGCCGACCTGTCGTTCGGGCCAGCGCCGGGCGTAGGCGAGGAGCGCGCCGATCACCAACGAAGACGCCGCCAACGTTCCCCAGCCCAGAGCGGCGGCCATTTAGCTCACGGGTCCTGGGAGAGCCGGCCCGAGGGATGCATACGGCTTGCCGTGGCGCCGGACGAGGATCGTCTCCCCTGCCGCGGCCCGCTCCATGTAATGACCGAAGTGATTACGGAACTCATGGGCGCCCACGTCGATCGATTGGGAGGCTTCGGTCACTGACTGAGTGGAGCTGAGGGGGCTCGAACCCCTGACCTCGTCGCTGCCAGCGACGCGCTCTTCCAGCTGAGCTACAGCCCCCGGAAATTCGAATTTGGTGGCCCAGTTTAGCGCCGCACGTTGACTGTTTTGAGGCGGGTCGATCCGCAGGGTGACCATGGTTTGACCGGCCACCATCGAGATCGGTAAGAGATAGCAGCAGTCGAGCGATCCGCAGTAGAGGCCGATGGCGTCGACCTCAGTCTCGTCGTAGGTGGCTTTCACATACCCCCGGGTTGGCGAGTGATAGGACGAGCTGAGTCGGACGCGAATCACGTCATCGTCAAGGTGGCCCCATTTGCATTGGATGCGAACGAAGGTTCCTCGGATGTCGAGGGCCAGGTCATACCGACCGTGCTCGGTCAGAGGTTTCAGGACGTCGATTCCAAGCTTCGCGGCTTCCTTGGCAATCGCCAGTTCGGCGACGTTCCCCTTGTGATTAGTGCTCTGCACGAACATATGTTCGCGCAGCCGGTGTCACCAATCAACGCCCATATGCAAGAAAACTGAGGTATCTAAGCGGCGCGCTGATCGGGCCCGGCGTCCTCGTCGACGTCGAGGATCAGGCCGTCGTCGGCCGTGCGGCGGACCCGGAAGTCCAGCGGCGCGCTCTCTTCCAGCTCGCGCAGAAGCTCGATCGGGTGCTCGAGGTTCATCGACAGCGTCGCCCTGCCCTCGGAGAAGCGCTCGACCGAGATGTCGGCGGCGCCGAGGCGGCTGATCGCATCCTCGATCCCGACCAGCTGCGAGAAGTCGCCCAGCGGCCCGATCTCGAGCCTGAGCGGGCCCTCGAAGATCTCGTGGTCGGTGCCGGACGCCGGGCCGGCGTCCTCGATCGGAGTGTTGGCGTCGACCAATTCCTGGGCGCGGCGACTGACGTCGACCGCCTCCCTCAGCGCCTTCATCCGGATCCTCGTCGCCTGGCCGCGGGCCTGCGAGTGAATCTCGTCGATGTGTGATGCGACGGCCTCCAGCGAGGCGATGCTCCGCTCGTGCCGCTCGTCCCCCTCCTTCAGCCGTTCGCAGAGGCGGCGGATCTCACGCTCGCGCTCCAGCACCATCTCCGACAGGTCCGCGGCCTCCCGTTCGGCGCCTGCCGCCTCTCGTTTCGCTGCGGCGGCCTCGTCGGCGGCGCTGCGCCAGCGCTCGAACGCATCGGCGGCCTTCTTCTGAAGGTCCGCGATCCGCTCTTCCCGGTCGACGATCGCCGCCTCGACGTCACTGCGGCGGTAGCCGAAAAGGGCCCTCTTGAAGCTGCCCATGCGCCGCAAGGTAGGGCTCTCCTCGGACGGCATTCCGTGCCGCTCCGGCGGCGTCGAACGTGTGTTCGCAGGCGGCCCGGACTCAGGCGCTGGCCGCCGAGCGCGCCTCGGCCTCGCCGAACGGCAGCTCGAGCCGCGGGGCCTCGTGCCAGAGGTCCTCGAGCGCATAGCGCCGGCGGGCGTCCTCGGTGAAGACGTGCAGGACCGAGTCGAGGTAGTCGAGGACGATCCAGCCGGCGGCGCCGTCGCCCTCGACCCCGCCCGGCAGCAGTCCCATTTCGTTCTTCAGCCGCAACCTGACCTCGTCGACGACGGCCCGCGCCTGACGCTCGTTGCGCGCGGTGCAGATCGCCAGGTAGTCGGTGTAGGAGACGAGCTCTCGCATGTCGAGGACGACGATCTCGGTCGCGCCTTTCGAGTCGGCGATCTCCCCCAGCCTTCGCGCCAGCGCCTCGGAGTCGAACCCGCTCATGTCCTGTAAACACCCTTCTCCTCGATGAACCGCGCCACCGGCTCCGGCACCAGGTAGCGCAGCGGTCGGCCGGCCGCCGCCCGCTCGCGCACCACCGAGGAGGAGACGCCGAACTCCGGCATCTCCAGCATCGTCACCCGGTCCGAGGCGCCGAGGCTGCGCATGACCGCGGCGACGTCGGCGTCCGAAACCCCCGCCCGCCGCGCGACCGCGAGCCTGGCCAGTTCGGCGACCCGCTCCGGCTGACGCCAACTCTCGAGGCCGACCGCGGCGTCCGCTCCCATCACGAACACCAGCTCCGTGTCGCCCTTCTCGTCGCCAAGCCGTTCCAAGGTCTCATACGTGTAGGACGGTCCCTCTCGTTCGGTCTCGAGCGTCGAGACGCTGAATCGGGAGTCGTCGGCCGCTGCCAGCCGGGTCATCGCCAACCGCGGCTCGCGTCCCGGATCGTCCGCGATCCGCTTGTGCGGGGCCTCGCCCGTCGGCATCAGGATCACCTCGCCGAGCCCGAGCTGCCAGAGCGCCTCCTGGGCCAGCGCGAGGTGCCCGAGGTGCGGCGGGTTGAACGCCGAGCCGAGGATCCCGATGCCGGCCGGGGCAGAGCTACCCACGCACCTGGCCGTCGCCGCGGACGACGTACTTGTAGGTCGTCAGCTCGCGCAGGCCGATCGGGCCTCGCGCGTGCAGCTTCTGGGTCGAGTTTCCGATCTCGGCCCCCATCCCGAACTCGAAGCCGTCGGTGAAGCGGGTCGAGGCGTTCGTGTATACGACCGCCGCGTCGACACCGTCGCTGAACCTCGCGGCGGCATCCTCGGACCCGGTCACTATCGCCTCCGAGTGCCTGGTGCCGAACCGGTTGACGTGCTCGATCGCGTCCTCGAGCGAGTCGACGACGCCGACCGCCAGCTTGAGGTCGAGGAACTCGGTGCCCCAGTCCCCGGGCTCCGCCTCGGCGACCTCGACCTCGCCGGCGGCGGCGCGAGCCCGCTCGTCGCCGACCAACTCGACGCCGGCGTCGCGCAGGGCCGCCAGCGCACCCGGCAGGAAATCGTCCGCGACCGCGGCGTCGACCAGGAGCGTCTCGGCGGCATTGCAGACCCCCGCTCGCTGGACCTTCGCGTTGAGGGCGATCCTCCGCGCCATCTCCAGATCCGCGTCGGAATGGACATAGACGTGACAGTTTCCGGCCGCGGCATAGATCACGGGTACCGTCGCCACCTCCTTCAGCGCCTCCTTCAGCCCTTCCCCGCCGCGCGGAATCAGGAGGTCGATCAGATCGTCCTGGGTCGCGAGATCGGCGAGGTCCTCGTGGCCGCCGCCGGCGAGCAGCACCACCGCGTCCTGCGGCAGCCCCGCCTCGGCCAGCGCCTCGCGGACGATCGCCGCCAGCGCCCCGTTGCTGCGCTCGGCGTAGTGCGACCCGCGGAGAACGATCGCGTTGCCGCTCTTGACCGTCAGCGCCGCACAGTCGATCGTCACGTTCGGCCGCGCCTCGTAGACGACGGCGACGACGCCGAGCGGAACCCGCAGCTTGCGCAGCCTCAGGTCGCCCGCCACCGTTTTCGCTTCGAGCTCCTCGCCGACCGGGTCGGGGAGGGCCGCGATCGCGCGCACACCCTCGGCCATCGCCTCGATCCGCGCCTCGGTCAGCGTCAGCCGGTCGCGGAGCGCCGGGGTCAGCCCCTCCGCGCGCTCGTCGCCGAGGTCGGCGGCATTCGCCTCCAGCAGCTCCTCGACCCGCTCGCCGAGCAGCCTCGCGGTCGCCTCCAGCGCCCTGTCCTTGGACTCCGTGGAAGCACTTGCCAGAGCACGCGAAGCCCTGCGAGCCTCCTCACAGCTTTCCCCAACAGAGATCGTCGTCGTCGCCATCCCGCAAAGGGTAACTGGCGGGGTCGGGGTGCCTCCCTCGAAGCGCGGCGCTACCGGCGCAGCCGGACAGCGCGAGAGGAGGTGCCCCGACCCCGCCTCCTTCGCTCATCAGAGGAGCACGAACCGATCGCGGTGGATCGCCTCGTCCGCCGCGTGCGGGAGTCGCTCGCGAACGGCGTCGCTCTTCAGGCCGACGACCTGTCCCAGCTCCCGCGCCGAGTAGTCGACGATTCCCTTGCCGAGCACGGCGCCGTCGATCGCGACCTCGACCGCGTCGCCGGCCTCGAAATCGCCCTCGACCGCCGTGATCCCGACCGGCAGCAGGCTCGATCCGCTCTCGCGCAGGACCCGGGCGGCGCCCGCGTCGACGATCACCCTTCCCCGCGCCGGCTTCGCGTACTTGAGCCAGAGCTTGAAGCTCGAGGCCTTGCCGGGCCGCGCGGCGAAGCGGGTCCCCACCCGATCGCCGCCGGCGGCGGCGATCAGCGATCCCGGCCGCGTTCCGTCGCATATCACGCTCGGAATTCCGGCCTCGCTCGCCATCTCCGCCGCCGCCACCTTGCTCCGCATCCCGCCCGACCCGAAGGCCGACGTCCGGTCGCCGATGTCCGCCATTCCCTCGAGCTCGGAGAAATCTCCGACGTCGGCGATCCGGGCGGCGGCCGGGTCCGCTCCCGGGTCGGCGCTGTGGAGGCCGTCGACGTTGGAGAGCAGCACCAGCAGCCGTGCGTCGAGCAGGATCGCCACCTGGGCGGCGAGGAAATCGTTGTCGCCGAAGCTGATCTCGTCGGTCGCGGTGGTGTCGTTCTCGTTGACGACGGGGACGACGCCCCAGGCGATCAGCCGCCGCAGGGTCTGGCGCGCGTTCAGGTAGTTCGTGCGGGCGGCGATGTCGGCCGCGGTCAGCAGGACCTGGGCGGCGTGCGTCCCGCGCTCGGACAGGCGCGCCTCATAGGCGCGGAAGAGATCGCCCTGGCCGACGGCGGAGGCGGCCTGCAGCTCGTCCATCGACCGTGGCCGCGCCGGCAGCTCCAGCAGTCGCATCCCGCGCGCGATCGCCCCCGAGGTCACCATCACGACCCGCTCCCCGCCCTGCTCGAGAGCCGCGACCTGCTCGCAGACCGAGTCGAGCACGTCGACGCGCAGCTCGCCGTCGTCGGCGGCGACGATCGAGGAGCCGAGCTTGACCAGCAGCGTCATCGGCAGCCAGTCTAGGTCCAGCCGCATGCCCGGACGCGGAGGCCGCGGTCGCGAGATCGCCGGTTGTGATGAGCGGGACGCGGCCGAGCAGAGGACGCAGCTACGCGCAGCTACGTATGGAGCTCGAACTCGTGCTCGCCGATCCGCACGTCGTCGCCGGGTTCGAAGCCGGCGGCACGCAGGGCCGCGATCACGCCGATCTCGTTCAGGCGCTGCTCGAGATAGGCGAGGGCCTCCTCGTTGCCGAGGTCGTGGCGCTCGAAGAGAAGCTCGACGCCGCGCCCGAGGACCCGAAATCCGCCGTCCTCCTCGCGCTCCACCGAGTACCCGCCCTCACCCGCGGGCCGATAGACACGATGCTCGACCTCGAACTCGCCGGCAGCGGCGTCTTCATCGGCGGGCCGGCGCTCCCCGTCGGGCAGCTCGGCGAAAATCCGGCGGCGGAGCTCGCCGACGCCCTCGCCGGTCGCCGAGGAGACGGCCAGAACCCCGACGGCGGAATCGCCGGCCCGCTGCCGCCAATCGGCGAGCACGACCTCGACCTCGTCATCGGGGAGGAGGTCGCGCTTGGAGAGGACGATCAGCTCCGGCAGCATCTCGAGGCCGCCGCCGTATGAGGCGAGCTCGTTGCGGACCGCGGCGTGGTTGGCGATCGGGTCCCCCTCGAGCGGCGCGATGTCGACGAGGTGGACGAGCATCGCGCAGCGCTCGACATGGGCGAGGAACTCGTGGCCGAGGCCGGCCCCCTCGGAGGCCCCTTCGATCAGGCCGGGGATGTCCGCGAGGACGGCCTGGCGGTCCTCGTCCTCGATCGTGCCGAGGACCGGGCTGATCGTCGTGAACGGGTAGCCGGCGACCTTCGGCGTCGCCCGGGTCAGCCGGCCGAGGAGCGAGGACTTGCCCGCGTTCGGAAGCCCGATCAGGCCGGCATCGGCGAGCAGCTTCAGCCGCAGCTCGATCCAGCCCTCCTCGCCGCCGGTCCCCCGCTCGGCGAACCGGGGCGCCTGCCGGGTCGAGGTCGCGAACCTGCGGTTCCCGTGGCCGCCGCGGCCGCCGTGGGCGATCACCGCCCGCTGGCCCGGCTCAAGGAGGTCGATCCTGCTGCCGTCGACCGCCTCGGCCTGCGTCCCGGCCGGGACGGCGATCTCCCTGTCCTGCCCCCGCGCGCCGTGGCGGTTCGCTCCCTCCCCATGGCCGCCGCGGCCGGCACGGAAGTGCCTGCTGCCGCGCAGCGCCCCGAGGTCCCGCCTCGACGCGTCGCAGACCAGGGCCACGTCGCCCCCATGGCCGCCGTCGCCGCCGTCGGGACCGCCGCGCGGCACGTGAGCCTCGCGGCGAAAGCTGACACAGCCGTCGCCACCGGCGCCCGCCTCGACCCAGATCCTCACACGATCGTCCATCTCGACACAGTGTGTCTGGTACGGGACCGGGGATTGGGAGAATGCTCGATCGTGATCGGGAAGCTGCGCACCGGGCTGCTCGTCGGCGCGCTCGCGCTGGCGATCGCCGCTCCCGCGAGGGCGAGCGACACCCCGGCCGGCCTCGCCCGGCAGCTCGGGCCCGGGACGAGGGTCGCCGCCCAGTCGGAGGTCGGGGCGGGCATCACCTTCATCGGCACCGCTCCCGGCAAGAGCATCCCGCTCCGGGCCGCGACGCCGCGGGCGGCCGCGCTCGAAGCCGGAGCGCGGTTCGGGGACCGCTTCGGCCTCGGGCCCGACGGCGCGCTCCACGTCGCCGACGTCGAACCGGTTCGGGATGGGAGCTTCGCCGCCCGCCTCCGGCAGACGATCGACGGCGTCCCCGTCCTCGGCGGCGAACTCGCGGTCGGCCTCGACCCCGCCGGCGACCTCCTCTCGATCGGAGGCGAGCTCGAGCCCGCGATGGGGATCGACACGACCCCGACCGTCGCAGCTGCCGCCGCGACGGAAACGGCGATCGCCGCGGTCGCCAAGGACAGAGGCGTCGCCGCCGCCTCGCTCAGCGCCACGACCCCCGAGCTCGCGATCTACGATCCCCGGATCCTCGGCGGTCCCGGTCTCTTCCTCCCCCGTCCGGTGTGGAGGCTCGAGGTCAGCTCCGATAGCAGCCCGGTGACGGTTCGCAACCTCGTCCTCGTCGACGCCGGCCTCGGCAACGTCGCGCTCAGCTTCAGCGAGATCGACGCCGCCGGCAAGAGCCGGATCGTCTGCAACGCGGAATCGGAACCGAAGCTCGTTCCCTGCCTGGCCCCCGAAGCCGAACTGGTCGAGGGGGACGATCCCACCGCCGCCGCGCTGGAAGCCGGCACCGCCTACGAACTGACGGGCGACCTCTACGACTTCTATGCGGACCATTTCGGCCGTGACAGCATCGACGGCATGGGCATGCCGCTGGTCTCCACGGTCGACTACTGCGAACCCGAAGAATGCCCGTTCGAAAACGCCTTCTGGAACGGCGAACAGATGGTCTACGGGGAAGGCATGGTCACCGACGACATCACCGGCCACGAGCTGACGCACGGCGTCGACGCCTCCGAGTCGAACCTCTTCTACTACTACCAATCGGGGGCGCTCGACGAGGCGCTCGCCGACATCTTCGGCGAGCTCTTCGACCTCTCCCTTCCGACCTACTCCGGCCACGTCGACACGCCCGAAGACCGCTGGTTGATCGGCGAGGACTCGGCGCTCGGCCCGATCCGCGACCTGTCCGACCCGCCGTCCCACGGCCAGCCCGATCGCACCGGGGACACCGAAGACTGGGCATTCAACCCCGACACCGACTTCGAAAAGGGCGACAACGGGGGCGTCCACACCAACAGCGGCGTCGGCGGCAAGGCGGCGTTCCTGATGACCGACGGCGGCAGCTTCAACGGCCAGACGGTGACCGGCCTGGGCGAGGAAAAGACGCTCCAGATCACCTACGACGTCTCCACCAACATGCTGACCTCGGCGAGCGACTACCAGGACTACGGCAACGACCTGCGGCAGGCCTGCTCGGACCTGGTCGGCGAGTACGAAATCACCGCCGGCGACTGCGAACAGGTCGAGAAGACCGTGCTGGCGACCGAAATGGAGAAGCCGCCGGCTGCCGCCGCCCCGCCGACGGCGAGCCTCTGCGGTCCGGCGGGAACGCCCGTCCCGGCCTTCTTCGACGGCTTCGAGAGCCCGCCGCCGAATGGAAACTGGACGCTGCAGCCGTCTCCGGAAGCAAGCGTCTTCTTCTTCTCCCAGGAAACCGCCGAACTCGGATTCGACGCCACCTACGCGAAGAGCGGCAGCGGGAACATCTGGGGTTTCGACGCCGGCGAAATCACCGACTCGGCGATCGCGATGACGAAAAGCGTGACCGTCCCCGGCGGCGGCCGGATGCACTTCGACCACGCGCACGGGTTCGAGACCGGCGAAGGCAATGATTACGACGGCGGGGTGATCGAATACAGCACCGACGGGGGACTCTCCTGGAAAGACGCCGGCGGCCTGATCGAAGCGGGCGACGAATATGGGGGGACGATCTTCAAAGGCGCCGGCAGCCCGCTCGCCGGGCGGCGGGCGTTCGTCGGCGACAGCGCCGGCTACGGCTCGACCCGTCTCAACCTCTCCTCGCTGGCCGGCAAACAGGTCCGGTTCCGGTTCCGGATCGGCACCGACGAAGCGCAGGAAGACTACGGCTGGTTCATCGACAACGTCGAGATCTACCACTGCGAAGGCGAAGAGGAACCGCCGCCGCCCCCGACGGAATCGCCGTCAGCCACCCCGAGCGCGACTCCCGGAACCCCGGAGCCGGTGCCCCCCGTCACCGACCGATGCGCAACCACCCGGGCGGCGCTGGTCCGGGCGCGGGCGAAGGCGGCAAGCCTGAGGCGGAGGCTGCGATCGACGCAGCCGCCAACCGCGAAGGCGCGGAAGGCAGTCCGAAGAGCAACCGCCGATGTCCGCAAGAAGCGCGCCGCGGCGCGAAGAGCCTGCGTCCACTGACCCACCCAGCTCGCACGAACGGGCCTGCCGAGCTCTGTGATGGGAGGGGGCGGTGCCCCTACCCGAGCGCGGCGCTACCGGCGAAGCCCGCTGGCTACTGGGAGTCGTCCAGGACCGAGATCGTGCGGCCCCGACGTGAGGGCCGAAACGCGACGGTCCCCTCGCGGGTGGCGAAGATCGTGTGATCGCGCCCGAGCCCGGTCCCCTCGCCGGAACGGAAGCGGGTGCCTCGCTGGCGGACGATGATCTCGCCGCCCGAGACCCGCTGGCCGGCGAAGACCTTGACCCCGAGCATCTTCGGGTTCGAGTCGCGGCCGTTTCGGCTTGATCCAAGTCCTTTCTTGTGCGCCATCAGTCGTCCTTTTTAGCAGGGGTTTTTTTCGCCGCGGGTTTTTTCGCCGCTTTCTCTTTTTTCTCCGCCGCCGGTTTTCTCGCCATCAGTTTCAGCTCGGTCACCTCGAGCCGGGTCAGCTCCGAGCGGTGTCCGGCGCGGCGGCGGTAGCCCTTCTTCGGCTTGTATTTGAAGACCTTCACCTTCGGCCCGCGCAGGTGCTCGGCGACGGTCGCCTCGACCTTGACCTTGTCGAGCTCCTTCGGCTCTGCGATGACCTCCTTGTCGCGGAACATGAGCGGGCGGAGGGCGACCTTGTCGCCCTCCTTGGCGCTGAGCCGATCGACCAGCACGGAAGTCCCCTTCTCGACCCGGTACTGCTTGCCACCGCTCTCTATGACCGCGTAGGTGCTCATTCGTCCTTGCCGCTCGTCGTCTAGCTGGAGCGCGACCGACCGCGACCGCCACGGCGGCCACGACGGCTACTGCGCGAGGCGGAGGATTCTAGCTGGGAGCCGTCTCCCTCGCCCCCGGCGCCGTTCGAGTGGGCGCCGCCGTCCGGCAGCGAGGCGACCGCGGCCGAGCGCTCGACGCTCTCGATCCTGACCAGTTTCCGCTCGCCGACGAACGGGCCGCCGCCGCTGACGCTGACGATGTAGGAGTCGATCCGCGCGACCGCGTCATCCGGGTTGTACATGTGCGGCTCCTCGATCTTCACCAGCACCTCCTCGCCGACCTTGAACGGCAGCGCCCGCTCCTCGATCTCCTCGACGGTTCCCGATTCGACCAGGTCGAAGGTGTCGATCGGCAGAGCGTCGCCGCCCTCGAAGTGGAACTGCTTCCCGGTTTCGCCCTCGAGCTCTGCGAGGCCGCTGTCGCGGCTCATCAGCTCGGCGGCGACCTTCGGATTGACACGCAACAGGAACGCGTCGCCGTCCTCGGCGGCGATCTCGCGCATCTTCCGCAGGCCCTCGAGCGCCACCGTCTCGGCCGAGAGGACGACGCCCTCGCCGTCACAGGTCGGGCACGGGACGGTGAGGATCTCACGGACGCCGTCGGTGATGTTCTGGCGCGTCATCTCGACCAGGCCGAGCGGCGAGACCTCGACCACATAGCTCTTCGACTTGTCCGCGTCGAGCGCTTTGCGCAGCGTTTTCAGCACTTTGTCGCGGTTTTTCGCCCGCGCCATGTCGATGAAGTCGATGACGATGATCCCGCCGATGTCGCGCAGCCGCAGCTGGCGGACCACCTCCTCGGCAGCCTCGGTGTTGACCCGGGTGATCGTCTCCTCCAGCCCGCCTTTGCCGCGGCCGGTGAAGCTGCCGCTGTTGACGTCGATCACCGTCAGCGCCTCGGCGTAGTCGATCACGAGGTAGCCCCCGGACGGGAGGTCGACCCGCTTCTCGAGGGTCGACTCGATCTCCTTGTCGACGCCCCATTTCTCGAGCAGCGGCTTGCGCCCCTCGTAGAGCTCGACCTTCTCGACCAGCTCCGGCGCGGTCCGCTGGAAGAACCCGGTGACGCGTTCGAACTGCTTCGGCGAGTCGATGATCGCCGCTTCGAAATCGCTGAGGAAGACGTCGCGGAGGACGCGTACCGAGAGGTCGGCCTCCTGGAAGACGAGGCCCGGGGCCTTGGTCTGGGCGGAACGGCGCTCCAGCACCTCGTTCAGTTTGTGCAGGTACCCGATCTCCCGCACGAAGTCGGATTTCTTCGCCCCGTGGGCCGCGGTGCGGACGATCAGCCCGCCGGGGCCCTTGTAGGTGCGATCGACCATCCGGCGCAGGCGGTCGCGCTCGGATTCGGACAGCCTGCGGCTGACGCCGACGCCGCTCCCCTGCGGCGCGTAGACCAGGTAACGGCCGGCGATCGATACGTTCATCGAGAGCCGGGCCCCTTTCGACTTCAGCGGGTCCTTGACGACCTGGACGATGATCTCCTGGCCGGACTTGAGCATCTCGGTGATGCGCCGGCCGCTGCCGCGGCCGCGCCGCGGGACCTGCTCGCCGCCGGGGAGGACGATCTCGTCGACGTGGAGGAATCCGTTCCGCTCGAGCCCGATGTCGACGAACGCCGCCTCCATACCGGCCAGGACGTTGTCGACCTTGCCCTTGTAGATGTTGCCGACGATCGAGCGCCGGCCGCGGCGCTCGATGTAGAGCTCCGCGATGTTGGGTTTGCCGCCCTTGGTCTTCGACTCGAGGACGGCGACGCGTGTCTCGCCGCGATCGGCGGACACCAGAATTGTTTTTTTCATTTCCTTTGACTCAGTTCAGTAGGTACGCATCGCCGGCTCCCGATCGGGTCACCAGGCGAACCTGCCTTTCTGACTGAGGCGCGCTTGGACGTGAATGCTCTGCAGCACTCCCACCGCGAGGAAGGTCGCGACTACGGACGATCCTCCATAGCTCAGGAGTGGCAGGGTGACCCCGGTGATCGGCATGAT
The DNA here is from genome assembly GCA_036557525.1 of Solirubrobacterales bacterium. Classification (GTDB taxonomy): domain Bacteria; phylum Actinomycetota; class Thermoleophilia; order Solirubrobacterales; family 70-9; genus VRUE01. Next base: position 13,026 of record DATBHH010000056.1, on the reverse strand, counting down.
CCCGAGGTTCATCCCCACGTTGACGAAGACCTGGAAGAGGAGCATGGCGGCGACTCCGCCGGCCACGAGGACTCCATACGAGTTCTTCGAGAGCGTCACGATCCGCAGCGCCCGCCAGATCAGCAGGGCGTATAGGGACAGGACCAACGCGGCGCCGGCGAACCCGTAGCGCTCACCGATCACCGCAAAGATGAAGTCGGTGTGCCGCTCGGGCACGAAATCGAGCCGCGTCTGTGTGGCGCTGTTGCCACGGCCGGTCTCCTGACCGGCGCCGATGGCGATCCGCGCCTGATCTTGCTGGTAGCCGGCGTCGCTGGGGTCCTCGCTGGGATGGAAGAACGAGGTCAGCCTCTGTTGCTGGTACCCCTTGAGGATCGGCATCCCGAGCTTGGGAGCACCGACGAGGACGAATGCGACGGCGACCGCCAGCACGCCGACGATGGCTGCAAGGTGCGTCCAGCGGACGCCCCCCACGTACATCACGGCGAGGGTGATCACCCCGAACACCAGTGAGGTGCCGAGGTCCGGCTGCAGGAAAACCAGAGCAGCCGGAGCGAGGCCGAGACAGAGGTAGCGCACGGTGCGCTGCCACGGCGAGCCCCGCCTGGCGCCATCAATGACGAATCCGGCAAGCGCAAGCACGAGCAGGAGCTTGCCGAGCTCCGATGGCTGGAAGCTGAAGAAGGGAAGGTCGAAGGAGCGGCGCGAGCCGCGGGCGGCGAAGCCGAAGACGAGGACCAGCGAGACGCTCGCGCAGAGCAGGGTGTAGATGCCGACCCGCACCTCGCGGAACCGCGAGTAGTCGATCCGCGACAGAAGGTACATCCCGACCAGGCCGAGGACCGCGTAGAGGGCCTGGCGATCGCTGTAGTAGCCGGGATTGCCGGGGACGTCGTGGGCGGTCGCGTGCGCGAGCGTGTAGATCGAGATCGCGGCGAGCGCGATCGCGGCCAACCCGAGCGAGAAGTCCATGTACGGCAGCCCGAGGCGCTCGGCTATCCCCGGCCGGACCGCGAACGGCTCCGGACGGGCGCGGCGGGCTTTGGTCGCGTACATCAACCTTCTTCGCTTTCGGAACCGGAAGAGCCTTCGGAGAGCTCCTTCGCGAACAATGCTTCCAGAATCCGCCTCGCGGCCGGCGCTGCCGCTTCGACGCCGAACCCGCCTTCCTCCATCGTCACGAAGGTGATGTATTGCGGGTCCGGGTAGGGCGCCAGGATCCCGTACCAGGACTGGTCTGGATAGGGCGGCCGCTGGGCGGTCCCGGTCTTGCCGGCCACAGGGATCGGGAAATTGCAGAAGACCTGGCACGAGGTGCCGCCGCCACCCTGGGCGGCGTCATGGAGTCCTTCGAGGATGTCTTCGCGGTAGGTCGCGTCGATCTTCACGTGGCGCCGCGGCTTGGGGTCGAATTCCCTCAGCACCCGCCCGGCCGCGTCGTCGACCTGAAGGCCGACATGCGGGGTGACGACGGTCCCGCCATTGGCTATCGCCGCGTAGGCGATCGCCATCTGCAGCGGGTTGGTCTGGAGGTCGCCCTGGCCGGTCGCGAGCTGGACGTTGTCGCCGGCCGACCACGGCCGGTCGGTTTCGCCTTCCTTGTAGAGCTGATCGCGCCAGTGTTCGGAAGGCAGGAGGCCTTCGGCGGCGCCGGGCAGGTCGATCCCGCTCGGTCTCCCGATCCCGAGCTCGTGGGCCCAGTGCTGGAGTTCGCCCGAATCCCACATCCGCAGGCCGAGCGTGTAGAAGAAGACGTCGGATGAGACTTCCAGCGCCGAGACCAGGCTGACCGAGCCGTTGGCGGCTTCGCCGGCGTTGGTGAAGACCTGTTCGCCGACGACCAGCTCGCCCGGGTCGTAGATCACCTCTTCCGGGGTCAGGAACCCGCCTTCGAGCGCCGCGATCGCGGTGATCGGCTTGAAGGTCGACCCGGTCGGATAGAGGCCGGCGATCGCGCGGTCGGTGAGCGGCGCCAGGATTTCGTCCCTGTACAGGGCGTTCACCTGCTCCTGGGTCATCGGTCTGGTGAATACCGCGGGTTCGTAGGTCGGGTAGGAGCCCATCGCGATGATTTCGCCGCTGTGGACGTTCATCGTGACGAAGCCGCCCCGGAGCCCGGTCGACGACATCGCCGCTTCGCCCGCTTCCTGGACCGGCTTGTCGATCGAGAGCTTCAGGTTGTCGCCGGGGACCGGCGGCTGCGAGAGAAGCTGCCCGTTCGGGGTCGGCTGGCCGAACGCGTCAACCTGGATCTTCGTCAGCCCCGGTTTGCCGCGCAGATAGCGGTCGTAGGTGTACTCGACGCCGTCCTGGCCGATCTCGTCGCCCGGCTCGAGCCCCCTGTACTGCCGTTCCTTCAGCTGTTCTTCGGTGATCTCTCCGACCTGGCCGAGGATGTGGGCCGCCAGGCTCCCGTCCGGGTAGTTGCGGACGAACACGCGTTGCACGGTGACCCCTGGGAACAAGCGCTGGTTCTCCTGCATGTAGTAGACGAGGTAGTGGCCGACGTCCCTTCGCAACGTCACCGGCGCCCCCGGTGAGGTCACCACTCCTTCGTGGATCATCTTCCGCACCCGGTGCGGGGTCGAATGGGTCAATTCCGCAAGCCCGGCGAACTCGGCCCGGCGCCGCTTCAGTTCCGGCGGCAGCTTGTTGGGGTCGATCTGCAGCGCGAGGCTGGTTCGGTTGTCGACCAGCACTTCGCCGCTGCTGTCGAGGATCGAGCCGCGCGGGGCGCTGACCCGGAACTCCCGTGTCCTGTTGTTCCTCGCCTCGGCGAGATATTCCTTGCCGTTCAGGATCTGCAGGAACCAGAGCCGGAAGAAGAGCACCACGAATAGCGCGAGGGCGATGGCGCCGAACAGCGCCAACCGCACCGCGAGGCGGTTGTTCATCTCCGGTCCGCGTTCGTCCGAGCGCAGGTACATCGCTACGACACCTCGCTCGCGATGCTCCGCTCGGGCATGATCAGACTGTCACGCTCGCTCCGCATCGCGGCTAACGCACTCCCAGCACCGTCGGCTGGCGTCGGCGCTCGACCCGCGGCTCGTCGACCAGCGCCGCGCGCAGGGCGAGGCGCATCCCGTAGTAGAGCGGCCAGCCGAGGAAGAAGGCGTAGATGCCCTTCAGCGCCATGTCGCGCAGGACCAGGTCGCTGATCGGGGCATCGATGCCGAGCGTCAGTTCGACGAGCGCGAAGCCGACCTCGGCGGCCAGGGTCAGGAGCATGCAGAGCAGAGGCGGGACCAGCGAGCTGTGGATTTCGAACCTTTCGCGAAACAGCCCGGCGACATACCCGACCCCGAGCAGGACGAGCGAGGTGACCCCAAGCGTGCCGGCGACCAGGCAATCGACGAGGAAGCCCACCGAGAACCCGGTCACCGCGCCCGACATGCTGCCGCCGAGCAGACCGAGCACGACGACGAACGCCGGCAGGATGTCGGGGCTGGTTTGAAGGAGCGTCACGCGGGAGAAGAAGGAAAGCTGGAGCAGCACGACAAGGATCGCAATTACGACGAGGCGGGCAAGGATCTTCGGCGTGATGATCATGACAATGCTTCGCGCTTCGCTCGCGGCGCGAAGAACCACAGATGGACGCTTGCTCGCTCCGCACTCACTATCTGGGCCCCCCGGTCAGCACCTGCACCATGTCTAGGTTTGCCAGGTCGGCAAATGGTCGCAGGTGCACCTGCTGGCTTGCCTCCTGCTCGAGAACCGAGGCCTTGGTGACCTCGCCGATCGGGATCCCCGGAGGGAACAACGAGGCGAGGCCCTGAGCCCGCCAGCCCGATGTAACCACGGTCTGGCCGACCGAGACCCGCTTCGAGGAGTTGATGAAGTCGAGGACGAGATCCTCGGGATCGCCGACCGAGGGCCGGACCACCCCCTGGACTCCGAGCGGGAGCACCTTGCCCGACACCGCGCTCGCGTGATCGCTGATCAGCTGGACCTGGGAGGAGTTCGGCTGCACCGCCGAGATCTCGCCGGCCAGGCCGTCGCCGCTGATCACCGGATCGTCGAGGACGACGCCGTCGCCGCTGCCGAGGTCGATCGTCACCGACGAGTGCCAGACCGTCGGCGAGCGGGCGATGACCCGGCCCGTCACGGGGTCGAACGGAGAGGTCGCGATGACCGGGTCGCGGTCGAGTTCGAGCAGCTTGCGCAGCTGGGAGTTTTCCTGGATTGCCTCCTGGCCCGCCACCGCCTCGGTCCGGGCCTGTTCGAGTTCTTCCGAGAGGCGGCTGTTTTCGCCGCGCGCTTCGAAGGTCTTGTCGAACCAGTCGACGAGGTCGCGGGCGGGCTTCAGGGCCCGGTCGGCGACCTTCTCGAGCGGACTGAAGATCGTGCTGACGCCGTCCTGGATGCTGCCCGAGCCTCGCCCGTAGGAGATCGTCAGGAGCAGGAAGGAGCCAAGGATGAGAAGCGTCAGAACCGCCCTACGGCGGCGTACTTGCTTGCGATACACGAAGAAGCCTTAAATCCGTTGATTTTGGCCGGCCGCTATGCATAGCGAGCCGCACCGGAGTTCATCTTGCTGGCGCGGTGGATCGCCTCGAACTCCTCCAACGAGATGCCCGAGCCTACCGCCACGCACGTGAGCGGTGACTCTGCCAGTTGGCACGGCATCTGGCACTCGTCGCGAAGGCGCTGTTCGAGTCCTTGCAGGAGGGCGCCGCCACCTGCGAGGGTGATTCCCCTGTCCATGATGTCGCCGGCGAGCTCGGGCGGCGTCCGATCGAGCGTGTCCTTGACCGCGTCGACGATGTGGCTGACCGGTTCGTCGAGAGCCTCGCGGACCTCGGCCGAGCCGAGGGTGATCGTCTTCGGGAGGCCGGAGACGAGATCACGGCCTCGGATCTCGACGTCGACCTCCTCGGCGAGCGGCGAGGCCGAGCCGGCCTCGAGCTTGACCTCCTCGGCAGTCTGGCTCCCGATCGCCAGTTTGTAGTTCTGTTTGCAGTGCTGGACGATCGCCTCGTCGAGCTCGTCTCCCCCGACCCTGATCGATTGCGAGACGACGATCCCGCCGAGCGAGATGACGGCGACCTCGGTCGTGCCCCCGCCGACGTCGACGATCATCGAGCCGGTTGGCTCGGCGACCGGGAGGCCGGCGCCGATCGCCGCCGCCATCGGCTCCTCGATCAGGAACGCCTTCCGCGCCCCGGCCGAGAGACAGGCCTCCTCGACCGCCCTCTTCTCGACCCCGGTCACTCCGGACGGGACGCAGACGACGACCCGCGGGTGGGCGAAGCGGTTCGAGTGGACCCGCTTGATGAAGTGCCGGAGCATCTGCTCGGTGACGTCGAAATCGGCGATCACCCCGTCCTTCAGCGGTCGGATCGCGGTGATCGTCCCCGGCGTCCGCCCCAGCATCCGCTTCGCTTCGACCCCGACCGCGTGGACCTGACCGTTGCGAGAGTCGATCGCGACGACCGAGGGCTCGGAGAGCACGATGCCGCGGCCGCGCACGTAGACGAGGGTGTTGGCGGTGCCGAGATCGACGGCCATGTCGCGGCCACCTAGACCGGTGAGATTGCTGAAGAGACCCATTCGGTGAGGATGAAGCTTCGCGCAATCATCCCAGATGCTTCTTAAATGCCCTGCTAGTCAGCGGCGTCGAAACAATTCCGGCGCCAGCTCGAGCAGCAGCCCGACCGGCAGGCCGACCACGTTCGAGACGCTTCCCTCGATCCGCGCGACCAAGGTCGAGCCCAGCGTCTGGATCGCATACCCGCCCGAGCGCCCCCGCCACTCGCCGAACTCGACGTAGCGCCGCTTCTCGGCGTCGTCGAGCTCGCGGAACTCGACCGCGGTCCGCTCCAGGCCCGAGCGCTCCTCGCCACCGGCGACCACGACGAGACCGCTGATGACCTCGTGCACACGTCCCGACAGGAGGTCGAGATAGCCGCGGGCGGCCTCGGCGTCGGCCGGCTTGCCGAGCGCGCGGCCGTCGATCGCGACGTCGGTGTCGCAGGCGATCACCAGCCCGTCGGCGCCGACCGCGCGCGCCTTGCGGCGGGCGTTCTCGACCACCTCCTGGTCGGGCTCACCCCCGGCCAGCTCCTCGATTCCTGGGACCACGACCTCGAACGAGACCCCCAGCTTCTCGAGGATCTCGCGGCGCTGCGGAGAGCCCGATGCGAGCGTGACCTTCAGGACAGCTCTGGGAACCAGATCCCGATCTCGCGCTCCGCCGACTCGTCGGAGTCGGACCCGTGCACCATGTTGTAGGTCACCTCGAGGGCGAAGTCGCCGCGGATCGAGCCCGGTGCGGCCTCGACCGGGTTGGTCGCGCCGATCACCTGGCGCGCCGCGGGGACGGCTTCGGCCCCCTCGAGGACCATCGCGACCAGCGGACCGCCGGTGATGAACGAGACGAGCTCGCCGAAGAACGGCTTCTCCGCGTGCTCAGCGTAATGGACGTTTGCGGTCTCCTCGTCCGCCTCCATCAGCTTCAGCGCCCTGATCCGCAGCCCCTTGCGCTCGAAACGCGCGATCGCCTCGCCGGTCAGGCTGCGCTCGAAGGCGTCAGGCTTGACGAGGATCAGGGTCCGGCTCACGTTCTGGGCTCCTTTGCGTTCGTTGCTGGGTCGGCGGCCCCTGGCCGGCGCCGGCCGCGGGCTCTTTCGCAGGCGGCGCTTTCTTGCGCCGCGCCGCGGGCGGGCGTTGGGGCGTCGAGCGTTTCGCAGCCCGCTCGCGGGAACGAACCGGCGCCTCGCAATAGGGGCACAGGGACCAGCGCGGATCGACCGGCTTTCCGCAGTTCGCGCACGGGTTCTTGAGGCGGCGCTGGCAGCGCGGACATCGGAGATAGCTGCGCTCGATCGGGAATTCGCACTGCGGGCAGGAGCTCTCCTCCAGCTGGCGCACCCGAAGCTCGGCGGCCTTGATCTCGAGCTCACGCTCGTGCGCGTCTTCGAGGAACTCCGGCGGCCGCAGGATCGCGTAGACGGCGGTGCCGATGTAGGGAATGAAGGCGGCGACCGTCGCGCAGGCGACGAGGAAGGGATCGGAGACCCGGCGGCGGGCGTCGAGGTAGGTGAAGACGATCAACGCCAGCCAGACGACGACCAGCATCAGGATGAACAGATTCACGACCAGGTTGAGGCCGTCGTTGTCGATGCCGAAAATCGCTGGAGTCATGATCGAGAACTCGCCTGAGGGGGCGGTGAGTCTACTTCGCCGCAGCCGCAGCTAACCCTGTCCAAAGCTAAAGAAACAGCCTGCCGAAGAGGAAACCGAGGCCGAAGAAGATCAGGATCACCGCCGCGACCACGGCGGCGACCAGGGCCATCATCGAAAGCAGTTCGCTGCCGGCGCTCTTAGAACTCATGCGGAATCACGCGTGAATGGTCGCACGTTCTGCTCAGTACCTCGTTCTCGTGTCCAGTCGACCGCCGGCGAAATCCAATCCCCAGCACCGGTACCAGAGACTCTCGATTTCTTCGCCGCCAACCTCGATCTCGTGATCGCGGGGCGTGCCGGGAGCCGCTTCGACTTCCTTCACCGTCATGCCGCGATGCAGTGCCCGGATGCTCTTGTCGAGATTCCGGACTTTCACGGATTCGCGCACTGGAAGCGACGTTACCCGGCTCACGATCTGGCCGTCCCTGAACGGGAGGTCCCACATCGGGAAGGCCGACGATCCTCCTTTCGACCCCTCTTGCCCCGACTGGTGGCTCCTCCCCCCCGGGCCCCCGCCGTACCCGAACGCCGCAAAGCCCAGTCCGGCCACAACCGGAAGAGGGATCTGTGTCAGGCGGCGAGCGCGGATCGGGCCGGTGCCAGGAGGTAATGAGAGCCGGTGACGAGGAGGGTCCCGCCCTCCGCCTCCGCCAGCTCCCGCGCCCGGGCCAGCGCTTCGTCCAGGCGCGGCTCCACCTCCGCCTCGAGACCCTCGGCGCGCGCGAACGAGGCGAGCGCGGCCGCCGGGTGGGCGCTCGCCCCGGGCCGGCCCTGCGAGTGAAGCGTCTCGGCCGGGATCTCCGTGCAGACGACCCGCTCGAGCACCGGTGCCAGCGCAGCGATCGTCCCGGCGGCGTCCTTGTCGGAGAGCATCGCCAGGCAGGCCGTGACCGGTCCGGACCCGACCACCTCCGGAAGCGCCTCGGCGAGCGCGACCGCCGCGTCGACGTTGTGTGCGGCGTCGAGGTAGGTCGGCGGCTCCTCGGCGACCAGTTCGAGCCGGCCCGGGACCGTCACCCCGGCCGCGACCGCGGCGACGACCTCGGGGTCGAGCGGGCCGTGGAAGGCTTCGGCGGCGGTGCGGGCGAGCGCCAGGTTGCGGCGTTGAAATTGCCCGCGGGCGCGGAGCCCGATCCCCTCGCCGGGGTCCTCGGGGGCCTGGACGAAACTCGCCCCGCGCTCCGCCGCGGTTCGCTCGGCGAGCTCCCGCACCGGGGCGGAGACCCGGCCCAGCACCAGGGTCGAGTGATCGCGCAGGACGGCGAGCTTCTCGGCGGCGATCTTCTCTTCGGTGTCGCCCAGCCACTCGGTGTGGTCGAGGCCGACCGATGTCAGCACCGTGACCCGCGACGGGATCGTGTTGGTCGCGTCGAGCCTGCCCCCGAGCCCGGCCTCGACGACCCCGACGCCGACCCGGGCGGCGGCCAGCGCGAGGAAGCCGGCGGCGGTCGCGACCTCGAACTGGGTCACGTCTTCGCCGAGGCTCCGGCCGACGACCTCGGCGGCCTCGGCGGCGCGGCCGACCGCCGCGGCGAACGCATCGGGGCCGATCTCGGCGCCGCGGATCACGATCCGCTCCGACCAGCGTTCGAGGTGCGGCGAGACCATCGCCCCCGCGGCGACGGAATGGGCGTCGAGAATCGCCGCCGTCATCCGCGACACCGACGACTTTCCGTTGGTGCCGACGACGTGGATCGAGCCGAAGCGATGCTGCGGCATCCCCAGCAGGGCGTTCAGCCGGTGCATCCGCTCGAGCCCGAGCCTCCATCCGATCGGCTCGAGCGAGTCGAGGTAACCCTCGGGGTCGGTCGCCGCTATTCGGACAGCCCCTTCAGCTCTGCGCCGTAGCGCTCGAGCTTCTCGCGCTCCTCGGCGACGACCTCGGGCGGGGCGTTGGCGACGAAGCGCTCGTTGGCGAGTTTGCCCTCGGCCCGCGCGACCTCCGACCGCAGCTCCTCGCGCCGCGCCTCGACGCGGGCTCGAACGGCGTCGGCATCGATCGCCTCGGAGGCGAGGACGCTGACCGGCCCGACCGCCGCAACCGGCGTCCCGCCATTCTCCTCGAAGGCGAACCGGGCGAGGCGGCCGACGAACTCCCGCGGCTCGACTCCCTCGGCCCGCGCCGGCAGGATCGTCGCCGCCGGCGCCTCGACCAGGTCGCGCCAGGCGCGCAGCCGTCGGGTCAGCTCGATGCCCGCCGAGACCTCTTCCTCGGCCTCGACGTCGATCAGCGACCGGTCGGCCTCGGGAAATCCATGCACCGCGAGGTGGCCGCGGCGGGCCGGATGGAACGACCAGACCTCCTCTGTGACGAACGGCATCATCGGGTGCAGCAACGCGAGGACGCGCTCCAGCGCCCAGAGCAGGTTGGCCGACGCAGCCTCGTCGCCTTCGTAGAGGCGGGGCTTGACCATCTCCAGGTACCAGTCGCATAGCTCCGACCAGAAGAACGCGTAGGCCTCCTGGGCGGCATGGGCGAAGTCGTACGCCTCGAGCTTCTCCGTGACCGAGGTGATCGTCCGCTCCAACCTCGACAGGATCCACCGATCCTCCGGAGTCTCGGGCCGGGGCTCCGTCGTCCCTGGCGAAACCCGCGCAGGAACTTGGTCCTGCGCGGAATTTGTGTGCGACTGATCCTGCTTGAATTTCACATTCAGCAGGATCAGTCGCGAGGCGTTCCAGAGCTTGTTCGCGAGGTCCGCCCCCTGCTCGACCTTGGCGTCGGAGAAGCGGACGTCCTGGGTCGAGGACATCGCCAGCAGCCCGAAGCGAAGGGCGTCGGCGCCGTGGCGGTCGATCTCCTCCAGCGGGTCGATCCCGGTCCCGAGGCTCTTCGACATCCGCCTCCCGTCGCGGGCCTGGATAACCGAGTGGACGTAGACGTCGCGGAACGGGATGTCGCCGGGGAACTCGATCCCCATCATGATCATCCGCGCCACCCAGAGGAAGAGGATCTCGCGGGCGGTGGTGAGGAAGCTGGTCGGGTAGAAGGCACGCAGCTCGGGCGTCTTCTCGGGCCAGCCCAGCGTCGCGAACGGCCAGATCGCCGAGCTGAACCAGGTGTCGAGGACGTCCTCCTCCTGGCGCAGCTCGCCGCCGCATGCGCCGCAGCGCTCCGGCGGCTCCTCGGCCGCCCTTGGATTGGCACCGCAGGCGTCGCAGTACCAGACCGGAATCCGGTGGCCCCACCAGAGCTGGCGCGAGATGCACCAGGGCCGGATCTCCCGCATCCAGTCGAGGTAGACGCGCTTCCACTGCGGCGGGACGATCCGGACTTCGTCGCTCTCGACGGCCTGGATCGCGGGCGCCGCCAGCTCGTCCATCCGGCAGAACCACTGCAGCGAGATCAACGGCTCGATCCGCTCGCCGGAGCGGTGCGAGTACGGAACCGAGTGCGCGTAGGGCTCCTCGGACCGGATCAGGCCCCCCTCGCGAAGCGCAGCGACGACGGCTTCGCGGGCCTGATCGATGGTGAGGCCGGCAAAGCGCTCGCCCGCGTCGTCGGTCATCCGGCCGTCGGGCCCGATGACGCCGATCTCGTCGAGGCCGTGGGAGCGCCCGATCTCGAAGTCGTTGACGTCGTGGCCGGGGGTGATCTTCAGCGCCCCGGTCCCGAACTCGGGATCGACGTAGCCGTCGGCGATGATCGGCAGCCGCCGCCCGACCAGCGGCAGGACGCAGTAGCCGCCGACCAGGTCGGTGTAGCGCTCGTCGCCGGGGTTCACCGCGACGGCGGTGTCGGCGAGCATCGTCTCCGGGCGGACCGTCGCCACCGTCAGCACCCGGTCGGACCCCTCGACCGGGTAATCGATCGAGTAGAGGACATCCTCGACCTCGCGGTTCTCGACCTCGAGGTCGGAGATCGCCGAGTGGGTCCCAGGGTCCCAGTTGACCATGTAGTCGTCGCGGTAGATGTACCCCTTGTCGAAGAGCTGCTTGAAGACCCGGTAGACGGCCTTCAAGTACCCGTCGTCGAGGGTGAACCGCTCTCGCTCGTAGTCGCAGGAGGCGCCCAGCCGCTTGTACTGCTCGACGATCTGGGCGCCGTACTCCTCTTTCCAGGCCCAGACCCGCTCGACGAAGGCCTCGCGGCCGAGCTCCTGCCGCGAGGTGCCCTCGGCGCGGAGCATTTTCTCAACCACCGCCTGGGTCGCGATCCCTGCGTGGTCGGTGCCGAGGATCCAGAGCGTGTTGCGGCCGCGCATCCGGTTCATTCGCACCAGCGTGTCCTGCATCGACCCGTTCAGCGCGTGCCCCATGTGCAGGGCCCCGGTGACGTTCGGAGGCGGGATCGCGACCGAGAAGTTCTCCTCCGGCGACCCCTCCGCCTCGGGGTGGAAATAGCCCGCCTCGAACCATTCGGCGAACACCCGCCGCTCGACCTCGGCCGGCTCGTACCTGGTCCGCGCCTCCAGCTGCGATCGTCGCTCAGCATCCACGGCTCGCGAGTCTAGATAGCTACTTCCGCATGGAGCGTCGGGCCCCCGAGCTGGGACTCGCACGGGCCAACCGTGAAGGAGGGTCGGGGGACGCTCGACCGAGCCTCCACGGCTTTTGCTCGGGAGAGTGACCCCCCAACCGTGAAGGAGGGTCGGGGGACGCTCGACCGAGCCTCCACGGCTTTTGCTCGGGAGAGTGTCCCCCGAGCCTCCCTACGCAGTTTCCTCGCTGAGATTCTCTTCGTCGGTTGGCCCGATGTCCTGCTGCGCGGCCTCGGTGACGAGGGTCGGCCGGCGGCCGTTGGCGATCGTCTCCTTGGTTACCACGCACTTGGTCACGTCGCGGCGCGACGGAAGCTCGAACTGGACGTCCAGCAGGGTCTCCTCGAGGATCGACCGCAGTCCGCGGGCGCCGGTCTCGCGCTCGAGGGCGCGGTCGGCGATCGCCTCGAGGCTGTCCTCGGCGAAGACGAGCTCGATGTCGTCGAACTCGAAGAAGCGCTGGAACTGGCGAGTCAGGGCGTGCTTGGGCTCGGTCAGGATCGTGATCAGGTCGTCGCGGGTCAGCTGGTGGATCGCGGCGACGACCGGGAGCCGGCCGATGAACTCGGGGATCAGGCCGTATTCGATCAGGTCCTCGGGCAACACCTGCTCGAACCACTCGCCGCTGTCCTCGAAGTCGTGTGAGACGATCGCCGCCCCGAAGCCGACCCCACGCTGGTCGACCCGGCGCTCGATCACCTTGTCGAGCTCGGCGAACGAGCCGCCGCAGACGAAGAGGATGTTCGTCGTGTCGATCGTCAGGAACTCCTGGTGGGGGTGCTTGCGGCCGCCCTGCGGCGGGACCGACGCGGTCGTCCCCTCGAGGATCTTGAGGAGGGCCTGCTGGACGCCTTCGCCGGAGACGTCGCGGGTGATCGACGGGTTGTCGGCTTTGCGCGCGATCTTGTCGATCTCGTCGATGTAGATGATCCCCGTTTCCGCCTTCTTGACGTCGTAGTCGGCGGCCTGGATCAGCTTGAGGAGAATGTTCTCGACGTCCTCGCCGACGTACCCGGCCTCGGTCAGGGCGGTCGCGTCGGCGATCGCGAACGGGACGTTGAGGATCCGGGCGAGGGTCTGGGCGAGCAGCGTCTTTCCGCAGCCGGTCGGGCCCAGCAGCAGGATGTTCGACTTCTGCAGCTCGACGTCCGAGTCCTCGTCCTGAGCCATCTGGACCCGCTTGTAGTGGTTGTAGACGGCGACCGAAAGCGCCCGCTTGGCCGCCTCCTGCCCGACCACGTACTCCTGCAGGACCTCGTGGATCTCACGCGGTTTGGGAAGGTTCTCGAGTTCGACCGCCGCCGGCGGCGAGAGCTCCTCGTCGATGATCTCGTTGCAGAGGTCGATGCACTCGTCGCAG